>NZ_JAWOWL010000001.1:130127-397571 GCF_033340395.1 Vibrio sp. 1159 | reverse complement strand
TTAGCATGAGTAGTTTTACAGGCAAAGCCGAAACGGATGATAACCACCTACTGAAGTAGGTGGTTTAGGGCTGAAAATAAAAAAGGTGAATGATTACTCATTCACCTCTCGTTATTTCTGTTTTTGATACTTACTATACTTTGAAGCTTACTGCACGCGGCGCAGTACTTGTTTCAATGCGTCAAAGTCTGCGTCGAGCTCTTCCGATAGCAGCTCCATCGCAGCGTGCTTCGCTAGTGGCGCAGGAAGGTCGATATCGGATTCTAGAATATCATCCACCACTTCTTTGAACTTCGCAGGGTGAGCAGTACATAGGAACAGACCGGTTTCACCGTCTTGCAATTGTTCTTCAAGCACTCGGTAAGCAATCGCACCATGCGGTTCGCATAGGTAGCCTAGAGCATGTAAATCTTTCACTGACTGTGCGCTTTGCTCATCAGATACTGCGCCTTTACCTAACGTCTCCAAGCCCCACTCTTTCACGCGGCACAGCTCTTCAATACGAGGCCAGTTGTTTGGTTGGCTCACGTCCATCGCGTTCGATGTTGTTGCGACTGTTGGTTTTGGCTCCCACTTACCTGTTTCTAGGTAGCGTGGCACAGTGTCATTGGCATTCGTTGCCGCGATAAAGCGCTTAATAGGTAGACCCAGTGCTTTTGCCAGTAGACCAGCAGTTAGGTTACCGAAGTTACCGCTTGGTACTGATACCACTAGGTTTTCACGCTCTTGCTTGCTCATTTGCGCAGCTGCTTCAAAGTAGTAACAGATTTGCGCCATCAAACGGCTGATGTTGATTGAGTTTGCAGAGTTCAGACCGATCTCTTCACGCAGTGCTGAATCACCAAAAGCTTGCTTAACCAGTGCCTGACACGCATCGAAGTCTCCATCGATCGCGACAGTGTGAATGTTTTTACCAAGCGTACAGAATAGCTTCTCTTGCAGTGGGCTGATCTTACCTTTCGGGTAAAGAATTACAACGTTGATGTCTTCCATACCGTAGAAAGCATGTGCAACCGCTGCGCCAGTATCGCCAGAAGTTGCCGTTAGGATAGTGATCTTGCCGCCATCCGAAACCGCAGCAAGAGATTGCGCCATAAAGCGACCACCAAAGTCTTTAAACGCAAGCGTTGGACCATGGAACAGCTCCAGTGCGTAAACACCGTCTTTTACTTGGTTGATAGGCGCAGGGAATTGAAATGCAGCATCAACAAGAGCATTCACTTGCTCTTCTGCAAGTTCATCTCCAATTAACGCCGATAGAATCTTAGTGCTACGAGAGACAAAGTCTTCTGCAAGCAGCGCATCGATATCTTCAAATTTTGGTAATTCCGATGGGAAAAATAGGCCTTGATTGCGACCTAACCCTTGGCGAACGGCTTGGCCAAAGGAAACTTGTTCATCATTTTCTTTTATATTGTAAAGCTTCATAGCTCACTTCCTGTTACTTTCGAACCCTGCTTATCTAGACGACAAACGTGGACGAATCCTTCTTCGTTTTGTACGTAGTTTTGTTCTAACCAGCGAGCAACTCGCTCAGCGACATCTTTCTCTTTGCAAATACTGAACAGTGTCGGACCACTGCCAGAAATACCGGTTGCCAATGCACCCGCAGACGCTGCGTATTGACGTGCATTCGCAAAACCTGGAAGCAGTTTCTCACGATACGGTTCTGCGATCACGTCTTTGATCATTTTTGCAGCAAGTTCTGGCTGACCAGAATGACACGCATGAATAAAGCCCGCAAGGTGGCGACCATGAGCGATGATATCTTGTCGGCGGTATTGAGATGGTAGGATCTCACGCGCTTCCGCCGTTGATACCTTGATACCCGGATACGCCATCACCCAGTACCAATCATCAAAGCAAGGCACTTCTTGACTGATGATACCCAACTCTTCAAGCATCAGTTGCACACCACCAAGGTAACATGGCGCAACGTTGTCGTAGTGAATACCACCAGAGATCTTGCCTTCCATCTCTCCCATCAGCGCTAGTAATTCTGTCTCGTTAAGTGGCTGTCCATGGAATCGGTTCAATGCATCTAATGCAGCAACTATAGAACATGCACTTGAGCCTAAACCAGAGCCAATTGGCATGTTCTTTTCTAGCGTCATCTCAAGTGGTTTTAGCTCAACGCCTTTTTTGTCTAACTCACGAGCAAACACGAGCCAACAGTCGTAGACGATGTTCTCTTTTGGTTCAGTTGGCAATTTCTCAACAAAATCACCCGCCGTTTTAAGGCTGAACGGATCAGCCCCAGATTTCACCAATACACGGTCACCCAATAGTGTGCCATCCACTGGAGACACGGCAGCCCCCAGCACATCAAAGCCAACGCTTACATTACCAATTGATGCTGGGGCATAAACCACTACATCCATATCACTTGAACTCATTATTGTTATACCCCTAGTTTCCAACCTAAAGTACGCATCACGTCAGAAAATACACCCGCAGCCGTTACTTCGGTGCCTGCACCATAGCCACGTAACACTAGTGGGATTGGCTGATAATAACGGCTGTAAAATGCCAGTGCGTTTTCACCGTCCTTGATTTTATACATTGGATCGTTTTCATCCACCGCTGCGATGCTTACTGTGCACTTGCCCTCATTAATCTCACCAACATAGCGCAGTACTTTGCCTTCTTCCGCTGCCTTTGCAGATAATTCTTTAAAGTAAGCGTCTGCTTCAGGTAAACGCGCCATAAATTCATCAACGCTACCAGAATCATCAAAGCCTGGTGGCAGAGCTTGATCAACCACAACGTCTTCTAGTTCTAGAGACATGCCTGCTTCACGAGCCAGGATCAGAAGCTTACGCGCGACATCCATACCAGAAAGATCATCACGAGGATCCGGTTCAGTAAAACCATTTTCTTTTGCGATATTAGTTGCTTCACTTAGGCTCATACCTTCATCTAACTTACCGAAGATGTATGACAGAGAGCCAGAAAGAATACCGCTAAAGCGCTCTAGCTCATCACCCGCTGAGATTAGGTTTTGCAGGTTTTCGATTACCGGTAGACCCGCCCCCACAGTTGTTTCGTACATCAGCTTGCGACGAGAGCTGCGCGCAACATCGCGAAGCTGATGGTAGTAAGCCATGCTTGCTGTGTTTGCTTTTTTATTTGGTGTAACGACATGGAAACCAGCTGCTAGGAAATCAGCGTATTGGTTCGCGATATCTTCACTTGATGTACAGTCAACCAATACTGGGTTGATGATGTGGTTACGTTGAACCAAAGAAATCAAACGCGCTAGGCTGAACTCTTCTGTCGCTGCCGACATACGATCACGCCAATGCTCGAGTGGCAGACCTTCACTATCAAGTAAAAGACCTTTGCTGTTTGCCAAGCCACACACGCGAATAACGATGCCTTTTTCCGCAAGCTTCGCCTGTTGACGCTCGATCTGATCCACCAGCTCACCACCAACGCCGCCAATACCAACCACGAATACGTCTAAGAAGTGCTTAGAGTTGAATAGGTTCTCATGACACGCTTTTATTGCTTCAGAGATTTTATCTTCAGGAATCACGGCTGAGATTGCACGCTCAGATGAGCCCTGTGCGATGGCTACAATGTTTACGTTCACTTCAGCAAGAGATGAGAAGAAGCGAGATGCAACACCGCGCGATGTACGCATGCCGTCACCAACCAACGTTATGATTGAAACATTATCAATAAACTCGACCGGCTCTAATAAGCTATCTTTCAGTTCCAACTCAAACGCATCGGCCAGTACTTGTTGCGCTTTTGCTTTATCTTCTGCCTCAATACAGAAGCTAATGCTGTACTCAGAAGAAGACTGAGTAATAAGAACAATAGACACACCAGCGGAAGACATTGCGCCAAATACGCGGCTTGCCATGCCAACCATACCCTTCATACCTGGGCCGGAGACGTTAACCATGGTTAGGTCGTTTAGCGTCGTGATACCTTTGATCGCCAGATTGTCTTCACCAGTGTCTTGCCCAATCAGAGTTCCTGCACCTTGTGGGTTAAAGCTGTTTTTGATCAGACATGGGATGTGGAACTGCGCGATAGGAGCAATGGTCTTCGGATGCAAAACGGAAGCACCGAAGTAAGAAAGCTCCATTGCTTCTTGGTAGCTAAGAGATTTAAGTAAGCGAGCATCTTCCACTAAACGAGGGTCGCAGTTGTATACACCGTCTACGTCAGTCCAGATCTCACAACAATCTGCGCGCAGACACGCCGCAAGAACCGCCGCCGAATAATCAGAGCCATTGCGACCAAGTGTTACCAATTCACCTTTCTCGTTACCTGCGGTAAAACCAGGCATGATATTCACATGGCCCAGAGGAAGAGGGTTTTGGCGGAAGTTTTGCGTTGAAACATCTACATCAACCATGGCTTCAAGGTGATCACCTTTTGCGTATAGGTATTCAACTGGGTCGATAAGATGTGCTGGCTGGCCTTTGGCTTCTAACACCGCTTTCATCAATTGAATCGAAACGCGTTCGCCTTTGCTAATAATACGTGCATTAACATTGTTTGGGCACATGCCAAGAAGATTGATGCCATGAACGAATTGGCGTAATCGAGAGAGAGAAGTTTTCACTTGGTTATCGAAAGCTGAACCATCGATATTGGGTAGTACTGCTTGGATTTGAGTGAAGAGCGTTTTAAACGACTCCTCCAACTCTTTGATTTGTAGTTCTGCTTCACCATTGCGCAATGCGCCTTCAATGACCGCAACCAATTTGTTTGTTGTTTTACCAGGAGCGGAAAGAACAACCGCTACTTCTTCTTGTTGAGCGTTATTGGCAATAATGTCTGCCGCTCTCAAAAAGCGATCTGCATCAGCTAGTGATGATCCGCCAAACTTCAATACTCGCATCCCTTCCTCCGGTATATCTTCTTAAATTTGTCTAAATTCTGGATAAAAAAAGCATAAAAAAAGGCCTGTATCTTGTTGGATACAGGCCTTTTTTGTGAATTTCTTTCGCTCAGCAGCCTGCCCCAACATGTGTCGTGTCGGTAATAATAATGGTCGTGGTCATTACTACTAGGCTGTTAGATGGCATAAATAAATATTCAACGTTAATTGTGTTTGCTTAACTCTACGTTTACCGAGTTTCTGATACATAGTCAACAAAAAATTGTTTGTTTTTCCATCTTTCAGAGATTTCTGCTAATCAATGTCATTGATATTTATAGTTAATTACACATTATTGATCATTTGAAAATCTACAGTTAGTTTTTGTAAAGGACTTAACCATCATCACCAGTTCGGTTTTTTATCTAATAACTAGTCTGATCTTTGCCATAAAACGTACGATCAAATAATTCGAGAGGGTTGTGACACATAACAACAACTTAACTGTGACTTATGTTCATAGGATCGAATTATTTAGAAAATAGGTGAGCTAGCTTTCATATTCTATGCTTTAATAGTGAGAAGCTTTGGGCGCATACTAATAAAAAAGTTGACACAAGGAGTGGTGAACATGAAAAGATGGCTTTTTCTGTTGCTGTTTTTTGTGCCTGGTGTTTGTCTAGCAAACGAGCTTCCGCCGCTTCCAGGTAAAACATCCCCTTCTCCTCATAAACTATTCATTTCCAGCGACAGTTATCAGTCTGACAGTTTTGATGTTTGGAATATCGATACGGGTTACGCTTACGAACTTTTTGATTCGGTAGACGTTTATGTCGGTGCACGAGTCAATAACTCTCCTACCCAAAATCAAAGTGGTTTTTTGAGTGGGATCAGCTATCACTTTAATGATCGTGTCACGCTGAAAAGTACAGTTCGCTCTTACAAGAACGAAACAGCGGAAGGTATTCGCCAAGACGACAGTAGCCTCGCGGCTGAAGTCTCAAGTCGCGTAAAAATTACCGATAAACTGGATCTTCACGCGACTCTTGATTACCAAGATTGGCAACAAGGCTTTGAGGTTGGTTTAGGCTTTCGTTTTTAGAAGTCCAGCTTTTGCTTAGAAATCAACACACCGTTCCAGTCCGCGTAAACGTAGTGCTTAGGTTGAACGATTTGGTTTTGCATCGTTAAGGTTACGTTTACCTCTCCTATCCCGCGTTTCTCTGTTTTAAACGGGTTAGTTCCAAGAGCTTGAACGCCAATGTCCATTTGAGATATTTGTGCTACGTCGCGTATTGCACCATAGACAATGATACCTTCCCACCCATTTTCTATTCCGAGTATCGCTAATTGATCGCCGAGTAATGCTCTCTGACACGATCCATGTCCGTCAACAATCAATACTTTACCCGTTCCATCTTCGCCCAGTACTTCACGCACTTTCGAGTTATCGTGATAGCAGCGCACCGTAACGATTTCACCGTAAAAAGCGCTACGTTGACCAAAGTTCTGCAATGGTAAAGTAAGCAAGCTCACTTGGTCTTCAAATTGGTCACAAATATCGGGTGTAATGTCTCTCATATTTCCTCCGTGAATTTTCTCACCCAAGCGGTGCTTCAGTGAGCAGTATCCTTTTCTATACCTTCTATACGAGCCGAGGTTTAATGGAGCCTAACGTATGAAAAACTTTCGGCTGCGAGCACGCAATAAGATAAAGTTGGTCATTAATGACGTAATAAATCGCGTTTTGTTGAAAGTCACTCGCCAATTCAACGGCTACCTCTGGCGACAACTCGACGGCAAAGCTTTCCTCATACCATGTAAAAGCGCTATCACCTACCGTGACAGGCGCGTAATTAACGTGCTGTAGCTGTTTTTCTAACGCGTGATTGTTTATGCTGTTCTCTTCTTTGGACCTCAAGTTACTGTATGGGTTCCAAGCGGTTATCACAGCATAGTTTGAAACACGCCACTCGGCTTCGAATCTGAAAAAAGATTCTGAATAAGCATTCCATAACGATGCGTCTATGTTCTTATTACTTTTTTCTATCATAAGTCTTAAACGATTAATAACAGTTACATTTCATCAATTGATATAAATCAACAAACTGAATGGAATTAACATTTGAGCATTGTTAGCATGCTGTTAACAATATAAAATCCGCTCAATATCTTAGGGTGTTTACGTTTCAGGCCCCACTGAAAGCAGGAAATGAAAGGTAAACAAGCCCTTTAGAATAAACGTCGCCATTGGATACTGGTGAGTTGGCAAAATTCCATGGAGGGCGGATAACTGAAAGAAGTGTTTTTTTGATCAACTTGATTTATTATCAAAATCACATTACCTGTATGTTATATTTTTGCCTAGAATTTATTCTATTAGCACAATTTTGTCACAAATTTAGGTACCGCCAATGCAAACCCCGCAGATTCTTATCGTTGAAGATGAGCAAGTAACTCGTAACACTCTTAAGAGTATTTTTGAAGCAGAGGGATACGCTGTTTTTGAAGCCAGTGACGGTGAAGAGATGCACCAAGTGTTGTCTGATAACTCAGTCAACTTGGTTATTATGGACATTAATCTTCCAGGCAAGAATGGCCTTCTACTAGCGCGTGAATTACGCGAGCAAGCGAACATTGCTTTAATGTTCCTGACAGGCCGTGACAATGAAGTAGACAAGATCCTAGGTCTTGAGATTGGTGCAGATGACTACATCACTAAACCATTCAACCCACGTGAACTAACTATTCGTGCACGTAACCTACTTAGTCGCTCAATGAGCTCTAACGCGGTGCAAGAAGAGAAGCGCTCGGTAGAAAAGTATGAATTCAACGGTTGGGTACTAGACATCAACAGCCGCTCTCTAGTAAGCCCTGCTGGTGATAGCTACAAGCTACCTCGCTCTGAGTTCCGCGCATTACTGCACTTCTGTGAGAACCCGGGTAAGATTCAAACTCGTGCAGATCTTCTTAAGAAGATGACTGGTCGTGAACTTAAGCCACACGACCGTACTGTAGACGTAACGATTCGTCGTATCCGTAAGCACTTTGAGTCTGTTTCAGGTACGCCAGAAATCATCGCCACTATCCACGGCGAAGGTTACCGCTTCTGTGGCGATCTAGAAGATTAGATTTAACCGCTAATATGCAAAGGGCTTGCTCATTGAGCAAGCCCTTTTTGTTTTAGGTCTAACGACTAATGCAACATCATTGCGGTTAATAAACCTTGTTAATCTTCACGTACTTTTCGACTAACCAACGCTGTTTACCCGCATCGTCTAGAAGCACTGCGATATCAACCGATTTTTCTGTGTTCACATCAATGTGAGACGAGAACGCCACCTCCCATCGGCTTTCACTGTGCGTTCGAGTATCTAAAGACGCACTGTCCACCAACCACTCTTTTTGCCCCTGTTTAATAATAAGAGCTTCTGCCGTTAGATTTGCAGGAAGTAACTGATCTCCTTCGAGGTAAAGTGCACCTTGAATACTTTGCTCTTCCACGTCCCCAATATTCGGCATGAGGTTCACCCATAAATTACTTTTGAGCTCAACATTAACCTCATTAATCGTAATCTGACTGTTTTGTTGCCAATTCACATTTGGAACGGAACTACAGCCTGCCATCAATGCCATGGCTAATGCCAATGGTGCGATTCTTTTCATGTTATTTCCTTTGTTCCAACCAACTTTTGAGGACTTGAATATCGTTTTGGTATTCATTTTTGATCTCTTCAACCCAGTCTGAAATGTTTTCCCACCATGCTGGCATATCAGGCGATTGCGCTTTTTGCGCCACACTTTGGATACGTTTCAGGCCAATTGAACCTGCAGCACCTTTGATTTTATGCGCTTCAGAAACAATCCCATCTTGATCTTTCGCTGTCATGTTCGAATCTAAGACATCAATATAGTCTGGCATCATATCTTCAAACATTTTTATGCTGTCGTAGACAGGTTTTGCACCAACAATGTCGACGTAAGACTCTAACATATCCATATCGAGCAAATGTGTCTCAATCACAGGAGAAGGGACTGGCTCTTCCACTGTTTCGGGACCGCTCACCACTTCCTTAGGTTGTTCTAACTGGTGAGCGAAGAACTTATCAATCACTGACTGAATAGCATTCACTGCCAGCGGCTTACTGATCGCATCATCCATGCCGTTATCTAAGTATTCACGACGATCTTTCATTACATTAGCAGTTAAGGCGACCAATGGAGGAAGATTGTTATAATGCTTGCGGTAATAATTGGCGACATCAAAGCCCGTCATATCAGGCAGTTGGATATCCAACAACGCTAAGTCGTATTTTTCTGGCACAAAGTTCACTAACGCTTCTTGGCCCGTCATTGCCACGGTGACAGAGTGCCCTAGGCTCTCAAGTAACGATTTAGCCACAGTTACGTTAAGCTCGATGTCTTCGACCATAAATATGTTGAGGCGCACATTGTCGCGTTTCGCATCAATGACTGGCTCAGCTAGTTCAACAATCGGAACGTGGATCGATACAGTAAAAGTGCTACCAAAGCCTTCCTCACTGGTAACCGTAATGTCACCATCCATCATATTGATCAGTTGCTTAGATACCGCCAAACCAATACCTGTACCGACCGCATGCAGGTTGTCCTTGCCTGATTTCACTTGGTAGTACATCGCAAAGATCTTATCTAGCTCTTCGTCTGGAATACCAATACCTGTGTCTTCCACTTCCATAATAATGGTCGCAAAATCGTCTTCGACATCCGCACTCACTGTCATCACAACGCCACCTTCTTTGGTGAACTTCATTGCGTTGCTGACTAGGTTCCAAATCACCTGACGTAGACGGGTTGCATCCACTTCAATTGCTTTTGGCAAGTCGCTTAAACGTTCTAAATCAAAGCGTAACCCTTTTTGTTCCGCCATCAGAGCTGAGATGCTCTCAATCTCTGCGACGAAGTCTTCGAAGTTAAGTGGCGCAGGTAATAGTTCTAACTTACGGCGATCAAATTTATCCATATCGATAATATCGTTGAAGATGTTACCTAGCGTAATCGCACTCACATTGATGGTCTGCATGTGTTTACGCTGCTCTTCTGTCAACGGACTATCTAGAAGCATACGACTTAAGCCTACAATGCCATTCAGCGGCGTTCGCAGCTCATGACTGATGGTTGAGATGAAGGTAGTTTTGTCGCGGCTTGCTTTCTCTAACGACTCTTCATGGCGCTTACGTTCAGTGATATCACGACCGAACCCAACGAGACCAAGGTGGCGGCCATCTTTGCTGTAAAATGGCACTTTACGCAGCTCAAAGTAATGCTTGCGACCATCTGGGTATTCGAGCCATTGCTCGTAAGTAATTGCTTGATTATCGGCAAAAACCTTTTGGTCAGTATCAACGATATGCTCGGCGATTTCTTTGCTATACACATCCCAAGGGCTTAATCCGACTAACTGGTGCTCTTTCTTGCCCGTTAGCTCTTCCATCGCGCGGTTACAGCCAGAGAAAACACCATCCGCATTGCGGTAGTAAATTAAGTCTGGTGAGGCATCAATAAATGAACGCAGTAATGCGGTACGTTCTGCCAACTCTAATTGAGTACGTTCGCGTTGGAACACCTCATTTTCGAGGTCTTGCATCGCCTCTTCACGTGCTTCTTCCGCTTTAATACGCTCTTCAATTTCTTGGTTAAGCTTTTCAATGTTTTGTTGAAGTTGGTAATTCAGCTCTTGATCTCGCGAACGCATGTCCTTCAGTTTGGACACCAGCTTAGTTAAACGCTGGCGAGACTCTTCTAGTTGATCTACAACCACAGAGAGGAAGTAAACCGCCCAAGGGGTGATCAATAGACCAAAAAACACCGAACGGACAATGTCGATATCATCTACTCGCCCTTTGAGAGCTAAAGTAATCCCTACCTGCACCACAACAGCTAATGCCACCAGCGCAAGGGCTAGCAAAATAGAGAAGCGAACAATCCCCAGTTTGACTAGCAAGTCGACATAATACTGGGCGAGATTTTTCATGGGTTTCATTAACTACTCCATGGTGGTGGCTAGATAGCGCCATTCGATGATGAAAAACAGGTAAATGCACTCGACCTAACGCAATTTAGGTCTGTTTGATTAGTGAAAAACACACGGTGCGATCTGCGCTTGTGACACGAGATAAAAAGATAAACCAACGAGCGCACAGGCTTGTGTAAGTTTAACGTGTTTAATACGGTGATTTAAACAATCAGCTATCAACTTAGAGCAAGCGGTCACAAAGCGTTAGCAAGAACTGGGGTGAATACAAGTGCGATTACGTCCATCAGCTTTAGCTTGATATAACGCACTGTCAGCCATAGCGATGCCCATTTCGGGTTCATCACCATGCTGAGGAATGTAAGAGACCAGACCGATACTGACGGTAAGGCGTTCAGATGCTTCTGAACTGTCGTGTTCCATATCAAGCTGTAGAATTTTCTCATGAATACGCTGTGCTACGTTGCGCGCACCTTCCGTGGTGGTATTCGGCAAGATAAAACCAAACTCCTCGCCACCATAACGCGCAACACAATCCGAAGAACGATTGATGACTTGTGTAAACACGGTAGCAACACTGACTAACGCTTCATCACCTTGTTGGTGACCGTAACAGTCGTTGTAATCTTTGAAAAAGTCGATGTCACATAACATGATGGTGAGCGGCAGCTTTTCTCTAGCATGGTGGTACCACAATACCTGCAGTTGTTCATCGAAACGGCGTCGGTTCGATACTTGAGTTAAGCTATCCATAAAGCTCAATTTTTCTAACTCTAGGTTGGCTTTTTCCAACTTTTGTTCTGCAAGATAACGCTCAGAAATATCACGCGCCATGATCAGCACACCATTCGTTCCTGATGCTTTATCTTTAAAAGGCGATTTCACCACATCAAACCACGTACTTTTACCATCACTACTCACGACTTTATCTATGTATCGAACTGGCTCTAACTGGCGTAATGCTTCTAAGTCACTGTCTGCTAAGCGCGCGTACATCTCTTTAGGAATCACGTCTTGGAGGCGCTTACCTATCAAATCAGAAATTTTTGAAATTCCTAACGCCTTAACAAAAGGCTGATTACACGCTTGATAGACCATGTTCTCATTGAAAATACCAATAGAGTCCGGACTGGCATCCAGAATCGTTTGTAAGATAGTATCTCTTTGCGCTAGCGCCACCTCTGTATCTTTGCGACGCTCCATTTCATCTCGCAGATTCTGTTGCATCTTGTGCCATTCAGTCACGTCATGACTAATAGACAGCGTACCGATAAGCTCACCACTCGGCGAAACAAGAGAGTTTTGATTGACTTCCAGTAAGCAACTTCGACCTTGTGGATCCGTTGTCCATTTACGTTCGCTTTTTCTGGTCATCTCACCCAAGGTCTTGGATGCGCAAGCTTCTTCCCTTCGCCCTTGCCAGAATTGATCAAATGCTCGATTGGTCGTTAACAGATTGCCTTGGCGGTCTTGGGTACAAATCAGCTCTGAAAGTGAGTCTAATGCCGAACGTGCGATGATTAATTGTGCAAGTTCTTGTTGCTGCTCTTGGTGAGTGGCTTGATATGGCTGAGCATAAAGAATCCAAACTCGATGATTGCGCAATAAACTCTTTCTGCCTGACAGCTCCACTTTAATAGATTCACTATCAGATAGTCGCCAGTCAAAAGCCTGCTGACGAAAATGACGACTAGAGAAGCGATCGAGAAACTGCTCAAGCTCATGAATATCGAATAAAGCAGGATACAAATACCCCGTTCCCAAAGAGCGAATGCCTAATAACTGCATCGCAGCCTGGTTAGATAGCAAGAGCTGAGCATGGCTAGTGTCCACCACTATGACTGGATAGGGAGAATCCGTTACTAGTTGCTTAAGTGACGTCTGAAAGTGCAAATAGATCAGTGCTAACGCGCACACGCCTGCGATTAATAACAAGACGACATAGCCATAACCGCCTTGACCACCCCAAAGCCAATTGAGTAACTGATCCATCGTTTAAACCTTCAAAGAACACTGGTTAAAATATATCAGTTATTTATTGAGCGATCTGCTATTAATTCCGGTTTAGTATAGATAAAGGTATTCCCCGTAAGACTCCCTTGAGCACCATGAGCACTGAGATCTCGACCAATTTCCGTCATCGCTAGCCAACGGTTTTCACACCACAGAGGCGATAATAACGTGGGCCTCCTGACTGCTGATGAAACGCGATGATAAATCACATCTGGTGGTGTCATACGAATCATTTCACTGGCGATCGCAACATATTCTTCTAATTCAGGGGCTTCTAGCTTTCCAGCACGCCAAGCTTTCGCCATGGTGCTACCTTCGACAATATGCAAGCCATGTAACTTGATGCCATCCGTTCCCACGGCCAACACTTTTTGCAGCGTTTCAATATTTTCGGCGCGGGTTTCTTTGGGTAAACCCACAATTAAGTGAGTACAAACCTTGATTCCGAGTGTTCGAGCACGCTTAGTGATTTCGGCATAACACTCAAAGTCATGACCACGATTGATACGTTTGAGGGTGTCATTGTTGGCGGTTTGAAGACCTAGTTCTAGCCAAATTTCATAACCTTGCTGTACATAGCCCGACAGTAAATCCAATACCGCATCAGGGACGCAATCAGGACGCGTCCCCACACAAAGACCAACCATGTCTGCAGCCTTTAGTGCTTCCTCATACATGTTTTTGAGAACTTGTACCTCGGCATAGGTACTGGTGTAGGCCTGAAAATAAGCGAGATACCTCTTCGCTCTGTGAATTTCACCTGCGCGATCTTTTAACTGTTCGTGAATGCTTTTTATCTGGACTTCTTCATCTGCAAACGAAGCAACATTGCAAAATGTACATCCTCCCCGACCAATCGTGCCATCGCGGTTAGGGCAACTAAATCCACCGTGCAATGTTAACTTATGAACCTTTTCACCGTATCGACGCTGAAGATCTTGGCCGATTGTATTGACCAACTCATGTAACTGCATAAATTCTCACCAACAATAAATCGTAATCAATCTCACTACGATCTGTGTAAATAAATTACATCCCTGCAAGAAAAAACACACAATATTAATCAATTCAAACACCCATCATGCGGGTCAAAATCAATAAACTTGCATAATTAAAGACAAAAATCGTTCATGTTGCGTAAATGTTAAACTAAAAATGCATAATTAAACGAAAAAATTGGGTCACAACGCCGAGTTTTTCATTGCATTCTGAAGTGACAAAATTGTAGGATACTTACACAACCCCGTTATTTTTGTGACTTTTATTACAAAGCACACTGCGGGATTTGTCGGTGTTATCCCACTCCTACCTATATAAATCACCAGATAGTGATAATAAATAAAGGGATACCACCAAGGATTGTTTTTCTCGCAAAACTTTTCCTGCGAGATACGGAAAGGAATCAAGACCGGTCAACCTAGATCGGTGGCGATAATAAATATAAAGGACAAGACGTAATCAATAGTCTAGGTAGTATTTGCTGCCCGGTACTTTTGCGTCGACATTGAACTGGAAGGATGTATCTATGGTAGATAGAGAGCAAAATCCACAGGGTCTGTACACTCCGGAACTGGAGCATGACGCTTGTGGTATCGGTTTTGTTGCTCACCTTAAAAACCGTAAATCTCATGAAGTAGTGACTCAAGCATTGGATATGCTGGCTCGCATGGAACACCGTGGTGGTCAAGGTTGTGACCCATGCAGCGGTGATGGTGCGGGTATCTTGCTACAAAAACCTCATGAATTCCTATTAGAAGAAGCCGTTAAGCTAGGCATTAAACTGCCTTCGTTTGAAAAGTATGGTGTTGGTGTCGTTCTTTTCCCGAAAGACGAATACAAACGCGAGCAATGCCGTGACATTCTAGAACGTAACGCACAACGTCTAGATCTTGAAGTTATCGGCTACCGCGTATTGCCAACCGATAACTCAATGATCGGTGCAGACCCACTAAGCACAGAGCCTCAGTTTGAGCATGTGTTTATCTCTGGTGGCCCGGGCATCACACCTGAAGAGCTAGAGCGCAAACTGTACGTACTTCGTAACTATACTGTACGTGTTTGCCTAGAAAGCGTTTCGAACATTGGTGACGACTTCTACATTAACTCCATGTCTTACAAGACATTGGTGTACAAAGGTCAGTTAACGACCGAGCAAGTACCTCAGTACTTCCTTGATCTACAAAACCCGACCATGGTGACTGCACTGGCACTGGTACACTCTCGTTTCTCTACCAATACCTTCCCGAAATGGCGTCTTGCACAGCCTTTCCGTTACATTGCCCACAACGGTGAAATCAATACAGTTCGCGGTAACTTGAACTGGATGAAAGCCCGTGAAGCAATCCTAGAATCAGACCTGTTTACTCAGGCTGAAATCGACATGCTTCTTCCAATCTGTCAGGAAGGCAGCTCGGATTCATCTAACTTCGATATGGCACTTGAGCTCCTAGTTCTTTCTGGTCGCAGCCTGCCACACGCATTGATGATGATGATCCCGGAAGCATGGCAAGAAAACAAAAACATGGATCCTAAACGTCGCGCGTTCTATCAGTACCACGCGAACATCATGGAACCATGGGATGGTCCTGCTTCAGTATGTTTTACTGATGGTGTTCAAGTTGGTGCGACACTAGACCGTAACGGTCTGCGCCCTTCTCGCTACACAGTGACCAAAGATAACTTCCTAGTGATGGCATCTGAATCTGGTGTTGTGGATATTGAACCAGAGAACGTAGAGTTCCGTGGTCGTCTACAACCGGGTCGTATCTTCGTTGCAGACCTAGAGCAAGGTCGCATCATCTCCGATGAAGAAGTGAAAGACACCATCGCAACGGCACAGCCTTACGAGAAATGGGTAGAAGAAAACCTACTGAGCTTGAAGAAGCTGCCAGATGCGAGCAACCAGTTCAGCCAACCTAAGCCAGAACACCTTCTACACCGCCAACAAGCGTTTGGCGTAAGCACTGAAGAAGTGAACGAAATCATCGTTCCAATGGCGAATGACGCGAAAGAGCCATTATCAGCAATGGGTGCCGACTGGCCTCTTGCGGTTCTATCTCATCAGTCTCAGCACCTTTCAAACTACTTCAAGCAGCTGTTTGCACAGGTAACCAACCCGCCGATCGACCCGATCCGTGAGCGTATGGTTATGTCGCTGAACACTTACTTGGGTAAAGACCAAAACCTTCTGACTGAAACACCACTTCACTGTCAGAAAGTCGAATTAGAATCGCCGGTTCTGGCGAACTCAGAGCTTGAAAAACTGCGTGCGATCGATAACGAGCACCTACAAGCGAAAACGTTGGATATCGTATTCCAAGCTAGTGAAGATCAAGGCAAACTTGAGCGTGCATTAAAACGTATCTGCCAATACGCAGAAGACGCGGTTATCGATGGTTACTCAATCATCCTACTCACTGACCGCGCAGTGAATTCAAACCACGCGGCGATTCCAGCAATGCTGGCAGTTGGCGCAGTGCACCACCACTTGATCCGTAAAGGTCTACGTGCGAAGTGTGACATCGTGGTTGAAACTGGTGACGCGCGTGAAACGCACCACTTTGCAACGCTACTTGGTTACGGTGCGAATGCGGTTAACCCTTACCTAGTGATTGAAACCATCATTGAACTTCAACGTACGAAGAAGTTGGATCCAGAAGCGAACCCTCGTGATCTGTTCAACAACTACCGTAAAGCGATCAATGGCGGTCTTCTGAAGATCTTCTCGAAGATGGGTATCTCAACGCTACAGTCGTACCATGGTGCGCAAATCTTCGAAGCCTTGGGCATCCATAAATCCGTGGTAGACAAATACTTCACAGGTACAGTTTCTCGTATCCAAGGTCTCACCCTTGATGATATCGCCAAAGAAGTGCTGATCCGTCACCGCATCGGTTACCCACAACGCGAAATCCCAATTCAAATGCTGGATGTTGGTGGTGTTTACCAATGGAAACAGCGTGGTGAGAAGCACCTATTCAACCCAGAAACCATTTCTCTACTGCAAGAGTCTACGCGCAACAAGAACTACGATCAGTTCAAGCAGTACGCGACAGCCGTAGATAAACAAGGTGACAACGCAGTAACTCTGCGTAGCCAGCTAGAATTCATTAAGAACCCAGCAGGTTCTATCTCTATCGACGAAGTCGAACCAATTGAAAGCATCGTGAAACGCTTCGCGACGGGCGCTATGTCATTCGGTTCTATTTCTTACGAAGCACACTCCACACTAGCTGTTGCGATGAACCGTCTTGGCGCGAAATCGAACTCTGGTGAAGGTGGTGAAGACCCAATGCGTTTCGAGCGCAAAGAGAACGGCGATTGGGAACGCTCTGCAATCAAGCAGGTGGCTTCAGGTCGTTTCGGCGTAACCTCTTACTACCTAACTAACGCTGAAGAGCTGCAAATCAAAATGGCTCAAGGTGCGAAGCCAGGTGAAGGTGGTCAGCTACCAGGCGATAAAGTAGATGACTGGATCGGTGCAACGCGTCACTCGACTCCGGGCGTTGGCCTTATCTCGCCACCACCACACCACGATATCTACTCAATCGAAGATTTGGCTCAGCTTATCTACGACTTGAAGAACGCGAACCGCGCAGGCCGTGTAAACGTGAAGCTGGTATCAGAAGCAGGCGTAGGTACGATCGCTTCTGGTGTAGCGAAAGCGAAAGCGGACGTTGTACTAATCGCAGGTTTCGACGGCGGTACAGGTGCATCACCAATGTCTTCAATCCGCCATACCGGTCTTCCTTGGGAACTTGGCTTGGCAGAAACGCACCAAACGCTACTGAAGAACGGTCTACGTAACCGTATCGTGGTTCAAGCAGATGGTCAGATGAAGACACCTCGCGACCTTGCAGTGGCAACACTACTTGGTGCAGAAGAATGGGGCGTAGCAACCGCAGCATTAGTGGTTGAAGGTTGTATCATGATGCGTAAGTGTCATAAGAACACTTGTCCTGTTGGTATCGCGACTCAGAACAAGACGCTTCGCGAGCGCTTTGATGGCCGCGTAGAAGACGTCGTTACCTTCTTCCAATACATGGCACAAGGTCTACGTGAAATCATGGCTGAGCTTGGCTTCCGCACTATCGATGAAATGGTCGGTCAAGGTCAGAAGCTGAAGATTCGCCAAGACATTTCTCACTGGAAATACAAGAACCTAGATCTGTCTCCTGTTCTCCACGTTGAGCAACCACGCGAAGCGGACGGTGTATTCAACCAAGCTCAGCAGAATCACAACCTAGAAGAAGTGCTAGACCGTAAGCTGATTCAAGCAGCGATTCCTGCACTAGAGAAAGGCGAAGCGGTGAATGCCGAGTTCCCTATCGTCAACACGGACCGCTCTGCAGGTACCATGTTGTCGAACGAAATCTCGAAAGTGTACAAAGATGCAGGTCTACCTCAGCCAATGAACGTGAAGTTCAAAGGTTCTGCAGGTCAGTCATTCGGCGCATTCCTAGCTAAGGGCGTGAAGTTCGAAGTGGAAGGCGACGCGAACGACTACTGGGGTAAAGGCTTATCCGGCGGTACTTTAGTACTTTATCCAGATGCGAAATCAAGCATTGTCGCGGAAGACAACATCGTGGTTGGTAACGTGTGCTTCTACGGTGCAACTTCGGGTGAGTCTTTCATTCGTGGTATGGCTGGTGAACGTTTCTGTGTTCGTAACTCAGGCGCGAAAGTAGTAGTAGAAGGCGTCGGTGACCACGGTTGTGAATACATGACTGGCGGTGCAGCCATCATCCTTGGGTCAACAGGTCGTAACTTTGCCGCAGGTATGAGTGGTGGCGTGGCTTACGTATGGGATAAATCAGGTGACTTTGAGTCAAAACTGAACCCAGAGTTAGTAGACTTAGATCCAATCGAGAAAGAAGACAGAGATCTATTACTCGACATGCTAACTAAGCATGTTCAATTCACAGGAAGTGAAGTCGCTCAGTCTTTCCTAGACAATTTTGAAGCTAGCCTAGCCTCTATGGCTAAGGTAATGCCGCGTGACTATAAAGCGGTTCTTCAAAAACGCAAAGCTGAAGCACTGTCTCAAGGAAACGAAACTCAAGTGGAGGCCGTATAATGGGTAAGCCTACTGGATTTTTAGAGCATGGTCGTGAACTACCACAGAAGATCGACCCAGCTGAACGCATCAAGAACAACAAAGAGTTCGTTCTGAACGAGGAGTTTGGTGACAAGATCAATACTCAGGCTTCTCGTTGTATGGATTGTGGTGTGCCGTTTTGTCATAACGGCTGCCCTATCGGTAACATCATCCCAGAGTTTAACGATGCGGTTTATCGTGATAGCTGGGAAGAAGCTTGGAACATTCTAAGCTCAACCAATAACTTCCCAGAGTTCACTGGTCGTGTTTGCCCTGCTCCATGTGAAAGTGCTTGTGTTCTTGGTATCAACCAAGACCCAATCACTATCTGTAATATCGAAAAAACTATCGTAGAAACGGCGTATCGTGAAGGGTACGCCAAACCAAAAACACCACGTTCTCGCACTGGTAAAACGGTGGCGATCATTGGTTCTGGACCTGCTGGTCTTGCGGCTGCTGAGCAGCTAAACAGCGCAGGCCATACCGTGACAGTATTCGAGCGAGACGAGAAAGTGGGCGGTCTGCTACGTTTTGGTATCCCAGACTTTAAACTGAGCATGGAAGTCATTGATCGCAAGATCAATCTAATGGCAGAAGCTGGCATTGAGTTTAAAGTAAACCAACACGTCGGTGTTGATGTAAATGCTCAGCAACTGCGTCAAGAATTCGATGTGGTTCTACTGACGGGAGGCTCAACAGTTCCACGTGATTTGCCAGTTCCGGGTCGTGAGCTCAAAGGCGTTCACTTCGCAATGGAATTCCTAGGTCAAAACAACCGCCGTGCAAATAACATGGACCTGAAAACGGAAGAGATTCACGCAAAAGGTAAACATGTGGTTGTCATCGGTGGTGGTGATACCGGTTCAGACTGTGTAGGTACGTCAAACCGTCACGGCGCAGCAAGCGTAACTCAAGTGGAAATCATGCCGATTCCACCAGAGAAGCGCCCAGCCAATATGCCTTGGCCTCAATACCCAATGATCCTACGTACTTCGACCTCTCATGAAGAAGGTGTCGATCGTCACTGGAACATCCTGACCAAAGAGTTCATCGGAAATGACAAAGGTGAAGTCACAGGCCTTCGTCTTGCTGATATCGTTTGGCAAGATGCAAAACCAGGCGAGCGCCCAAGCTTCAAAGAAGTAGAAGGCAGCGAGCGTGTGATTCCATGTGATATGGCATTTCTAGCGATGGGATTCCTACACCCTGAACCAACAGGCGTACTTGCTCAACTGGATATCGCGCTAGATGATCGTGGTAACGTAGCAACTCAAGGTTTTGCTACAAACCAAGAAGGTGTATTTGCTGCTGGTGATATGCGAACAGGCCAATCTTTGGTGGTTCGTTGTATCAACGAAGGCCGTGAATGTGCCCGTGCTATCGATGATTACTTAATGGGTGGCACAAACCTAGAAGCAAAAGCAGATTCACTGATGCTTTCTGCTTAACGAAGCAGTCATGCTTCTCTCTTTCAATTGCCTAATAGCCATCAGCAATATCGATGGCTATCGGTGAAGAAAGAAAACAATTCCTTCCAATCTTTCTATTTTGACCAGCATTTTATGCTGGTCTTTTTTATCTCCCACAGAATCAAATGTTACTTTTTTGTAACAATCAATTTTCTATCTATTTGAAATTATTAAACTATTTTAGCTTATTAAATGGTAAATCGCATATTCACGTGATGATCCACTAATAACTTGACCTTTTTTACAATAAGCTATAGCTTGTGAAGTTGATGAAAATAAAACACTCAAAAAATGTTAAATATTTCACAACTTTTACTGAATAATTATACATAAAGCTATAAAGATGACGCATAGTTAGTCATCGATATCAACGTAAGCAGTGTTGATATATCTGTCGGGATGACGGATAAGCAAAGGGAGAATTGCAATGGCTCTTTATGATCCAAGTCTTGAGAAAGACAACTGTGGATTTGGCTTGATCGCGCATATGGAAGGCGAACAAAGCCACAAGCTGGTACGTACAGCAATTTCTGCACTTGACCGCATGACTCACCGTGGTGGTATCGCCGCCGATGGTAAAACTGGTGATGGTTGTGGTCTTCTATTACAAAAGCCCGATTCCTATTTACGTCTTATTGCCGAAGAAAATGGTTTCAACCTTGGCAAGCAATACGCCGTAGGGATGATTTTCTTCAACCAAGATCCAGTCAAAGCTCAACTCGCTAAAGACATCGTCAACAAAGAACTGGCGCAAGAGACGCTAACTGTGGCTGGTTGGCGTGAAGTACCAACTAATTCAGAAGTACTCGGTCCAATTGCGGCCAACTCGCTTCCAAATATTCAGCAAGTCTTTATCTCTGCACCGGCAGGTTGGCGCGAGCGTGACATTGAACGTCGTCTCTACATCGCACGCCGTCGCATCGAGAAACAAATCACCGAAGATCCGGATTTCTACATCTGTAGCTTGTCGACTCAAGTTTTGGTGTACAAAGGCCTATGCATGCCTGCGGACTTACCGCGCTTTTATCTTGATCTTGCCGATCTACGTATGGAATCTGCTATCTGTCTGTTCCACCAGCGTTTTTCTACCAACACTCAACCGCGTTGGCCATTAGCTCAACCGTTCCGCTACCTTGCTCATAATGGTGAGATCAATACCATTGAAGGTAACCGACAATGGGCACGCGCTCGTGCTTACAAGTTCTCGTCACCACTGCTGCCTGACCTACAAACTGCAGCACCGTTTGTGAACGAGACAGGCTCAGACTCGTCTAGCCTAGATAATATGCTAGATCTCTTTTTAGCTGGCGGCATGGATATCTTCCGTGCCATGCGTATGCTTGTGCCGCCAGCATGGCAAAACCACCCTGACATGGATCCGGATTTGCGTGCGTTTTACGATTTCAACTCCAAACACATGGAACCATGGGATGGCCCAGCAGGTATCGTACTGTCCGATGGTCGTTATGCTGCTTGTAACCTAGACCGAAACGGTCTACGTCCTGCGCGTTATGTAATTACCAAAGACAAGTTGATCACTCTGGCGTCTGAGGTAGGGATTTGGAATTACGCCCCAGATGAAGTTGCCAAAAAAGGTCGTGTAGGTCCGGGGGAATTGCTCGTCATCGACACTCGTAAAGGTAAGCTTTGGCAATCTAGCGAGATCGATAATGACCTGAAATCTCGTCACCCTTATCGCGAATGGATGGAGAACAACGTTCGCAAACTAACACCGTTCTCTCAGCTGCCTGAAGATCAAGTAGGTGAGCGCAGCTTTGATGAAGACTTGCTTAAGACTTATCAAAAGCAGTTTGCTATGAGCAATGAAGAAGTCGATCAAGTATTGCGTGTCCTCGGTGATATGGGGCAAGAAGCCGTCGGTTCGATGGGTGATGACACCCCGATGGCGGTTCTTTCTTCGAAAGAGCGCTTGGTGACTGATTACTTCCGTCAGAAGTTCGCGCAGGTCACCAACCCACCAATCGATCCACTGCGTGAGAAACACGTCATGTCGCTGGCGACCAGCATCGGCCAGGAGATGAACGTCTTCTGTGAAACCGATGGCCACGCGCATCGTGTAACCTTTGATTCTCCAGTACTGCTCTATTCAGACATGCAGCAACTACTAGAGCTGAGTGACGATCATTACCGTAATACCATTCTCGATATCAACTACGATCCACAACAGAAAGATCTCAAACAAGCCATTGATGATCTGTGTGAGCAAGCAGAACAAGTGGTGCGTGAAGGCACGGTTCTAGTCGTGCTTTCAGATCGCGCTTTAGTCAAAGGCAAGCTGCCAATTCCTGCAGCAATGGCAGTCGGCGCCGTTCAAACTCGTCTGATTGACGCGAACTTACGTTGCGATGCCAACATTGTTGTCGAAACCGCAACAGCCCGTGATCCACACCAATTTGCCGTCTTACTTGGTTTTGGTGCCACTGCGGTTTACCCATACCTTGCTTATGAAGCGTTAGGTAAACTGATTGATGATAAAGCACTAGAGAAAGACTACCGCGATGTGATGCAAAACTACCAATACGGCATCAACAAAGGCCTGTACAAGATCATGTCGAAAATGGGGATCTCAACCATCGCCTCTTACCGCTGCTCACAACTATTTGAAGCAGTTGGCTTGAGCCAAGGTGTGGTCGATCTGTGTTTTAAAGGCGTCACAACTCGAATTGAAGGCGCGAATTTTGACGACTTCCAGCAAGATCTTACAAACTTATCTCGTAAAGCATGGGCTAAACGCAAATCGATTGATCATGGCGGCTTGTTAAAGTACGTCCATGGCGGTGAGTATCATGCTTACAACCCGGATGTTGTCGGCACGCTGCAACAGGCCGTTAAATCTGGCGAAAGTAACGACTATCAGAGCTTTGCTAAGCAGGTAAACCAACGCCCTGTTGCCATGCTGCGTGACTTAATGTCGCTGAAAAAATCAGACTCACCGCTTCCACTTGAGCAAATAGAACCACGCACTGAACTGTTCAAACGCTTTGACTCAGCGGCAATGTCCATTGGCGCACTTAGCCCAGAAGCGCATGAAGCACTTGCAACGGCGATGAACCGTCTTGGTGGTTACTCTAACTCGGGTGAAGGCGGTGAAGATCCTCGCCGTTTCGGTACTGAGCGTAACTCACGTATCAAACAGATTGCTTCTGGCCGATTTGGTGTAACGCCGCATTACCTGACTAATGCGGATGTACTGCAAATCAAGGTGGCACAAGGTGCGAAACCGGGTGAAGGTGGACAGCTACCAGGACACAAAGTCACCGCAGAAATCGCAAAACTGCGTTATTCGGTACAAGGCGTGACTCTGATCTCCCCTCCTCCGCATCACGATATCTATTCGATTGAAGATTTGGCCCAGCTGATCTTCGACCTTAAACAAGTCAACCCGAATGCGCTGGTTTCGGTAAAACTCGTCTCCGAGCCAGGTGTCGGCACCATCGCAACGGGTGTAGCCAAGGCTTACGCTGATCTTATTACCATTTCGGGTTACGACGGTGGTACCGCAGCAAGCCCATTAACTTCGGTAAAATACGCTGGTAGCCCTTGGGAGTTGGGGTTGGCAGAGACACAACAAGCTCTGGTTGCTAATGGTCTGCGTCATAAGATCCGCCTACAGGTAGACGGTGGTCTAAAGACTGGTTTAGACGTAGTTAAAGCCGCAATTTTAGGTGCAGAAAGCTTCGGTTTTGGTACTGCGCCAATGGTCGCTATGGGTTGTAAGTTCCTACGAATTTGTCACCTCAACAACTGTGCAACTGGGGTTGCGACTCAAGACGAGACACTGCGTAAAGAATACTTCAAAGGTCTACCAGAAATGGTGATGAATTACTTCATCGGCCTGGCAGACGAAGTGCGCGGATTACTCGCCGAACTTGGCGTTGAAAAGCTGACGGACTTGATTGGTCGTACCGATTTACTTGAGGCAGTAGAGGGATTTACAGCGAAACAGACCAAGCTGGATCTATCCAATATTCTAGAAGCTCCAGTATCACCTGAGGGCCATCCGCTATTTTGGACAGAGCCAAACAAACCGTTTGATAAAGCTGAGCTCAACCAAAAGATCGTTGATGATGCCATGCATGCGGTCGAAAACAGTCAATCGGCAAGTTTCTTCTACAATGTCATCAACACTGATCGTTCTGTTGGTGCACGCTTATCTGGCGAAATAGCAAAACGCTATGGCAACCAAGGGTTGGCGGCTTCCCCTATCAAAATCTATCTTGACGGCACCGCAGGCCAGTCCTTTGGTGTTTGGAACGCAGGTGGTGTAGAGCTTTACCTCACGGGCGATGCGAACGACTACGTGGGCAAAGGCATGGCGGGTGGTAAAGTGGTTATCAAACCTCACCTTGGCACTGCATTTAAGTGTAATGAAGCAACCATCATTGGTAACACCTGTCTGTACGGCGCGACCGGCGGTAAACTATTTGCAGCCGGTAAAGCAGGTGAGCGTTTCGGCGTACGAAACTCAGGTACGATAGCCGTCATTGAAGGTGCTGGCGATAACGCTTGTGAGTACATGACTGGCGGTATTGTTGCCATTCTTGGTGCGACAGGTGTGAACTTTGGCGCGGGTATGACTGGAGGCTTTGCCTATGTTCTGGATGAGAACCAAAGCTTTGAAGGTCGAGTTAATACTGAGTCTGTCGAAGCTATCTCATTGTCCGATCTTTACATCCACCAAGAACATTTGCGTGGCCTAATTGCGGAACACCTTGAAGAAACAGGGTCGAGTCATGCTGAAAATATTTTGGCGAACTTTGATGAATGGATTCCAAAGTTCTATTTGGTGAAACCACAAGCGGCAGATCTTCGCACGCTACTTGGTCACCAGAGCCGCAGTGCCGCAGAGCTGCGTGTTCAAGCACAGTAATCATGGAGGATGTTTGAATCATGAGCCAGAACGTTTATCAATTTATCGATGTGCAGCGTGTAGATCCTGCGAAAAAGCCTATCAAAGTTCGTAAGATCGAGTTCGTTGAAATCTATGAACCGTTCACTAAACAACAGGCGACTGCACAAGCGGATCGCTGCTTAGATTGTGGCAACCCATATTGTGAATGGAAATGCCCAGTCCACAACTACATCCCTCAATGGTTAAAACTTGCCAATGAAGGTCGTATTCTTGAAGCGGTTGAACTATCGCATCAAACCAACAGCCTACCGGAAGTATGTGGGCGCGTTTGTCCTCAAGACCGCCTATGTGAAGGTTCATGCACGCTTAATGATGACTTTGGTGCCGTCACCATCGGTAACATAGAAAAGTACATTACCGACAAAGCGTTTGAAATGGGCTGGAAGCCAGATATGTCCAAGGTGGAGTGGACCGATAAAAAGGTCGCAATCATTGGAGCAGGCCCAGCTGGCTTGGCTGCCGCGGATATCCTAGTGCGCAATGGCGTTAAGCCAGTCGTGTTTGACCGCTACCCTGAAATTGGAGGCCTTCTGACCTTCGGTATTCCTTCCTTCAAGCTTGAAAAAGGCGTGATGGAAAACCGCCGCCGTGTGTTCACTGAAATGGGCGTCGAGTTCCGCATGAACATGGAAGTAGGCAAAGATGTCCAAATGCAAGAGCTACTTGATGAATACGATGCTGTTTTCTTGGGCGTTGGCACCTATAAATACATGCGTGCTGGTCTAGATAATGAAGATGCGCCGGGTGTGTATGACGCGCTGCCATTTTTAGTTTCGAACACCTACAAAGTCATGGATCTTGAGAGTAACCAACCCTTTATCGATATGGCAGGAAAGAAAGTCGTCGTACTGGGTGGTGGTGATACAGCAATGGACTGCGTTCGTACCTCAATTCGCCAAGGTGCCTCCAACGTAGTTTGTGCTTATCGTCGTGATGAGGCCAACATGCCGGGCTCTCGTCGCGAGGTAAAAAACGCAAAGGAAGAAGGCGTGAAGTTCATGTTCAACCTTCAGCCTTTGGGAGTTGAAGTGGATGCGTCAGGCAAAGTCTCGGGGGTCAAAGTGGTGAAAACCGCACTTGGTGAACCTGATGAAGCGGGTCGCCGACGCCCAGAGCCCGTTGAAGGCAGCGAGCACGTTCTACCAGCAGACGTTGTTATCATGGCGTTTGGTTTCCAGCCGCACAAAATGGACTGGTTAGCACCGTTTGATGTCGATTTGGATCAGTGGGGTCGTATCAAAGCCCCTGCGAAGCAAGAGTTCCAATTCCAGACCAGCAATGAAAAGATCTTCGCGGGCGGCGATGCGGTACGAGGTTCTGATCTTGTCGTAACCGCAATTGATGAAGGACGAAAAGCGGCAGAAGGCATTCTCGATTACCTCGAAGTTTAATCTCAGCTAACCTCACAAAAAGGGTCCTGTTATTGGATCCTTTTTCTTTTGTATCCATATAATTAGAAACAAAATTATAAGAGTAAATATAATGAAAAAAGCCGCTCTCCTTTCCATTACTTTGCTCGGCTTAACCGCTTGTAGCCAAGGAGTCACAACCATGACGGATCGTTCTCAATCACCTTGTGGTGACAAACCAAACTGCGTCTCCACCCAAGACACGCGAGAAAAATACAACCTAACGCCATTTATCTTAGTTGATTCAGCGAACATCGACGCTATTGAGCAAGTTGCGCTTGAACTGCCAGGCGCGAAAACCGCGGTGAAAGAAAGCAACTACCTTCGTATCGAGTGCACATCTAAAATCATGCGCTTCGTGGATGACCTCGAACTAAAAATAGCAGGAGACCAACTGATTGTGCGCTCGGAATCTCGTGTGGGCTACTCTGACTTTGGCGTAAACAGAAAGCGCGCCGATCAATTACGAGAAAAGCTCACTCAAGCTAAGCTCATCAAATAGAAAACTGCCAACGGGGAGTGCTATACTCTCGGCCAACTAAAATATTTACCTAAAGAGAGTGTTATGAAAGTTGGTATCATCGGTGCGATGGAACAAGAAGTGACCATCCTGAAGCAAGCAATTACAAACTGCAAAACTGTAAATAAAGCAGGTTGTACGTTTTTCTCTGGTCAAATTAACGATGTCGAAGTCGTCGTACTACAATCGGGCATCGGTAAAGTTGCAGCGGCAGTGGGCACGACAATCCTTCTTGATGAATACCAACCAGACGTTGTGATTAACACAGGCTCTGCTGGCGGTTTCGATTCAAGCTTAAACCTTGGCGATGTAGTTATCTCTACAGAAGTTCGTCATCACGATGCAGACGTAACCGCTTTTGGTTATGAAATTGGCCAAATGGCCGGTCAACCAGCTGCATTCAAAGCGGATGACAAGCTAATGGACTTAGCAGAAAAAGCCCTAGCACAAATGGAAAACACTCATGCGGTTCGCGGCCTAATTTGTACTGGCGATGCGTTTGTTTGTACTGCTGAGCGTCAAGAGTTTATTCGTAAACACTTTCCGTCTGTTATCGCTGTAGAAATGGAAGCATCTGCTATCGCTCAAACTTGTCACCAATTCAACACACCGTTTGTTGTTGTGCGTGCAATCTCTGATGTCGCTGATAAAGAATCACCAATGAGCTTTGATGAGTTCCTGCCTCTAGCAGCAAAAAGCTCTTCCGAAATGGTATTCAAAATGCTGGAACTCATTAAGTAAACGACTCATTCATGGAAGAAGTTTTTCAGTCATTTTATGCCAACGGTGCGCTCCTCATTATGTGGGGTGCACTGATCTTGCACCTTTTAGTGCCAATCCCCCATTCAGCGCACCCCATCACTTTATGGCGAAAGCTAGCAGAGCAGCTAGCTAACAAAGTGAACAATAATCACAATTACTCACAGAGTGTAATCTCAGGCAGTCTTGCACTAGGCTTGATGCTGTTTCCTTGCTTGATATTACTGATTGCAGTAAAGCCATTTGTTTGGCAAATCCCTTTATATGAACTGGTTCTATTGATCCTTGCGCTAGACTGGCGCAACAGCGAAACGTTAACGAAACAGCTCGTCACAAGTATCTCTTCGGAAGACAAAGCCCAATGTCGAGCATTACTGCAACCATATCTTAATCGCGACACTGGTAACCTCTCGATCGTTGGCATAGGTAAAGCTGGCTCAGAAACCCTGATTATGGGATACAGCCGCAACGTGATCGGCGTGCTATTTTGGTACGCACTAACAGGTGGTATTGGTGCGCTAATGTATCGACTCACAACAGAATCAGCGCGAGTGTGGTCCCCTAGCCGACGCCAATATTTGCCCTTTGGTAAACCTGTGATTCAACTGGTTGCTACTCTGGATATTATTCCACTTCGTCTCTTTGCCATACTTTTAGCTGCCGGAAAGAATACAAGTAATGTGCTCTCTGGAATACAACAGCAAGCGAAGTCTTGGCCCTTACCAGGACCTAGCTGGGTGTTATGTACTATCGGACACAAACTACAACTGTCTTTATGCGGCCCTGCTATCTATCAAGGTGTGCGTGCAGAGCGCGCAAAAATCGGTGGGCGCATTGCGCCATCGGCTATTCACCTTTCACAAATACATACGCTGCTCGTTTGGCGCGTCCTGGCTTGGATCGCAATCCAAAGTTTGCTTTTAGGAATAATTTATCAAGGATTATGATGAATAAATTATGCTTCGCATTAACGCTGTTTGTTTCGACAGCGACCTTCGCTCAACCCGCTCAACCCGCTCAACCCGCTCAACGCATTATAAGTTTAGCTCCACATGCCACCGAAATTGCCTTTGCAGCAGGGCTAGGAGAGCAGCTTGTTGCTGTCAGCGAAATGAGCGATTATCCAGAACAGGCAAAGCAGCTAGAAAGAGTCTCAAATTATCAAGGAATTAAATTAGAGCGCATTATTGCTCTTCAACCGGACTTAGTGATTGCTTGGCCAGCCGGAAACCCCGCTAAAGAGTTGGAGAAAATTAAACAGTTCGGTATTCCTATCTATTACTCCACTACAGGTTCATTAGAAGATATCGCCAATAATATCGAGCAACTCAGCCAATACAGCGAAACTCCACAAGTAGGAAAAAAGGCCGCTGAAGATTTTAGAACGCAGCTGAGTACACTAAAAGAACAGTACAACACGAACGAGAAAGTTCGTTACTTTTATCAGTTGAGTGAAAAGCCTATCATCACTGTCGCTGGAAAGAACTGGCCAAGTGAAGTCTTTACTTTTTGCGGTGGTGAGAACATTTTCGCCGCATCCAGCGCGCCTTATCCTCAAGTTAGCATCGAACAAGTCATTACTCGCCAGCCAGAGGTTATTTTTACTTCTCGTCACGCAATGAGTAACGATGGTATGTGGGCTGAGTGGAGTAATGAGCTTCTTGCCCTTAAAAACAAACACATCTGGTCCCTAAACTCTGATTGGATTAACCGTCCGACACCACGCACATTGAACGCGATCAAGGAAGTGTGTGAGCACTTTAAAAGCGTTCGTCAAAAACGCTAACGATTTCGTGGCAAATACCGTACAATTTCCGCCCATTTTTTCTCACACTATTTAAAGGTACTAAGTAACATGGACTCCATGCTGCTTTATATGATCGATTTGTTCGGTACCGCTGTTTTCGCCATCTCTGGCGTATTACTGGCGGGCCGTTTAAAAATGGATCCATTCGGCGTTATCGTGCTCGGCAGTGTGACTGCTATAGGTGGCGGAACAATCCGAGACATGGCGCTTGGTGCCACTCCCGTATTTTGGATAACAGATACGACTTACTTATGGGTGATATTTGTTACGTGTCTACTAACCATGCTTGTTATTCGAAGACCCAAGCGACTCTCATGGTGGGTATTACCCGTTTGTGATGCCATCGGTCTCGCTGTATTTGTGGGAATAGGAGTAGAAAAGGCACTCGCCTACAATGCTTCTGGGATGGTCGCGGTGATAATGGGGGTTATTACTGGCTGTGGCGGTGGCATTATACGAGACGTGTTGGCTCGCGAAGTTCCTATGGTATTAAGAAGTGAAGTCTATGCTACGGCATGTATTATTGGCGGCATCTTCCATACGATGGCGGTAAACATGGGTTATGACCACTCAACGGCTTTACTCGCTGGTGTAATCTCAACGCTCATTATACGTCTCGGTGCGATTCGTTGGCATCTATCCCTGCCAACTTTCGCCATTAACCGTTAAACACCAACAACATCACTCATCATGGAGTCGACCAAGTGTCGGCTCCTCTCATTTATGCTCATTTGATTCGCCAATTCTTGGGCAATTCGCTAAATTATCTCAACCATTCCTAACTTTCATTAATCATTATGTTGCTTGAAGGTATTGAAACGTTACTTATCCTCAGTAAAGAAAAAACCATGAGCCGCACGGGCAGTCAACTCTATATTAGTCAGTCTGCCGTGAGTAAACGTATTTCAAATCTAGAGAAGAAGTTAGGAAAAAAATTGATAGAGCCAAATGGTCGGCACATAAAGCTGACCTCCGATGGCCTTGCCCTCATAAACACAATAGAACCCACGTTCAATGAGTTAAGAGGAAAAATCTACGATCAACAACAAATAGAAGACACTTCTTTAATCAAAATGGACTGCTCTGAAACCTTAGTGGCGGGATACCTCAGCATGATCATGGCAGAACACTTTGCCCATGATCAGTACATACGAATATCGACCAATCATACGCCACGCATTATTGAGAATGTGAAATCAGGTAAAGCGACACTGGGATTCTGTGCTGGTTATTTACCGCCTCACCATGGATTAATGAGCCTTCACCTCGCCGATGAACCTTTCTCAATTGTCAGTCGACATTCACTTTCACAACTACCTAAAGCTATTTTGACCAATGACCTAACTAACCCTGCCAACACATATCAACAAGCTATTTTATCCAAACACGGAATCGAACCTTTGATGGAAATGGATTCGTATACTGCGGCAGCACAACTGGCTTTGGGAGGTATGGCTCCCGCTTTAATCCCTAAATCTATCCTAACGATACTTAATATCACACCTAAGTTCTGCTATGACTTTGAAGAGCTAGATCAGTTAGTTCGACCAATACATATCTGCTTACGTCACAGCACATATCGTAGCGAGCGAGTTAAAGCACTGACAGAATCCATTGCTGATGTTGTTGCCAAAGAAGTTTCGTTGCCATAAGCATCGACATCACTATAACTAGAGGACGAATCCATTTTTGCCCTTTACTTACCACGACCTTCGCCCCTAACTGAGCACCAAGAAAACCGCCAACAGCCATAGTTAAGCCAAGCTTCCACACTGGCAACCCAGCTAAGATAAAAAAGAGTAGTGCCGCAATGTTTGACGTGAAATTGAGGATTTTGGTTCTAGCTGTGGCTTCGACCAAAGAAAAGTGACCTAGTGCAACAAAACAAACAGTAAAAATAGATCCAGTCCCAGGGCCAAAAAAGCCATCATAGAAACCGATCCCGCCACCAATGCATAGCGCAAACATCGCTTCAGATAACTTTGGTTCTCCATCGATTTTTCGCGTACTTGGCGCGAGTAAAAAATAGAGGGAAATGGCTATCAAAAGAACAGGGATCAAACTGGTGAGTACGCTAGCATCAATAAACTGCACAGCCTCGGCACCGATTGCAGCGCCTATAAAAGTGCAGAGTATCGCAAAACGCATTTCCTTTAAGCTAACAATACCGTTACGCACGAAATACCAGCTAGCAGAGAAACTGCCAAACGAACTTTGTAACTTATTGGTCGCTAGAGCTTGAGTCGGACTCAACCCCGCAGCCAAAAGCGCAGGGAGCGTAATGAGCCCTCCCCCACCAGCCATCGCATCAATAAAGCCTGCGGCAGTCGCAACCAAAAATAAGGCCAACAAAATTTCAACCGTGATTTCCACTACACTTCCTTTTTGAAGAGGTATCAAAGAGGAAGAAACGGTAGCACTTATTCACAAAACTACCAATGGAAAGTCAAGACACCAATCTATTCCTAATTTTCATCAGTTAATAAATCTAGAGAATGATACATTAAAAATATCAATTACATCCAAATATAGAGCCTCACCTCAAGAGCCTCTTAATATTTTGATAGAAAAAGAAAATGCTGTCTTAATAGGAAATATTTAATCTGATAAAAAACGAAAATAATGGAAGCCTTACTGACTCGACCATCAATAAAAGAACAGCAATTACGCTTAAAAATCGAACAGATAGTGAATATTAATCAGCTATTCAGCGTTATTGACGCTAAACCAGAGACTAGCGGTGCGGGTGTAATTTATATTGATAACAAATTCACCGTTGTACGCTTAAGAGACTTTAAATCCACATGCCATATCAATCCTACCTTTATCATTCTACGAGAACCGATAAAATTACAATCATCTCAAGAATTTGCAAAAAAAATAAAACAGGAAGAGTCAAAATCAAGATTCAATCAAGAGCTTCTATCAGCGAGCATTAGCTGTATTGGTGCAGCGATTGGCTGGATTGGGGTAGTTGGTTCGGGGCTAACAATACCAGTAAGTGGTCCTGTGGGCGTAACTATGTCCTATATCTCACACGCCGCTACTGTTGCTGCCACAGCTCAATGTGCTATTGGAGTAGCAAGAACCCGTATGGTATCTAAATCACCAGACAAATTATCGGATATAGACAGTAATGAGTGGTATCAAAATACAACTAAAGCTTTAGATTACATCTCCTTAGCTGGAGCGGGCGCTAGTGGATATCAAACGATAAAAATGGTTCAATCTCTTAAGCAAACCACTAAGAAAGGCGTTCCCGAGATTCTAAAAGGCTTAAACAGACAAGAAAGAACAAGATTAACTAAAGAAATCATCCGTAAAAACCTTCCGAGCATTTCGAATAAAGCTCGTAAACAGCTAATGTTGTCAGGAGAAATTCCTAAGAGGTATTCGCAAGCAACAATATCCGCATCCATTTCTCATCAGCTTCTAGATGCAATTGGAGGCTCAATTAGCATAGTAGGAAGCGGTTATTCGGGAGAGTTAAGAAATCTTGCTATTGGAATCTATGAGGAATTGAAAGTTGAATACTAAATCAATTAGCATAGCAAACATCTCACTAAGTATATGTTTATACTTGGCATTGACTATTGGTCTGGCTATTAGCTTAAGCATTTGGAATGACTGGTTTTCTTTCACTCAACACATTGCTCTAGATACTTACCTCCTTACATTGGGAGCTATTACGGTTGTTGTTGTATGCATTCCAAACATTCTGACAATAAGCAAAGGATTAAGTGTTGCTGCAAAAATAAACTTACTTACTATCTCTTTTATCATTCTCACTTGCAGCATTAATTTTGTTGTAGCAAATGGTAGTACTATTTCTTCATCTTTGGGTACATTGCTTGCCATCATTAGCTTAATGATCTTCAAAAGCGAAGCATACCAATCGTTCCTAGCACACTTTAATGCTCTTCATTTTAGAAAAACCTCGATATAAAAAAGCCCGCTCAAATGAGCGGGCAATGAGGTTGTCATGTAAGCCCTGATTAATGAGCTTACAGATTTTTATCTGTTACGCGTCTAGACTCGCTTTCACTTTAGCGTGTAACTCTTGAACCGAAGTTACTGACGCTTTTGCGTCTGCAGTATGAGACATACATGTAGCGAACGCTGCATTCAGTGTCGTTGTGTAGTTCACTTTTTCAGCCAGTGCACCACGGCGTAGAACTTTCGAATCTTCAATCGCTTGACGACCAGCAGCCGTGTTTACGATGTAGGTGTATTCGTTGTTCTTGATGCGGTCAAGAATGTGTGGACGACCTTCGTGTACTTTGTTTACCAAACGTGGGTTAATACCCGCTTCGCCCAGAATTACAGCTGTACCGTGTGTCGCATCCAACTGGTAACCCAGTTTCACTAACTTAGAAGCTAGGTCAACAACACGCTCTTTATCACCTTCACGTACAGACAGTAGCGCACGACCACCTTCAGGATAAACCGCACCACAACCTAGCTCTGCTTTCGCGTAAGCTTCTGCGAACGTTGCACCCACACCCATTACTTCACCTGTTGAGCGCATTTCAGGGCCCAATAGAGGGTCAACACCAGGGAATTTGTTGAACGGCAGAACCACTTCTTTCACTGAGTAGTAAGGAGGGATAATCTCTTTAGTAAAGCCTTGTGACTCTAGAGATTGACCCGCCATTACACGTGCAGCGATTTTCGCTAGAGGAGCGCCTGTCGCTTTCGATACGAATGGTACCGTACGAGCAGCACGAGGGTTCACTTCAATTAGATAAACGTCGTTATCTTTCACAGCAAACTGCGTGTTCATCAAACCGCGCACACCGAGTTCGAATGCTAACTTCTCAACTTGCTCACGCATCTTGTCTTGAATTTCCTGACTTAGCGTGTATGCAGGCAGTGAACATGCAGAGTCACCAGAGTGAACACCCGCTTGTTCGATGTGCTCCATGATACCGCCGATAACGACGCGTTCACCGTCACAGATAGCATCAATATCAACTTCGGTTGCATCATCCAAGAAACGGTCTAGCAGAACTGGAGACTCGTTCGATACGCTTACTGCTTCGTTGAAGTAGCGACGCAGGTCTTGCTCGTCGTATACGATTTCCATCGCACGACCACCGAGTACATAAGATGGACGAACAACTAATGGGAAGCCAATTTCTTTCGATTTCTCAACCGCTTGCTCCATCGTTGTTACTGTCGCGTTTTCTGGCTGAAGTAGACCTAAACGGTCAACAGCGGCTTGGAAGCGTTCACGGTCTTCCGCACGGTCGATAGCATCTGGGCTAGTACCAATGATTGGCACACCAGCCGCTTCTAGAGCACGAGCCAGTTTAAGTGGCGTTTGACCACCGTACTGAACAATCACACCTTTTGGTTTTTCAACGCGAGCGATAGACAGTACATCTTCCAGAGTTACTGGCTCGAAGTACAGACGATCAGACGTATCGTAGTCAGTAGATACCGTTTCTGGGTTACAGTTAACCATAATGGTTTCGTAACCGTCTTCACGCAGCGCAAGTGATGCATGAACACAACAGTAATCGAATTCGATACCTTGGCCGATACGGTTTGGACCGCCACCAAGAACCATGATCTTATCTTTGTCTGTTGGGTTTGCTTCACATTCTTCATCGTAAGATGAGTACATGTAAGCCGTGTCAGAAGAAAACTCTGCTGCACATGTATCCACACGTTTGTAAACCGGATGAATATCAAACTGCTCACGAGCACGGCGAATTTCACTTTCAGCGACACCAAGCAATTTAGACAAGCGAGCATCAGAGAAGCCTTTGCGTTTCATCTGACGAAGCACTTCTTTGGTCAAACCTGCGTAGCCGCCCGCCTTGACTTGTTCTTCGAGTTTTACAATTTCTTCGATTTGAACCAGGAACCAGCGGTCGATTTGAGTCAAGTTGAACACACCGTCGACTGACATACCCGCTCGGAATGCATCGGCGATGTACCAGATACGCTCTGCACCTGCTTCTTTAAGTTCGTGACGAATCTTAGTCAGTGCATCTGGCGCTTCCAGATCGACCATCTCATCAAAACCAGTTGCGCCAACTTCTAGGCCACGCAGTGCTTTGTGAAGAGATTCTTGTTGGTTACGACCAATCGCCATTACCTCACCAACCGATTTCATCTGAGTTGTCAGACGATCGTTTGCACCAGCAAATTTCTCGAAGTTAAAGCGAGGGATCTTAGTTACGACGTAGTCGATAGTTGGTTCAAATGACGCAGGTGTTGCACCACCTGTGATGTCGTTTTGTAGTTCGTCTAGCGTAAAGCCAACAGCCAGTTTCGCGGCAATTTTCGCGATTGGGAAGCCTGTTGCTTTTGATGCTAGCGCAGAAGAGCGAGATACACGCGGGTTCATCTCGATGATGACCATACGACCATCTTTCGGGTTGATACCAAACTGTACGTTTGAACCACCTGTTTCAACACCAATCTCACGTAGAACGGCTAGCGATGCATTACGCATAAGCTGGTATTCTTTGTCAGTCAGTGTTTGTGCTGGAGCAACCGTGATTGAGTCACCCGTATGGATGCCCATTGGGTCAAAGTTCTCGATTGAACATACGATGATACAGTTGTCCGCTTTGTCACGAACGACTTCCATTTCGTACTCTTTCCAACCGATTAGCGACTCATCGATAAGAAGTTCGTTGGTCGGAGATAAGTCCAGACCACGACGACAGATTTCTTCGAACTCTTCTTTGTTGTACGCGATACCACCACCAGTGCCACCCATGGTGAACGATGGACGAATGATACAAGGGAAGCCAACCATATCTAAAACTTTGTAAGCTTCTTCCATGCTCTTCGCTGTATCTGCGCGAGGACACTCAAGGCCGATAGACTTCATCGCTTTATCAAAACGAGAACGGTCTTCCGCTTTGTCGATTGCATCAGCCGTTGCACCAATCATCTCTACGCCAAACTCTGCGAGAACGCCGTGCTTCTCTAAATCTAACGCACAGTTAAGTGCTGTCTGACCACCCATAGTTGGCAGAACTGCATCAGGACGTTCTTTCTCGATGATCTTGCGTACAACTTCCCACTGAATCGGCTCGATGTAAGTCGCATCTGCCATCTCTGGGTCAGTCATAATCGTTGCTGGGTTAGAGTTAACCAGGATAACTCGGTAGCCTTCTTCACGAAGAGCTTTACACGCTTGTGCGCCAGAGTAGTCAAACTCACATGCCTGACCGATAACAATCGGACCAGCACCAAGAATTAGAATACTTTGAATGTCAGTACGTTTTGGCATTATCTACTACTCCGAATTAAGCGCTGTGTTTTTTGATTAGTTCGATAAAGTGGTCAAATAGCGGTGCCGCGTCATGTGGACCAGGGCTCGCTTCTGGGTGACCTTGGAAGCTAAATGCTGGCTTGTCTGTGCGGTGGATACCTTGCAAAGAGCCATCAAATAGCGATACGTGAGTAGCACGTAAGTTTTCCGGTAATGTTGCTTCATCTGCCGCAAAGCCGTGGTTTTGCGAAGTGATCATCACAACGTTACGCTCTAAATCTTTTACTGGGTGGTTTGCACCGTGGTGACCAAACTTCATTTTCACCGTTTGCGCACCTGATGCTAGCGCCAGAATTTGGTGACCTAGACAAATACCAAAAATTGGCAGGCCTTTTTCTAGGAACACTTTGGTTGCTTCAATCGCGTAAGTACATGGTTCTGGGTCACCTGGGCCGTTCGATAAGAATACGCCATCTGGATTTAGTGCCAGAACTTCTTCCGCTGACGTTTCTGCAGGTACAACCGTTAAGCGGCAGCCGCGGTCAACCAACATTCGTAAGATGTTGCGTTTTGCGCCAAAGTCGTAAGCGACAACGTGGTATGGCAGCTCGCTGTCATCTTTCGCCTCTGGAAGTCCACCTTCAAGCGTCCACGAACCTTGCTTCCATTGATACGCTTCTTTTGTTGTAACTTCTTTCGCAAGGTCCATTCCTTTTAAGCCTGGGAATTCTTTTGCTTTCGCTAGTGCCAAAGCTTCGTCTAGGTTGTTGCCCGCAACAATACAGCCGTTTTGAGCACCTTTTTCACGCAGGATACGAGTGAGCTTACGAGTATCGATATCAGCGATGCCAACGATATTTTGAGACTTAAGATAATCAGAGAGGGATTGTTCGTTACGGAAGTTAGAAGCGATTAGAGGAAGATCGCGAATCACAAGGCCTTGTGCATGAATGGAAGAGGATTCTTCATCTTCGGAAGTGGTTCCGGTATTGCCAATATGAGGATAAGTGAGAGTGACGATTTGCTGAGAATAGGAAGGATCAGTGAGGATTTCTTGATACCCCGTCATCGAGGTATTAAAAACGACTTCACCAACGGAAAGACCATCTGCCCCTATGGACACTCCGCGGAACACTGTCCCATCTTCTAGGACCAACAGTGCTAATTTACCCAAGACAACCTCCAGAATAAAAATGCAAAAAAAATAAATCAAACTGCAAACATGCCTTCCTTTACCTATAAAATCTACATAAATAGGTATTTCAGACAAATTGGCGGTATTCTAAAGTTGGACTCGAAACCTGTCAACCTACAATCAAAAATAAATGATTAATTTCTAGCGAGTAAGGTCATTTTGAATCAGTAAGGCCCAAAAAGATAACTTTTACATGCTATTACATAGAGAGGCATAGAGGTTTAATGAATTTTACAAATTTGAACTTTTTAGAGATCACAAAAAAGTATGAGTTTTTCACGCAAACGTTCACTCGACAAAAAAGACATTAGTTTTTAGACATCAAAACCCAAAACACCCACAAAACAACCAAAACAACAACAAAAGTAAGCACCAAAATACTTTCTGTTAGAATCATTTCATTTACAAATAATTCTATAGATATAAAAAAGCCGGCTACCGCCGGCGAATAATTATGTATTTAGAGTTCATTCAATCCCAAAACATCTGTCATGGTATAAAAGCCCGCTGGTTTGGCACTCAACCAAACAGCGGCCTTGACGGCGCCATTAGCAAACGTCATACGATCGGTCGCTTTGTGCGTTATCTCCACTCGTTCCCCGATATCAGCAAACATGGCTGTGTGCTCACCGACGATATCGCCAGCGCGAATTGTAGCAAAGCCGATCTCATCTTTAGTACGTTCACCTGTGATACCTTCTCGCGCATAGACAGCTACATCATTCAGCTTGTTGCCCATCGCACCAGCAATGGCTTCGCCCATCCCGATAGCGGTACCAGAAGGAGCATCAACTTTATGACGATGATGTGCTTCGACAATCTCAACATCGCAGTAGTCGCCCATCACTTTGGCTGCTTTCTCAAGAAGCTTAAATACTAGGTTCACACCAACAGAGTAGTTAGGAGCCATGACAACAGGCACTTGCTTAGCGGCTTCGTCAATCAGTTCACGCTCTGCATCACTGAAACCAGTCGTCCCAATCACAATACTCTTTCCATGCTTCTTACACAGTTCAAGATTCGCCAACGTACTTACTGGGGCAGTAAAATCGATGATTACATCAAAATTATCGACGTCTTTAGCAAGATCATCCGTTAAGAACACATCGAATTTGCCTTCACCACAAAGTTCACCGATATCGACACCGACAAGTGAGGACTCAGGTCGTTCTGATCCCGCGCTCACTGTCGCCTCTGGGTTAAGGTGTGAAGCTTTAACCAAATTACGGCCCATTCGGCCTGCTGCTCCTGCGATTGCAATACGAACCATTGCGCTTTCTCTCCTTCTCTGGATAACGAGGTTTGCTCTCGTTCTCTCGTTTCGCTTAATCTGTTTAAACTAACAACATACCGTGGTTACCACAAGCAAGTTCATCAGGCTTAAGCGAACTCTTTTACGACACGCTCCAAGATAGGCACGTTCGCTTCAGGAAAGGCATAGTTACCCAATTCTCTTATCTCAACCCAGCGACCTTCTTGACCTTCTCGGCCGTAAGGCTCATTACTGAACTTAGATACCGTAACAAAATCAAACTTAAGTGATTTGTCTGGATAGTCATATTCCAAATGCTCGAAAAGGGCTTGCTCAGTAACTTCAATTCCTACTTCTTCTTCAAGTTCTCTTGCTAGAGCATGTTCAATACTTTCTCCTGACTCGACTTTCCCGCCGGGAAACTCCCAAAACCCGCCTTTATGCTTGTCGTCTGGACGCTTTGTAATAAAAATTTTTGATTTGTCTTGGTTAAAAATAATAGCCGCGACTATGTGAATTCTTTTCATAGGGGTTCCTAACTCTCAAGCCGTTACACTTCAACGGTCTTTGAATCTCTATAACTATCCGATGCTATCAAAACTTATGAAATTCGACAGCCACAGAATTTGCTTAAAAAAAGAGCCGCCTAGGCGACTCTTTAAAAAATAATCTGACTAATACGTTAGTCGATTTTGCCGTGGCACTGTTTATACTTCTTACCACTACCACAAGGGCAAGGCTCATTGCGACCTACTTTACGTTCATCACGTACCATTGGCTGACTTGAACCTTCTTCAGATTCATCACCTTCAGAAAGAGGGTTTTGTGCTGCTGCGTGTTGCGCTTGAGCACGACGAGCGGCCTCTTCAGCTTGCGCACGACGTTGCTCTTCCATACGTTCAACTTCTTCTTGTTGCTGAACTCGAACGCGAGATAGAACAGTAATCACATCAGTTTTCAGCGCTTCTAGTAGACCTTCAAACAGTTCAAACGATTCACGCTTGTATTCCTGTTTCGGGTTCTTCTGCGCATAGCCGCGTAAGTGAATACCCTGACGCAAGTGATCCATTGCTGCCAAGTGCTCTTTCCAAAGCGTATCCAGAGTTTGAAGCATAACCGATTTCTCGAAGTTACGAAGCACTTGGGCACCCACCACTTCCTCTTTCTCTTTGTACACTTCAACGGCTAGATTGATGATCTTCTCGCGTAGCGCCTCTTCGTAAAGCTTATCGTCTTCTTCAAGCCATTGCTTCACTGGTGCATCAAGATCGAAGTCTGCTTTCAAGCGCTCTTGCAGACCTTCAACGTCCCACATATCTTCTAGTGATTGTGGCGGGATGTACTCATCAATAACCGCTGTTAGCACATCTTCACGGTTTTGCTCGATCATACCGCTGATGTCTTCAACGTTCATCAATTCGTCGCGCAGCTCGTAGACAACCTTACGCTGATCGTTCGCCACATCATCGTATTCTAGTAGCTGCTTACGGATATCAAAGTTACGACCTTCCACTTTGCGCTGTGCTTTTTCAATTGAGCGAGAAAGCATTTTCGATTCAATAGCTTCACCTTCTTCCATACCACTTTGAATAAGGCTCGCCATACGATCAGAAGTGAAAATACGTAACAAAGAGTCTTCCATAGATAGGTAGAAGCGCGATGAACCCGCATCACCTTGACGACCAGAACGACCACGTAGCTGGTTATCAATACGGCGAGATTCGTGGCGCTCAGTACCAATGATGTGTAGACCACCAGCATCTAATACTTGATCATGTACAACTTTCCACTCTGCTTTAATCGCATCGATTTGTTCTTGAGTTGGGTTCTCCAAAGCTTCCACTTTTGATTGCCAACTACCGCCAAGCACAATATCCGTACCACGACCGGCCATGTTGGTCGCGATAGTTACCGCACCAGGCATACCCGCTTCAGCGACAATTTCCGCTTCCTTCTCATGGAATTTTGCATTCAATACGTTGTGTTTGATCTTAGCCTTCTTCAATGCGTTAGAAAGAAGTTCTGATTTTTCAATCGATACGGTACCAACCAATGTTGGCTGACCTTTCGCAACGCGCTCTTTGATATCTTCAATGATTGCAGCAAACTTCTCAGCTTCGGTACGGTACACCACATCCGGCATATCGTTACGAATCATAGGTTTGTTGGTTGGGATAACCACCGTTTCCAAGCCATAAATAGATTGGAACTCAAACGCTTCAGTATCCGCAGTACCTGTCATACCAGACAGTTTTTCGTATAAGCGGAAGTAGTTCTGGAAGGTAATCGAAGCCAAAGTTTGGTTTTCGTTTTGAATCTTAACGCCTTCTTTCGCTTCTACTGCTTGGTGAAGACCTTCAGACCAACGACGACCTGGCATTGTACGACCAGTATGTTCATCAACAATTACTACTTCACCTTCGTCAGTAACGATGTAATCAACGTTGCGCTCAAACAACACATGAGCACGCAAAGCGGCATTCACGTGATGTAACATGCTGATGTTAGTCGGAGAGTAAAGTGTGTCACCCTCTTCCATAAGACCATTTTTCACCAACAGTTCTTCAACGTACTCTTGGCCCGTTTCTGTGAGGTATACTTGCTTTGATTTCTCATCAACAGTGTAGTGACCATCACCACGATATTCTTCAGAGTCTTCTTTGTCTTGCTTTTTAAGATGCGGGATCAAAAGGTTGATTCGGGTGTATAGCTCAGAGCTATCTTCAGCAGGACCAGAAATGATTAAAGGGGTACGAGCTTCATCAATTAGGATTGAGTCCACCTCATCGACAACTGCAAAGAAGCGTTCACGTTGTACGCGATCTTCGCTACGGAAAGCCATATTGTCACGAAGGTAGTCAAAACCAAATTCATTGTTCGTTCCGTACAAGATGTCAGCTTGGTACGCTTCTTTTTTCTCTTGAGGAGGCATGTTTGGCACGTTTACGCCAACAGTCATACCTAAAAATTCAAATAGAGGGCGGTTTGTCTCTGCATCACGTTTAGCTAGATAATCGTTCACTGTTACAATGTGAACGCCTTTACCAGCCAGGGCATTTAGGTAAGCAGGAAGCGTTGCCGTCAGCGTTTTACCTTCACCCGTACGCATTTCAGCGATTTGACCCGCATTTAGAACCATACCACCGATAAGCTGGACGTCGAAGTGGCGCATACCGTAGACACGCTTAGATGCTTCACGAACCGTAGCAAAAGCTTCTGGAAGTAGTTTATCAAGAGTTTCACCCTTCTCTAGGCGCTCACGGAATTCAACCGTCTTTGCTTTTAACTCTTCGTCACTTAGAGCTTCGAATGTTGGCTCAAAGTTATTAATTTCTTTTACAATTTTTCTAAGGCGGCGCAGTGTTCGGTCGTTGCGACTGCCAATCACTTTTGTCAGTAGCTTAGTTATCATTTTTCGTGAATCTCTCTTTATTCAGACCGTTCCCGATCTACTCATAATGCCTTCAGTCTCTGCCAGTTTGGAACTAAGAATACTGAGATAAATCATTTATCAAAGATATTGAGTTCAAACATCCATATTTCAAGGCTAAGTTTTGAAACAATGTGGCTTAGTGTAAGGATTTTTAATCGATACAACCATAAATAGACGTATTTGTTTGAAGCACTCTGAAGTTTTTACTTAAAGTGGTGACTGATTAGCCGATATTGCATACCGCAATATGTGTAATCCATCCAGAGCAAACTTTGCTTTTTACCTTGCTACATTGTAAAACTGAAGCTAAAGACGTTAATGTAAACTATACCTTGATAGAAAGCTGCTCTAGAATAGCTATATCTCAACAAAATTAGATTTTACCTATGCGTGATCACCGTCCAACCTCGACTGAAGATGTTATTGCTGAGTCACAGTTCAAGCAGATTCAAGAACATGCTGGAGAAATCTTACAGCTTAACCAAGCTTTGCAAGAGATCTTACCCATGGGGACGGCCGATCATTGCCGAGTAGCGAATGTTCGTAACGGCCATCTATTGATCGATGTCTCTAGTGCCGCAATCAAAATGAAGATCGATTACGATCGCCTCATGATCCTAAATAAACTTCGTACTCAAGGCTTTGCCAAGCTGATGAGCGTTGAAGTGAGGATCAATCCTTCACTATATAGAAACCGCTTTCAACAAGACGACAGACCTAAGCGTCCACCACTAACAGAATCTGCAGCAAAGTCATTAATGACGATTGCCGACATGGCGCCACCTAAAATTCAAGAGCGTTTAAAACGATTAGCCGATATGGCAGAAAAGGAAGATCGTAAGTGAACGTTATTTCAATATGCTGAAAGCTTGAATGTTATTGATAAGTAGAAGATTAAAGCCAAATAGCAAAAAACCAGGCATAAGCCTGGTTTTTTATTAATTCTAATGCCAAGTATTTACGCAAGCACCATATTTGGTTCTGCGAATGCTACTGGTGAGCCGACTTCTTCTTCGAATGTAGTCCACTCCCACGCTTCCTGATCTGCAAGAACAGCACGTAACAGTTGGTTATTTAAACCGTGGCCAGATTTAAAGGCACGGAATTCACCAATGATTGGGTGGCCACACATGTAAAGGTCACCAATCGCATCCAACACTTTGTGAGTCACAAACTCATTTTCAAAGCGTAGACCTTCTTCATTAAGAATACGGTAATCATCCAAAACGATAGCATTGTCAAAACTACCACCCAAAACTAGGTTTTGAGATTGTAGATATTCGATATCACGCATAAAGCCAAACGTACGTGCTCGAGAAATCTCACGAACAAAGCCTTTTGACGAGAAATCAAACAGCAAACGTTGCTCGTCTGATTCAATCGCTGGGTGATTAAACTCAATTTCGAAGTCCATACGGAAGCCGTTAAATGGTACAAATTCTGCCCATTTATCACCATCTTCAAAACGAACTGGCTTTTTGATACGGATGAAGCGTTTTGGCGCATTTTGCGTTTCGATACCTGCTTGTTGTAGCAAGTATACAAATGGGCTTGCACTACCATCCATGATCGGAATTTCAGGTGCGTCTACTTCGACAACAATGTTATCGATGCCCATACCAGCAAGTGCCGCATTCAAGTGCTCAACAGTTGAAATACGCACACCTTCATCGTTTACCAATGCAGTACAAAGCATGGTGTCACGAACTGAAGCTGGATCAGCTGGAAAATCTACAGGTGGATTTACATCTGTACGACGGTAAATGATACCTGTATTTGCAGCAGCCGGGCGCAGAGTAAGTGTGACTTTACGACCAGAGTGGAGACCCACACCAGTTGTTTTCACTATTTCTTTCAGAGTACGTTGTCTGATCATCTGCTTGCCTCTCAAAAATTTGCTACAAAACACGGCCGTCTGTAACGTCGACCGTGAATGCTACCATAATTTTGAGCCATGTCAAATTTATGGGTTAAAGATTAATCAGCCTGACGACGCAAAAATGCCGGTATATCTAAATAACCACTTTCCTTTTCTTGCTTTGGAGCCGCAGAACTTTGGCTCGACGAAGCTGGAGAAGAAGGAGCAGTGTTTGTCGGCTGAGGAGTTACCTGTGGCTTCTCTTGCACTTGATTATTTTGCAAGGTCTGTGCCGGTTTTTCTTCAGCTTGCGTTGCCGCTGCTTGTTGCTGTGGTTGAGCTTGCGGCGTCGGTGCCACTTTCGCTTTACCACCCGCAACTAGCGTGATATCTGGCTTTTTCTCATTACCAATACCTGTCGCTACAACTGTTACGCGGATTTCGTCAGTCATATCAGGGTCTAGAGAAGTACCGATAACAACAGTCGCATTGTCAGAAGCGAATGCCTTCACTGTATTACCAACCGTCTCAAACTCGTCAAGACGCATATCCAGACCAGCAGTAATATTGACAAGAACACCACGAGCGCCCGCTAGATCGATGTCTTCCAGAAGTGGGCTAGAAATTGCCATTTCAGCCGCTTCTTCAGCACGGTCTTCACCTTTGGCGATGCCGCTACCCATCATTGCGTGACCCATTTCAGACATTACAGTTCTTACGTCCGCAAAGTCGACATTGATCATGCCAGGGCGAGTAATTAGCTCAGCAATACCTTGAACGGCATTCTTAAGAACATCGTTAGCGCTTGCAAAAGCTTCCAGTAGTGTTACACCACGACCAAGTACTTTAAGTAGCTTTTCGTTTGGAATCGTGATCAAAGAGTCAACATGCTTAGAGAGCTCATCGATACCTTGCTCAGCAAATGCCAAACGCTTTTTACCTTCAAAACTAAACGGTTTAGTTACTACCGCTACTGTTAGAATGCCAAGCTCTTTAGCCACTTCAGCAATAACAGGCGCTGCACCAGTACCGGTACCGCCACCCATACCAGCTGCGATAAACACCATATCGGCGCCAGTCAGGGAATCTTTAATTCGATCTCTGTCTTCGAGAGCTGCGTCACGGCCAACCTGTGGATTAGCACCTGCACCCAGACCTTTAGTGATATCACCACCGATCTGAATAACATTGCCAACGCTTGTCTTACGAAGTGCTTGCGCATCAGTGTTGACGCTGATGAATTCCACACCTTCGATGGATTCACGCACCATGTGTTCAACGGCGTTACCACCGCCGCCACCAACCCCAACGACCTTGATTACTGCATCGTCAGACATTTCCATCATCGGTTCAAACATGTGTTGTCTCCGTTTATCCTGCAACTCAGGTTAAAACTCTTTTTGTATCCAGTTACGCAATTTATCGAAAAAGCCAGTTACAGATGAGCGTTTAGGTTCATTATAATCGCTATCGTCGCTAGACTGCATGTCTCTTGCGTAATGAAGTAATCCAACTGCCGTAGAATGGTACGGCTCTTTTACATAGTCAGTTAATCCGCTGACTTCGAGCGGTTTGCCGACCCTTACTTGATTGCGGAATACGCGTTCCGCACATTCTACCACTCCGTCCATTTGCGCAGCACCGCCAGTGAGTACAACTCCCGCGGCGAGATGGTGCTTGATACCCTCTTCGCGCAATTTTGCTTGTACAGAGTCGATAGTTTGGTTAACCAGTCCCATAAGCTCAGAGTAGCGTGGCTCAATCACTTCTGACAACGTTTGACGTTGCAGGCTACGTGATGGTCGTCCACCTACGCTTGGTACATTAACCGTGTCATCCTTACTGACCAGTTCACTCAAAGCACAGCCATATTTGACTTTTATTTCTTCAGCATCGCTCACTGGCGTACCAAAAGCAAAAGCAATATCACTGGTTACAGCATTTCCTGCGTACGAAAATACTTCTGTGTGACGTAACGCACCGCCAGTCCAGATGGCCACATCCATCGTGCCGGCGCCAATATCAACCACACAAACTCCAAGCTCTCTTTCATCCTCGGTGATTACTGCATTACTAGCAGCAAGCCCAGAAAATACGAGTTGTTCTACTTTAAGGCCGCAGCGTTCTACCGCCTTAATAATGTTGCGTGCCATGTCATTATGGCATGAGATAAGGTGGACACTCACTTCCATTCTTACCCCAGATAAACCAAGCGGATTTTTGATTCCCTCTTGGTAATCAATGGTGAACTCTTGCGGGATCACATGAAGAATTCGCTGTTCATCACCGATTTTAATCGATTTTGCGGTATGGATAGCGCGATCCATGTCTTCTTGAGACACCTCTTCATCAGAAATAGTGCCCATACCTTTTTCAATTCGGCTTGCGATATGCTTACCAGACAACGAAATGAAGACTCGGCTGATCTGGCACTCTGCCATTAATTCAGCTTGATCAATTGCACGTTGTACTGATTTTACAACCGACTCCAAATCATTCACGCCACCTTTATCCATTCCGCGTGAGGGGCTACTACCTGCGCCAATAATATTAATTTGACCGTCTGGTAAAACCTCACCCACTAGAGCCGATACGGTTGCAGTGCCTATATCAAGACCAACAATAATGTTGTCATCAGCGGCCTTAGTCATCTGTACTCTCTTCTAACTCTTGTTCAGGGAACCAACCAACTGCGGCCCCTGTATCGTACCTAAGATCGATATAACTGATTCTTTGCGTGTCACTGCCAAGCTTGTTATAGAGCTTAAAAAAGCGCTCTATACGCTCAAGAAGAGACTCTTTACCGAGCTCTAATCGAATACCGTTATCAAGGATGATTTGCCAAGCTCGTCGCTCGTTTAATACCAGAGACGATATCGCTAAACCCAATTGCTGAAACTTAGGACTCAAATCACGGTAAGTCTGTAAGACTTCCGGTCCGCTATCTTTGGGTCCGTACAGCTTCACTTTTTCTTCTTGCAACAGAGCAACATCTCCATCAAAAACGAACCCGTTTTTATCTAACAGTTCGTTGCCATTCCAAATGGCTTCTGGTTGATGCTCCGTCAAAAAAACTTTTACTGTATCCGGCCACTGCTTTCGGATTGCGGCATGCGCTACCCATGGCAGAGCTTCGACACTTTGCTGTAATACATCAATATCCTGGGACATAAATGTACCGATGTGATCAATTCGACTAAATGCAGCCTGCACATCGTCAGCTTGGACATACTCCAGTTTCCCCTGAAGTACTATTTTGGAGAGAGGTAACCTTTGGTCATCCCACATCCAACTGATCGCCGCGTACAAAACAGAACTAATTAAAGTCACAACCACAACGAAAAATAACGCACCCAAGATTTTTTCTTGGCGACCACGGTTGTTACCCGTGTTTGGTCGCTCGTCATTCAGTGCAATATTCAACAACGTCTTCGTTTCCTGACTTTTGTCGTGTACTTTTTACCCATATAATTACGCAGAGGTAAAAGTCTTGACTTTAACCTTGGGATTATACTGAGCTCTTGTAAACTATCAAACACTGATAGCAATAAATCACAATGATATTGACGCAAAATCGAGATCTGAGTCTTTATCTGTCCTTCGCGTCAACAATATGTGTCAGCCAAGCATCTTGTTTATATTCAATTTAAGACCTGCCAGCTGTTTCGCCACTTTACCAATATCACCCGCACCTTGCGTTAAGATTAGGTCGCCGTCTTGTATAACGTTAGCTAAAACTGAAGGTAATTGCTCGATTTCTGGAACAAAAATCGGATCTACCTTGCCTCGGCTGCGAATTGTGCGACATAAAGCGCGCCCATCAGCCCCTGCAATCGGCTTTTCACCCGCTGCGTAAACATCCAGCATGATCAATACATCTACCTGTTCAAGCACATTCGCGAAATCATCGTATAAATCACGAGTACGGCTATAACGGTGCGGTTGGAAAATCATCACCAAACGCTTGTCTTGCCAACCACTGCGTGCTGCATTAATGGTTACATCCACTTCTGTGGGATGATGGCCGTAATCATCAACAAGCATTGCATGGCCGTTGCCAGTATCAAACTCGCCAAGGTGATCAAAACGTCTTCCCGTACCTTGCGTACCAGCCATTGCCTTTAGGATCGCATCGTCTTCAATGTCATCTTCAGTAGCAACCGCAATCGCAGCAGACGCATTCAATGCATTGTGACGACCTGGAATATTCAGCGTGATATCTAAGTTAGCTCGCCCTTTACGTACTACCGTAAATTTGCCTTGCTGCCCCTCTTGACGATAATCTTCAATACGTACGTCGGCATCTTCAGAAAAACCGTAAGTTATCACTTGACGACTAATACGTGGGATTAACTCTCGAACCACAGGATCGTCAATGCAAACAATTGCTTGGCCGTAAAACGGTAGATTATGAAGGAAATCGATGAAGGTTTGCTTTAAGGTTTCAAAGTCACCACCATAGGTATCCATATGATCGGCTTCGATATTGGTAACAATGCTCACCATTGGTTGCAAGTGCAGGAATGACGCGTCACTTTCATCTGCCTCTGCAATTAGAATACGACTCGAGCCTAGACGCGCATTTGTACCTGCGCTTTTCACCAAACCGCCATTCACAAACGTTGGATCAAGACCGGCTTCAGAATAGATTTGAGTAACAAGAGCGGTCGTCGTGGTTTTACCGTGTGTACCCGCAACGGCAATACCGTGACGGAATCGCATCAATTCAGCCAACATCTCTGCGCGGCGTACAATAGGGATGCGTAATTCACGTGCCGCCATCACTTCTGGGTTTTCTTCGTTGATCGCCGTTGACACAACAACCACACTGGCTTTTTCTACATTACTGGCTTGATGACCAATAAATACCGTCGCACCTTTTGATACCAAACGCTCTGTCACAGCGTTCTCTGATAGATCAGAACCTGTGATTTGGTAGCCTTCGTTCAACAGCACTTCTGCAATGCCGCTCATGCCCGCACCACCAATACCGATGAAGTGGATGGATTTCACGCGGCGCATCTCTGGCACCATTGCGCGAATCTGAGCTAAGTCTTGTGTATGTTGGATTGTCATCAATTCTATTCTCAATAATTCGGTTAACGCTTTTCGGTCAAAGCGACAATGGCTTGTGCGACAACTCGGTCAGCATTCAATTTTGCAGCGCCACGCGCTTGCTCAGCCATTGTAAGTAAAGCTTGGCGATCCAATTGTTGGATCTGCAGAGTCAGAGACTCAACGGTTAAATCTGGTTGTTCAATCATTTTCGCCGCGCCGCAATCCACCAAGTGGTCTGCATTAAGTGCTTGCTGGCGGTCTTTGTGCATGAATGGAACAAAAATAGCGCCTACACCTGCCGCCGAGACTTCAGATACGGTTAACGCTCCAGAGCGACAAACTAAAAGGTCAGCCCATGCGTAAGCTTCTGCAACGTCATCAATGAATTCCATTACTTCTGCATTTACCACACCATTAGCTTGGTATGCTGCATTCACTTCTTCGGCGGAACCTTTACCCGCTTGATGACGAATACAGTAATCTTCGCCCAATTTCGACATCACTTCTGGCAGAGTTTGGTTAAGAATACGTGCGCCTTGGCTGCCACCCATCACCAAAATGCGAATTGGACCTTGGCGCTCTTGCATGCGCTCAGTTGGCGCTGCTAATTGAGTCACGTCTTCACGAACTGGGTTCCCAACCACTTCGGTATTTGGAAAAGCGCCTGGGAAAGCCTGAAAAACCTTCTTAGCGATTTTCGATAACCATTGGTTCGTTAAACCTGCTACTGCATTTTGTTCATGCAGAACAACAGGAATACCACTCATCCAAGCGGCAATACCACCCGGGCCGCTAACATAACCGCCCATACCAAGCACTGCGTCTGGCTGCCAGCGTTTCATGTGAGCACGAGCCTGCATAATGGCATTGATAATTTGAAATGGTGCTGCAAGAAGACGTTTAACGCCTTGACCTCGTAACCCTTTCACTTTGATAAAGTCGATTTCAATGCCATGTTTTGGCACCAAATCCGCTTCCATTCGATCCGCCGTACCTAACCAACGGATCTCCCAACCTTGTTCTTGAAGCTGTTTTGCTACCGCCAAACCTGGGAATACGTGACCGCCAGTACCACCAGCCATCACCATCAAACGTTTATTTTGTTTCATTAGCTTGTTGTTCTGATTGTTGTTGCTCGCGTTTCAAGCGGCATTCGTAATCGATACGCAGTAGTATGGACACTGCGACGGACATAATTATTAGACTAGAACCACCATAACTGATGAGTGGAAGTGTTAAACCTTTAGTTGGAACAATACCGGCGGCAGCTCCAACATTAACCAAGGTTTGAAACGCAAACCAAATACCAATTCCGAAAGCCAGATAACCTCCGAACATTTCGCCTTCTTCAAATGCACGCTTGCCGATGTAAACCGCTTTTAGCACCAAGCTAAAAATCAGCATTAAGACCAGCACTACGCCTACGAAACCAAGCTCTTCAGCAAGTACGGCAAACACAAAGTCGGTATGCGCTTCCGGTAGATATTCCAGTTTTTGAATTGAATTACCGAGACCTTGTCCGAACCATTCACCACGACCAAACGCCATCAAAGACTGAGTCAACTGATAGCCACTGCCAAATGGATCTTCCCACGGGTCAAGGAAGGAGGTTACTCGTCGCATACGGTATGGCTCGACGAGAATCAAACCTACCACAGCGCCGATACCTGCCACCATCAAGGCGAGAAACTGGGTTAGTTTTGCACCTGCGATAAAAAGCATGCCAAACAGCGTGACCAGCATCACGACGACCGTCCCCAAGTCTGGCTGACCAAGTAGTAATACTGCAAAGAAGGCAAACACCATGATTGGCTTCATAAAGCCACCAAAGAACGTTTGTCGTACTTCGTCTTGCTTTCGAACTAAGTAACCAGACATGAAGATAAACAGCGATAGCTTCGCGACCTCCGCTGGCTGAAGGTTAAACAGCCCGAGGGGAATCCAACGAGACGCACCATTAACCGACTTACCCGCCAAGAGCACGATGATCAACAGTGCGAAAGAAGCCCAAAGTAAGTAATGGCTCTTCTTAAACCACTCTTGCAAAGGCACTTGCAAAATAACAGCGGAGGTCCCTAACGCCAGCACGAGAAACGTCGCATGACGAAACATAAAGTGGAACGGCTGTTCCGTTAATCGAGAGCTGATTGGAAATGATGCAGAGGTTACCATGACCAAACCAGTCAACATCAAACCCAGTGCAATCCACACTAACTGACGATCAAACATCGCCTCTGGGGCTGGATGCTTGAGCCAATTGCCAATACTGCGTTTAACGTTACCTAAACCCACGAAGTGTGTAACCTTTAATTATGCATATTTCTGAGCAAGAGCAGCGAAAGCATCACCTCTTGCCATAAAGTTGTCGAATTGATCAAAGCTAGCACATGCAGGAGACAGCATCACCATATCACCTGGTTTTAACTGCGAAGATACTTGTTGAATCACATCTTCCATAGTGTCGAAACGTATTGCAGATTCATGCAGTGGCATAAATTCATCGCCATCAGCGCCAAAGCAACACAGTTGCAAGTTAAGCGTCGCGAAGATCGGTTTTAATGGCGAGAAGTCAGCACCTTTGCCAACACCACCAACGAGTAAGTAGAGCTTGCCTGTCGATTCCAAACCAGATAGCGCAGCCATAGTGCTGGCAATATTAGTTGCTTTAGAGTCATTCACCCATTTGACGCCTTGATTATCCGAAACCACCTGGCATCGGTGTGTCAGTCCCGTGTAATTTTTAAGTGCATTCAATGCTTTGTGATAGTTTACGTCCGCAGCTTTTAATAGCGCTAAAGCAACCAGAGCGTTAGATAAGTTGTGCTTACCAACCAACTTAAGCTCATCACTTGCGACAACTCGTTGACCGTGATCGAGCAGCCAAGTACGGTTGCCACCCACCTCGAGACCAAAGTCCTGATTGTCGCTGCCAAATGTCACCAATGGCATCTCTGCGTCTGGGAAGGTTTCTTGATCATCACGGTTCACGACTGCAAGAGCAGCATGGTTAAAAATACGCAACTTAGCTTGTCGATAGTCAGACATGCCTTGATAACGATCCATATGATCTTCAGAAAGATTCAGAAACGCAGCGGCTTTGAGCTTTAAGCTTGACGTCGTTTCTAACTGGAAGCTCGAGAGTTCGAGTACATATAGGTCTGCGTCTTGTTCTAACAAATCCAGTGCAGGCACACCGATGTTACCACCAACGCCAACATCCAAACCTGCAGCCTTAGCCATCACACCTGTGAGGTCGGTTACTGTGCTCTTACCGTTTGAGCCCGTAATCGCAATTACGGGCTTCTGCACCGCCCAAGCGAATAACTCGATATCACCAACTACTGCCGTACCTTTTGCTAAGACGGCTTGGATCTCTGGTGTCGCTAGCGCAATACCAGGGTTGGTCACGATAAGATCCGCGTCAGAAAGCCAGTCCGTATTCCAACCACCACTATGCAGTTGAACACTTTCCGGCAAGCGCTCTGCACCTGGAGGGTTTACACGAGTATCAATGACTTTGACCACAAGTTGTGGCTGATTTTTTCTTAGGTGTTTAACGACAGAGAGCCCGGTAATACCGAGCCCTACGACGACAACACTATGTATGTTTTGCCAACGTTCCATATTTGATCACACTGTAAATCTTGTTCTTGGAAAGCGCGATTAACGCACTTTCAATGTCGCAAGACCAATCAGAACAAGAACCATAGAAATAATCCAGAAGCGCACGATTACGCGAGGTTCTGGCCAACCTTTCAATTCGTAGTGGTGGTGAATTGGTGCCATACGGAAAATGCGCTGACCACGTAATTTGTAAGAACCTACCTGCAGGATGACTGATAGCGTTTCCATTACAAATACGCCACCCATGATCACCAACACCAACTCTTGACGAACTAGAACAGCAATGGTGCCCAATGCACCGCCAAGCGCTAGTGAACCTACATCGCCCATGAACACTTGTGCTGGGTAAGTGTTAAACCACAAGAAACCAAGGCCTGCACCTACGATTGCTGTACATACGACAACTAACTCAGAAGCATGTGGCAAGTATGGTATATGAAGGTATTCAGAGAAGTTAACGTTACCGGTCGCCCATGCAATAACCGCGAAGCCTGCTGCAACAAGAACCGTTGGCATGATTGCCAAACCGTCTAGACCATCAGTCAGGTTAACCGCGTTACTTGTACCTACAATGACAAAGTAAGTCAGAATGATATACATCAAACCAAGCTGCGGCATGATGTCTTTAAAGAATGGCACCACTAGCTGAGTTGCTGCTGTGTCTTTACCGTAAGCATACAATGCGAAAGCGACGACAAACGCGATCAACGACTGCCAGAAGTACTTCCAACGCGCGATCAAACCATCGGTATTTTTTCGCACCACTTTACGATAATCATCAACAAATCCGACTGCACCGTAGCCAAGCAAGACCGTCAATACCGCCCATACATATGGGTTGGATAAGTCTGTCCATAGCAAAATCGTGATTGAGATGGCCGCTAAGATCATGATACCGCCCATAGTTGGAGTACCACGCTTACTAAAGTGAGATTCAGGACCTTCGTTACGTACTACCTGACCAATTTGCAGCATTTGCAAACGCTTGATCATGATTGGTCCCATCCATAATGACAGACCTAGAGCGGTTAATACGCTTAGGATTGCTCGAAAAGACAAGTATTCAAACAATCGGAAAAAAGACAGGTATGGCTGTAGCAGCTCGGCAAGCCAAATAATCATTAATAATACTCCTTCAAAGCAGCAGCGACTTCAAACATACGTGCACCGTTCGCTCCTTTCACCAATATCGTATGGTTTTCAGGAACGGCTTGGTCTAGATGCTGCTTGATGTATTCAATCATCTCTTGGTGCGTCTCAAAATGAATGCCTTGGCAAAGATCACTGATCACCTTGGCGTCTGCACCATATGTGAGAACATGTTCAAATTTTTGTGGGGCAGCATGTTCCCCGACTTGACGATGAAGTGCAAGACTTTCCTCGCCCAATTCCGCCATATTACCTAAAATCAGCCAGCGTTGACCTGGGAAAGCGGCCAATAAATCAACTGCCGCTTTCATGGCTGGCACGCTCGCGTTGTAGCTGTCGTCAATCAATTTTATCTTTTCGCTCAGCGCTTCAACCTCGACGCGACCTTTCACTTTGTTCAAATGTTTAAGGCCAGCACGAACCTCTTCTAATGTGGCGCCCATTTGTAACGCAATAATAGAAGCAGCGATCGCATTCGCAACGTTGTGTTGACCTATAATACCCAGAGACAGTTCAATTTCTTGTGAGCTTGCTGCGATATGTAAGTCAAAGCTTGCTTCACCTGCGGCGTTCAATACGATGTTAGAAGCGAAGAAGTCTGCATCAGTATTACTTTGTGAAAAAGTAATGACTTTCTTATCTGCTAACACTTCATCCCACTTGGCTTCACCATTGCTGTCTAGGTTAACAATCGCAATACCACCAGCTGAAAGGCCTTGGTAGATTTCACCTTTGGCTTGTTTCACGCCATCGATAGAACCAAAGCCTTCAAGGTGAGCGGCTGCTACATTGTTCACTAACGCGATATCTGGTTTTACTAACTGAGTAGTGTAAGCAATTTCACCTATATGATTAGCACCAAGCTCAATCACGGCATAATCATCATCCTGCTGTGAGCGCAATAATGTCAACGGAACACCAATATCATTATTGAAGTTACCCGCCGTGAATAACACTTTGCCTTTCAATTGCAGGATACTCGCAACCATTTCTTTTACGGTCGTTTTACCGCAACTTCCGGTGATGGCAACGGTAGGTGTTTTGCATGCTTGATGCACCCAAGAAGCAAACTCACCCAATGCAAGTTTGGTATCCGACACCACAATTTGCGGCACATTCACATCTAAGCGTTTTTCTACGAGTAAAGCACCGGCACCTGCATCTACCGCTTGTTGGCAAAAGTTGTGCGCATCAAAGCGCTCCCCTACTAACGCCACAAATAGAGCCCCACGATCAATCGTTCGTGTATCAGTAGAAACCGCGTCGATAAGTAGATCGTCGCCGAATCGCTCGCCACGTGTGATGTCTGCAATTTGAGATAACGTTACTTTGATCATGAGGTCAATCCTAAAAGTTGCATTGCGGACTCGCGGTCGGAGTAATGAATCGTTTCGCCATTACGAATCTGATAATCTTCATGACCCTTCCCAGCTAACAAGATAATGTCGTTTGGCGAAGCATTTTCAATGGCATAAGACAGTGCTTTGAAGCGGTCATGCTGAACAATCGCTTCAGCAGGTTTTGACAGCCCAGCTAACATGTCTTTCACAATCTGAACCGGGTCTTCGCTGCGTGGGTTATCGTCAGTCAACACCACTCTGTCGCCTAGACGCTCTGCAATTTCCGCCATCATTGGGCGCTTACCTGCATCGCGATCGCCACCGCAGCCAAAAATAGCCCACAGCTGGCCTTCACAATGAACTCGTAAAGCTTGCAGCGCTTTTTCTAAAGCATCAGGAGTATGGGCATAATCAACCACGACTTTGGCACGATCCTCAGTTTGGAATAACTCCATTCGGCCGAGTACAGGTTGCAGTTGACCTGCGGTTTCGAGTAACGCTTGTTTCTCTTTACCTAAGCTTAATAAGGTCGCAAAAGCGAGCATTAAGTTGGTTGCATTAAACTCACCAATCAAAGGCGCGTGCAATTCACCTGAGCCAAATTTACCATCGAACTTAATAGTAATCCCTGACTCTGCGTAACTGACTTCCGTCGCCCAAATTGCGCTTTCAAATTCAGTGTTCGGCTTGAGCGAGACAGCGATCGCATTACTTAACTGCGACGCCCATTGATGACCGACTTCATCATCAACATTGATAATGGCACGTTCACATTGGTGTTGCGTGAACAACCCAAGCTTTGCATTGGCATACTCTTCCATCGTGCCATGATAATCTAAGTGGTCACGACTTAAGTTAGTAAACACGCCCGCCGCAAATGATAATGCTTTGACACGACCTTGCGTAAGGCCATGAGAAGATACTTCTAGCGCGGTGTATGTGGCTTGTTGATTTGCGAGAGAGGAGAGCGTTTTCTGAATTTCAACGGCATTCCCCGTTGTATTCGCAGCTTGTTGCAAGTTATTGAGGAAGCCATTTCCTGTTGTTCCCATTACCGCCGCTTTATGGTCAAGCAGTTCTAGCCATTGCGCTATTAACTGGGTAATGGTGGTTTTGCCGTTGGTGCCGGTGACACCAATCAAATCCATATTAGGGTAAGCATAGAGCTTTCCAGCAATTGCGGATAAACGTTGGTCCAACCTATCGATGTAAATGACGGGAACATCATCAATGATTTCCACCGTACCATGTGTTTTGACATCGCAGGCTTGCGCCAGGGCTGCATTTGCACCTTGCTCAATTGCAGAGGCAATGAATTTACGCCCATCCACAACATGGCCAATCACTGCTACAAACGTGGTTCCAGGTTGAACTCTTCGGCTGTCGAGCTCCAATTCAGAAACAAGAACGGACGATAAGCTAGGGCAATCCACCCAAGGGGAAAGCAGCACGTCCATACTGATGGCTTTAGTCATATTTGTTCTCCGAGCTTTGGCTCAGGTTTTCTTAATTTTGTTTGCTCAGTAAACCACAGAGCTTACTGTTGGAATTTGTTTTCGTCAGGTGCAACATTGAGTATTTGTAGCGCGCCTTTCATGATTTCAGAGAAAACAGGAGACGCTACCGAACCACCATAGTAGTCATCGCCTTGAGGCTCATTTACGATCACTACTAAAGCAATTCGCGGATCGCTAACCGGAGCAAGCCCAGCCGTGTAGGTGATGTACTCGTCGCTGTACCCACCAGCAGAAGCTTTACGTGATGTACCCGTTTTCGCTCCCACTCGATAACCAGGAACTGCCGCTCTGCGAGCCGAGCCCCCTTTTTGAGTTACGGTTTCCAACATGTCTAATACTTGACGCGCATACTTCGCACTCACCACTTGACGTGACATGTCATGATCATTGCTTTCGATAATATGAATAGGCTCGTATTTGCCAAGGTTTCCAAGCGTCGCATAAGCATGGGCTAGCTGGATTGGTGTAATTGATAGACCATAACCAAACGCAATCGTGGCGCGCTCAATTGGCGACCAACGAGTTCGTGTAGGAAAAATACCCGTCACTTCCCCAACTAGGTTTAGGCCAGAAAGCTCACCAAAACCCACTGAACTGTACAGCCCAAGAAGCGCCTCTACCGGCATTTGCATTGCTAGCTTCGTCACACCGATATTACTCGACTTTTTAAGGATCGTGGTCAAGCTCGCTTTGCCTACGCGAGAGACATCTCTGACTCGACTACCACCTAAGCGTAGGACACCATTACCGGTATCTACGATGGTATCTTTATCGGCTATCCCATTTTCTAAGGCGGCTAAAATAACGAAAGGCTTAATGGTCGAACCGGGCTCCATTGAGTCCGTGATCACTCGGTTACGCATTTGATAGCTTTGCCAATCGCTACGATTGTTAGGGTTGTAAGAAGGAGCATTAACCATGGCCAATACGGCGCCCGTTTTTACATCCAACATGACAACAGAACCTGAAGTGGCGCGGTGGTCCGCAACGGCTTGCTTAATCGCACGATACGCAATCGCCTGTAGGCGCTGATCGATGGTTAACTGAAGTGATTTACCTTCTTGCTTGTCTTGCCAAGCAATGTTTTCCACAACACGACCATAACGGTCTTTACGAATAGTTTTCTTACCCGCCGCGCCAGTGAGCCACTCATCGTAGCTACGCTCCACACCTTCTAGGCCATGCCCGTCAATGCCTGTCACACCGACTAAGTGAGCACTAACCTCACCTGCAGGATAATAACGACGAGATTCCGACTTAAGGCCAACACCTGGCAGCTTTAGCTCACGAATATAGTTCGCCATGGCCGGACTGACCTGGCGCTGCAAGTAGATAAAGCGGCGTTTTTCATTGCGCTTGATTTTGTCTATTAACCCTTGTCGGTCAATACCAAGAACATCCGCTAATGCATGCCAACTTTTGGTCTGGCTTAACGCGTTTTCTTTAAAAATCGTGGCAGGATCTGCCCAAACAGCCTCAACCGGTACACTGACAGCAAGCGGCTCACCATTTCGATCCGAAATAATACCGCGAGCAGAAGGAATGGATTTAACACGAACCGAACGTAGGTCACCTTGTTTAATCAGGTTATCTGGCTCAATGATTTGGATGTAGGCTACGCGTGCCACCAAAAGGGCAAATGCACAAAAAACAAAAAACAGTAATAGATGGAAGCGCCAACGAATCAAGAAAGATTCTTCGACCGCCACTTTCACTGCTTTGTTATCGTTTTTCTTATCCCCCGTAGCCGCTTTCTCTTTTGCTACAGGTTTACGCTTATTGGCTTGTTTCGTGTTGGATTTTTTTCTAATCATTTGAGCGTGACAACCACTTCTTTATCGCCATCAGGTCGTTTCATTTCAAGTTCTTTTTTGGCAAGGTCTTGAACACGACTGTGTTCCGCGAGGGCAGTTTCTTCCAACATTAAGTTACGCCATTCGCTATCTAATCGTTCTCGTTCAACCAACGTATGGTCTTTCTCGGTAATCGCTTGACGCGCATGGTGGGTAGCAAATACCACTCCCATTGCCGATGCCACGATCAATAGCAACAACAGTAATGGCCAGCGACCAACGGTGAGGAGATCCGTCGCAATCAACTTAGCAAGATTAGGAGTGGGTTTCGTCATAATAATTAAAGCTTTTCCGCAATTCTTAACACAGAGCTGCGCGAGCGAGGGTTCATTTCAATTTCTTGTTTGCTTGGCTTAATCGCTTTGCTCACCGCTTTCATATTCGCACTACCAAGAGCACGAATTTGCTCTTCCGTCATTGGAATACCGTGTGGCACTTCAGGCCCTTTGCTCTCTTTACGGATAAAACGTTTGACCATACGGTCTTCCAGAGAGTGGAAGCTAATCACAGATAAACGGCCTTCAGGAGCCAGAATGCTCGCCGCGCCTTTAAGTGCCGTATCAATTTCTTCTAACTCACTGTTGATGTAAATACGAAAAGCCTGGAAAGCACGAGTCGCAGGGTGTTTTTTCTCTTTAAAACTTTTCGGTGCGGCATCTGAAATCAATTTTGCCAGCTGACCAGTGCGAACCATTGGCTCATTTTCTTCGTCTTCACGGTAGGCAACAATCGCTTTTGCAATACGGCGCGCATGTTTATCTTCCCCAAACTCGCGAATGACCCAAGTGATATCATCGAGGTCTGCTTCCATCAACCATTGAGATACTGGAACACCTGATGTCGGGTCCATACGCATATCTAGCGGACCGTCTTTCATAAAGCTAAAGCCACGCTCTGCGTCGTCTAACTGAGGAGAAGAAACGCCTAAATCCAGCAGAACACCATCCACTTTTCCAACTAGCCCATACTCTTCAGCATACTCAGCAATACCAGAAAATGGACCATGAATAATGGTGAAGCGAGGGTCATTGATTTTGCCTGCCTCAGCGATCGCTTGAGGGTCACGGTCGATACTGTACAGTCGGCCATTTTCACCGAGTTTAGATAGAATTGTCCGGCTGTGACCGCCACGGCCAAATGTTCCATCAATATAGACGCCGTCTGGTTTGATAGCTAAGCCATCAATGGATTCATTTAATAACACGGAAATATGTTGGAAGGTTTCGGTCATAGCTTTCTCGTTGAATGATCTTGAAGCGATTCTTTAGTGTACTGATTTCCTACATCATCGCCACCACAAGTCTAAAGTTAGACGTGATTTACGCCAAGTTTATTGGTAATGACATAGTTTGCGTCAATTAAATGCAAAAAACCCATCACTACCGAAGTAGAGATGGGTCTCGAATAGGTGGAGCCGACACATAAGCCGGGTTCTGTTCCGCTTGCGCGGCGGTAGCCATTCGTCTAGGCCAGCAATCACTCACTGGCTCGAGCAACCTACCCGCCTCCTTACGCGAGCAACGCAATGTGGAGGCCTATTTGGTCTTGCTTCAGGTGGAGTTTACCCTGCTACGAACTATTGCTAGTCGTCCGGTGCGCTCTTACCGCACCCTTTCACCCTTACCTGTGCCCTAAGGCCATCGGCGGTCTTCTCTCTGCTGCACTTGTCGTAGGCTTGCGCCCCCCAGGCGTTACCTGGCACCTTGCTCTATGAAGCCCGGACTTTCCTCCCCTTTGTCAGTCTCCCGAAGGACGTCAACGTCAGTCTCCCAAAGGGACTTCGACGTCAGTCTCCCGAAGGACATCAACAAAGCAGCGACTACCCAGTCAGCTCCGAGGGCGGATTGTATAGAGTTCTCACTTCAGAGTCTAGTTAGATCACAGATATGATGAAATGAATGCACTAAGTGATGACTTTTTAGTCAAGGTGCCAAAAATAGATAATAAAAAGGCCGATGCCTAAACATCAGCCCTCATTGACCATTTATCTCGCTAGCGGCACTTAGTCTAAGTTTTCTAAGCCCCATTTATATAACGCATTCTTCTTCAAGTTATGTATTTCTGCCACCAAAGCAGCTGCTTTTTTCAAAGGCAGCTCTTTGGTCAAAATGCCTAACGTGCGTAAAGCATCTTCAGGTAGTGAGTCGTCTGTTGTTTCACGATGGCCATGTACCAACAATACCATTTCACCACGCTGTTGGTTATCGTCACTTTTCACCCATTCAATCAGCTCACCTAACGGCATGCCTTGAATGGTTTCAAAGGTTTTTGTTAGCTCTCTTGCCAACACAACTTCTCTATCTGGGCCAAGAACGTCTAACATGTCTTGTAGAGAGTCTAAAATACGGTGCGGTGACTCGTAAAAAATACACGTACGCTCTACCGAAGCAATCTCTAGGAATTTATCCTTACGACCTTTGCTTTTCGGTGGTAAAAAACCTTCGAAGCTAAAGCGATCCGATGGCAAGCCAGAGGCACTTAACGCCGTAATGACCGCACAAGCACCTGGAAGAGGCACAACTCTAACGCCCTCTTGACGACATTTTGTCACCAAATGGTATCCTGGGTCGCTGATAAGTGGCGTACCAGCGTCAGAAACTAATGCGATAGACTGACCGGAAAGCAGCTTTTCTACCAAAACTTGTGCTTTTTGCTGCTCATTGTGGTCGTGTAGAGCAAAAGTTTTGGTTTGAATATTGAAGTGAGACAGTAATTTGCCCGTATGTCGAGTATCCTCAGCGGCAATGATGTCCACAGTCGACAGAATTTCGATAGCACGTTGGGTGATATCCGCTAAATTTCCGATTGGAGTCGGTACGATATAGAGAGTTGGCCCCTCATTCGGCAACTTATTTTTATCTGTCATTTGTTTACCATCACTTCAACGATTAATATAGAGACAATTTTGTACAAAATTATAGAGAACTCACGGCAATGATTAACCATAAGAGACTCAGTGTACCACGCATACTTACTCCTGTTGCACTAGCAATTACGCTCGCCGCCTGTTCTTCAGGTCCAAGACAGCCTGATGGCGTTGATGTAACACTTGAGCCTACTCAGTCTGTTCAGAACTATATGATCCAAGCTGATAGCACGGAAGGCAGCTTACAAAATGACTGGTTGATCATGGCAACCAAAGCCGCGATTCAAGCAAACCAGTTTGATCAAGCAGAAATGTTGATCAAGCGCCTGGCTCGTCAACAGTTAACCGAAGTTCAGCAAGCAGAGTGGCAACTAGCGCGTGCGACCATACAGCAAAAACAGGGTAATTACTCTCAGTTGCTGCAATTGTTGAATTTTAAACCTTGGTGGAAGTTGCCAAATGAGCAATGGAAAGACTATTACTTGATGCGTGCCGACGCTTATCAAGGTCTTAACCAAGCGTTTGAGGCAAACCGCCAACTGGTTGCATTTGGCCAATATGCATCGTCCGCGGAGCAGAGAGAGATTTCTAGCCGTATTTGGATGAACTTTGGCAGCTATTCCGAGTACGAACTGACCTCATTAGAAACAGAGCCAAATGAAGATGTTTTGGATGGTTGGCTACAACTCGCTATTTATGCGAAAACGTTGTCGGGCAACTTATCTCAACTAAAAAATACCCTAGAACGCTGGTTAAACGAGAACCCATCGCACCCAGCCGCTATCTACACACCAGAAGAGATTCAAAACATTCTCTCTCTAGACATCGTTAAACCAAACAACACCGCTTTGTTACTGCCGCTTACTGGTAAATTCTCGCCACAAGCGCAATTAATTCGTGATGGTTTTGTGTTTGCGATGATGAATGATCGTAACCGTGATCCAAGCGCTACCCTCACGGTAATAGACACTAATGCGTATAACGCCGACCAAATTAAACAACGTTTGATCAATGAAAACATCGACTTTGTTGTTGGTCCCCTAGAAAAAGAAAACGTTGAGCTATTGCACACAACCATGGATGGCTCAGAAAATGGTCCTACGATTCCAGCCCTTGCGCTAAATATTCCCGAAGATGTGCAACCAGATAGCAATATTTGCTACTTGGCATTATCACCAGAACAAGAAGCCGCACAAGCAGCGAAACACTTGTTCAGCGAAGGCTATAACTTCCCTCTGATCCTGGCACCAAAGGGCAGCTTTGGTGAGCGCGTAACTGAAGCGTTCAACAAAGAATGGCGCAAGTACAGCTCTAATAAAGTCGCAGCAAGTTATTTTGGCGACAAGCGCCAACTTCAAAAAGACATCAATGAAGTATTTGGTCTGCAAGAAAGCAAACAACGTATTGCTCAGATGCAATCACTAATGCGTATCAAGCTTGAAACACAGCCACGTAGCCGTCGTGATGTCGATGCGGTTTATATTGTTGCTAGAAGCACGGAACTGACTTTGATCAAGCCATTTATTGAGGTAGCGATTAACCCAGACGCCAAAGCTCCTCAAATTTTCTCTAGCTCGCGTAGCAACAGTGGCGGCGCGACTTACGAAGATCTAACAGGCATCATCTACAGCGATATCCCATTACTGATTGACCCAGACCCTAGCGTGACCGCTGAAATGAACGAGCTGTGGTCAGAGCAATCTAACATGGAAAAACGTTTGAAAGCACTGGGTATGGATGCGTATAAATTGATTGGGGAGCTGCCACAAATGAAGGTCGTTCCGGGCTACTCAGTTGGCGGCCAAACCGGTATTTTAAGTATCGACAATAATTGTGTTGTACAGCGTGAGCTAAGCTGGGCTGAGCGTGGGGCTCTTTAGTAAGCGCCAAATCGGAAATCAATATGAAGCTCTGGCGAAGCAGTATTTACAACGCCAGGGCTTAAACTTTATTGAACAAAATTTTCTGACTAAGGTCGGTGAGATTGATTTAATCTTCCAACAAGGTGAAACTATTGTGTTTGTTGAAGTCAAATACCGTAAGAACAATCACTTTGGCTCGGCAGCAGAAATGGTGACGCACGCTAAAATGCGCAAGCTAGTCAAAACCGCACAAGTTTGGCTTAGCCAACAAAAGCGCTTAAAACACAATATCGATTATCGATTTGATGTCATCGCCATTCATGATAATGGGCGAGATATCAACTGGATAGAAAACGCAATCTCTGAAGGATAAGCGATGCTAGACAGCATTAAAGACAGCTTTACAGAAAGTATTCAAATTCAAATCGCAGCAGCAGAGGCGCTGCCTGATGCCATTACTCATGCAGCTCAAGCGATGGTGTCGAGCCTGCTTAATGGCAATAAAATTTTATGTTGTGGTAATGGCGGCAGTGCTTCAAACGCTCAACAATTTGTTTCTTGTCTTTTAAACCGTTTTGAAACTGAGCGCCCTAGCCTACCAGCAATGGCCTTAACCGCCGATAATACCACCCTAACCGCAGTGGCCAACGATTACCACTACCAGGAAATCTTCTCAAAACAGGTACGAGCGTTTGGTCAACCAGGCGACATTTTGCTTGCCATGTCGACTAGCGGTAACAGTAAAAATATTATCAAAGCGATGGAAGCAGCCGTAACTCGAGACATGACGATTATCGCGCTAACAGGAAAAGATGGCGGAGAGATGGCAGGACTGCTCGGTGAGAACGACGTCGAAATTCGTATTCCATCACACCGCACTGCACGTATTCACGAAGTACATATGGTAACACTCCATTGTCTTTGTGATCTTATTGACCAGGTGCTTTTCCCTGCTCACGAAGAGTAACCAAGACTGAGAGTCAGAATTATGATACGTAGCCTTGTTATCTTATTAACAGCATTGAGTTTAAGTGGTTGCGCAGGTTTGTTTATCGCAGGTGCAGCAACCACAGCGAATATTGTCACGGACACACGCACGACAAAACAAATCTGGCAGGACAATAACATTGAATTCGAAGTTGCGGCGATCGGCAATAAAGCACCGTTTAAAGGTGAAGTTCGTGTCGTTGCCAGTTCATATAATGGGACTGTAGTCCTTATGGGACAAGCTCCGACACAAGACCTTATCCTTGCTTTAGAGCGAAGGGCTCGAGAAGTTAGTGGTGTAAAAGTCATACACAATCAAATCAAACAAAAAGAGCCACTCACTGTTACCCAGATTAGCAATGACAGCTGGATCACAACCAAAGTAAAGTCAGCTTTGCTTACTGATTCTGAGCTTAATGGTGTTAAGGTTAAAGTGATCACCGAAGATGGCGACGTTTTTCTGTTTGGTTATGTCACGCCAGAGCAAGGCGATCGAGCGACAGAAATCGCACGTAATATCTCAGGCGTAAAACAAGTCATTAAAGGGTTCCAATACGGCGAAATGGAGCCTGTTGAAGTGGACTTACCGAGTGACGGTGTACAAACAATAGAAAGTGAGGCAAGCACAGAAAATGAAGAGAACGTCGAAGTCTTTACGATTAGTGAGTAATTTCCAAAGCTTGGCTTGAAATCACCTTCAACAAAAGTTAAAAAGAAAAAAGCAGCGTTACGCTGCTTTTTTATTATTTAATCACTCTTAAGCTTGGTTTGCCTTTTGGTCGAGGAGCATCGTCCTCTTCGGCATCTGAATCAGAAACTAACTCAGAAGGCTCATCGCTAACCGTTGTGAACGATGGGGATGATTCTTCCTCGGTCATCGCTTCTTCTTCGATGTGAGTGTACGCTTCTTCTGGTTCAAACATAGTACCAGCACCATTCTCACGTGCATAAATAGCTTGAACAGCATACACAGGCACAATCACTGAGTGCGGACGACCGCTAAAGCGAGCATGGAAGGTAATCGCATCATTACCTAACTCAAGATTACCCACTGCACGTGGCGCAATATTCAAAATAATTTGACCATCTTGAATAAATTCAACCGGGACACGCACCCCTGGCATTGTTGCATCCACAACCAAGTGAGGAGTCAAGTCATTGTCTACTAACCAGTCGTAAAATGCGCGAAGCATATACGGGCGGCGAGCAGTCATTTTTGCAATATCCATAACGTGTTTTAAATCGCTTAACGAACTAGGCGCATTTCACGTTCAGCTTCAGTCAAAGAAGCAAGGAACGAATCACGTTCAAATACGCGGTTCATGTATACCTTGATTTCTTTTGAACCAGGGCCAACAAGATCGATACCAAGTTGAGGCAAACGCCACAATAGTGGAGCTAGGTAACAATCGATCAAGCTGAATTCTTCGCTCATGAAGTACTCATATTCAGCAAAAATTGGCGCTAACGTCAGAAGATCATTACGCAGCTTTGTGCGTGCTTTTTCTGATTCTTCCGTATTACCTTTCATCACTTTTTCAGCGAGTGAATACCAGTTGCGTTCGATACGGTACATCATCAAGCGGCTGTTGCCACGAGCAACAGGGTAAACCGGCATTAGAGGTGGATGAGGGAAACGCTCGTCCAAGTACTCCATGATGATTTTTGAATCGTAAAGAGCTAGCTCACGGTCAACAAGAGTTGGCACTGATTTATATGGGTTTAGCTCAACAAGCTCAGCAGGAAGGTTTGCTTCGTCAACAAGCTCAACTTCAACACTTACGCCTTTTTCAGCTAGTACAATGCGAACCTGATGGCTATACAAATCTGATGCACTTGAGAAAAGAGTCATCACAGAACGTTTATTGGCAGCTACAGCCATGGAGCCCTCCAGTACACTTACAAATAAAAACAATGGAGGCTAAGCCTCCATTGTACATCAATTAAAATTGGGAATTAGCACGGCATTTTAGCACAATTAATGCACATCGCGCCAATACTCTTTCTTGAGCATCACAACAACGATGGTTAGAAGCACTAAGAAGCCCATTACCCACCAGCCTAGAGCATGACGCTCAAGCTGCACTGGGTCACCTGAATAAACTAAGAAGTTAACGAGATCGCCAACCGCTTTGTCATATTCGCCTTCACTCAGCTCACCCGTGCCATCGGTTTCAGTACCAACAACAACTTGTACTTCTTCGCCATCTACGATTTTCGTATCGTAAATCGGCGTCGGGATGCCCTGTAGCTCTTCAAGTACATGCGGCATACCAACACTCGGGAATACGATGTTGTTCACGCCGAATGGACGAGATGGATCAACATAGAAAGAGCGTAAGTAAGTGTATAACCAATCAGCACCACGAACTCGTGCAACCAACGTAAGATCTGGTGGTGGAGCACCAAACCAGTTTGCCGCTTGCTTCGGTGGCATAGCATTGACCATTAGATCACCGATTTTCGCTTCAGGATTGAAAATCAGGTTTTCTTTCATTAAGTCTGTTGGAATTTCCAAGTCTGTTGCTACACGCTCGTAACGCTGGTATTGCGTAGAGTGACAAGCAAAACAGTAGTTCATGAACAACTTCGCGCCGTTTTGTAGCGAAGCTTTATCCGTAAGGTCAACATTCGCTTTATCCAGCGGAACATTGGCCCCAGCTGCCATCGCTAGTGATGGCAACATAGCAAATAGAATTACAATCCACTTCTTCATTTGAATGTCACCCTCTCTGGTAATGGTTTGGTTGCTTCATTTTTGCTGTAGAAGAACAGCAACACAAAGAACATGAAGTAACACAAGCTAAAGATCTGAGATAGTAGTGTGTACGTTGGTGTAGCAGGTAACGCACCTAAAATACCTAGAGCGATAAAGGCGATAGTGAACTGTACAATATTCAACAGATGAAGTTTGCTACGGTAACGGTATGAACGAACTTTACAACGATCCAACCAAGGTAGAACAAACAGCACTGCAATTGACGCGCCCATTAGGATAACACCTAATAGTTTGTCTGGAACCGCACGTAAGATTGCGTAGAACGGCGTGAAGTACCATACCGGAGCAATATGCTCTGGTGTCTTCAGTGGGTTTGCAGCTTCAAAGTTAGGCGGCTCAAGGAAGTACCCACCCATTTCTGGGTTAAAGAACAGCACGTAACAGAAGAAGAACAAGAAACCAGCGACACCGACCAAGTCCTTAACCGTGCCGTACGGATGGAAAGGAATAGAATCAATGATGTCATATTTCTTCGTGTAGTAATCATGGAACTTGAATTGCGTTTTGTAATCGTCGCCCATTGAGCCTTTTGGCAGCTTAGTTTCGATACCATCCGGGTTGTTTGAGCCTACTTCGTGCAGCGCCAATACGTGCAGAACAACAAGAAGAAGCAAAACGATAGGCAGTGCAATAACGTGTAGTGCGAAGAAACGGTTTAGCGTTGCACCAGAGATGATGTAGTCACCACGAATCCAAAGCGTTAGGTCATCACCGATAACAGGAATAGCACCAAACAGGGAAATGATTACCTGCGCACCCCAGTATGACATCTGACCCCATGGAAGTAGGTAACCCATGAACGCTTCAGCCATGAGAACAAGGAAGATCAACATACCGAAGATCCACAATAGTTCACGAGGTTTTTGGTATGAACCGTAGATCAAACCACGGAACATGTGAAGATACACAACAACGAAAAACGCTGACGCGCCAGTGGAATGCATGTAACGCAGAAGCCAACCGTACTCTACATCACGCATAATGTATTCGATAGACGCAAATGCACCGTCACCTGAAGGAACATAGTTCATCGTTAGCCAAATACCCGTTAGGATTTGGTTAACAAGAACCAGCATCGCCAGAGAACCGAAAAGGTACCAAAAGTTGAAGTTCTTAGGCATTGGGTATTCAGACAAATGCTTTTTATAAGCATTCATTGCAGGAATACGCTTTTCAACCCAATCTAACATTGCTTGCATTATGCATCTCCCTCATCAACACCCACAATGAGCTTGGTATCGCTCAAATACATGTGCTTAGGAACGACAAGGTTCAACGGAGCAGGTACTCCTTGGAACACTCGACCAGCCATGTCGAACTTAGAACCATGACAAGGACAGAAGAAGCCAGATCTTACTCCCTGCACCTGCTCTGAGAAAGAGTCAGGTAGATAGGTTGGTGAACAACCTAAGTGGGTACAGAAACCAACTGCGACGAAAAACTCTTCCTTAATCGAACGAAACTCATTCTGAGCGTACTCAGGCTGCTGCTCCATTTCAGATTGTGGATCGCGAAGCTTATCACCGATCGATTTTAAGTTATCCAGAACGCTTTGAGTGCGGCGAACAATCCATACAGGTTTTCCCTGCCACTCAACACGAACCAGCTGACCTGGTTCAATTTTACTTATATCCACTTCCACCGGTGCGCCCGCCGCTTTGGCTTTAGCACTCGGATTCCATGATTTGATAAAAGGCACGGCGACGGCGACTGCCCCTAACCCACCAACAACTGCCGTTGTAGCGGTTAGAAAACGCCTGCGACCGTTATTTAAAGGCGCGTTGCTCATCCAAACATTCTCCCATTTGCTCCCTTTGGATCGTTATTATTCCGCTTATAAGAGCATGGCTAACAAATAATGAATTTAGTTCTATTTATTGGAGGGAAATGATAAAGAAAACCCTACTTTTTGACAAGATAAAGCTACCTTTTTGTAACATTTGTGAGGCAAATCGCTCGCGTCGTCACAAAAGCGGCAGAATTATAAAAAATTGATGTGATTTGTAACAAGAAAGCACCACATAGAAGCCCCGCTGAAAGCGGATAAAACCTTTTATCTTGGTAGTTTTCAGTTAATTACACAGAGAAATATTTCGTATTACGCGTTCAGCTTGCTGTGTTTATATTTTCAATTTTGTAGCACGCAGAATACTCAAAAAGGAGCGTAAGTCATTTTAAAACATGTTACAGGGAGAATAAGATACAAAGACATTCTTGCTGATGAATACATCTATGCTGCATCGCAAGAGAAAGCGTGGTGAGTCGCGATTAAATAAGGCACACATATAAAACGGCACTGGCAACCTTTCGACGAAGAGGACGAATAAGAAGGCCTACTCGGAATGTGATGATAAATGAAGACTGTTCGTTGCTTGAAGACAAGTATGATGTCTTTAAATACAAAAAAGCCCGGCATAGAGCCGAGCTTTTGGTACACAGTTTCCAGAGTAACTCTGAAAAGCATAATTCCCGATAAGAGGAAATTAACGCTTAGAGAACTGTGGACGACGACGTGCTTTACGTAGACCAACTTTCTTACGTTCAACGCAACGAGCGTCACGAGTAACGTAGCCAGCTGCGCGTAGAGCAGGACGTAGAGACTCATCGTATTCCATAAGCGCGCGAGTGATACCGTGACGGATAGCACCAGCTTGACCAGAAATACCGCCGCCTTTAACTGTTACGTAAAGGTCTAGCTTTTCAGTTAGTTCAACTAGCTCTAGAGGTTGTTGTACAACCATACGTGCTGTTGGACGACCGAAGTATTCGTCAAGGTTACGCTTGTTTACTACAATGTTACCGCTGCCTGGTTTAATGAAAACACGTGCAGCTGAGCTTTTGCGACGGCCAGTGCCGTAGTATTGATTCTCTGCCATTTTCGAAATCCCCAATTAGATGTCTAGTACTTGTGGTTGTTGAGCAACATGGTTGTGCTCAGCGCCCGCGTAAACTTTTAGCTTACGGTACATAGCACGGCCTAGAGGACCACGTGGAAGCATGCCTTTAACTGCAAGCTCAAGAGCCATCTCAGGTTTACGATCGATCAACTTTTCAAAAGTGATAGATTTTAGACCACCTGGGAATTCAGAGTGACGGTAGTACACTTTGTTCTTAGCTTTGTTACCAGTTACAGCAACTTTCTCAGCGTTGATAACGATGATGTAATCACCAGTGTCAACGTGAGGAGTGTATTCAGCTTTATGTTTGCCACGTAGGCGAGATGCAATTTCACTTGCTAGACGGCCAAGAGTTTTACCTTCAGCGTCTACAACGTACCAGTCGCGTTTTACAGTTTCTGGTTTAGCAACGAAAGTTTTCATGCTAACAATAACCCGTTAATTAAATTTTAAACTTTAAAGGAACACCCAATAGTGCTCCCACACTGTCTAAGAGCCCAGTCATCACCCCTTCGAGTCGTTGGTACTCTCGACCTTCAATTTCGAAATAACTTCGATAATCAGGTCTGCAGTAACGGTGGGTCGCAGGATTATAGAGAAGAGCGAAGAAAAAATCACCTTTTTTTGCGCCAAATCACTAATTTTTTCTTCACTTTTTTAAGAATCCTTTGGATCTAGGCCAAATGTTCACGCGCGAGATACTCATGACTTTGCATCTCAGTAAGCCGAGACAAACAGCGCTTAAATTCGAACTCTAACTGCCCATCAGTATATAAGTCGGACATTGGCACTTCAGCAGAAATAATCAACTTAACATTGCGCTCGTAAAACTCATCGACTAGCGCGATAAAGCGTCTCGCCGCATCATCTATTTTTCGGTTCATTTGTTGAACATCTGCCAGTAATACAGTGTGGTAAATACGAGACAATTCAATGTAGTCATTTTGACTGCGAGCAGTTTGACACAACTGAGCAAACGACGCATGCAGCACCCCGTCGCTTGCTTCAATCACCGCTAGTTGACGGTGGTTAACTTCGATTTGATGAGCAACAAACTGACGCTCTCCAGTCAGCTGCTGATAATATTTGTTAAGGTTTATGCTAGCCTGCTCATCAAGCGGGTAATGGTATATTTCAGCCTGTTCTAACGTTCTTAAGCGATAATCAACGCCACTATCGACATTCAACACTTCACAACGTGCCAAAATCATATCGATCGCGGGCAAAAAGCGCGCTCTTTGCAAACCGTTACGATATAAGTTCTGCGGCTCAATGTTTGAAGTCGCGACTAGGATCATCTGCCGCTTGAACATTTCTTGAAGTAGCGTTGCAAGGATCATCGCATCAGTAATGTCGGAAACAAAAAATTCATCAAAGCAAACCACATCGGCTTCTTCTTTAAATTTATCCGCCACTTTTGATAGCGGATTTTCGACATCACCTAACAGCTTCAACTCATCATGTACTCGATACATAAATCGATGGAAGTGGACGCGCATTTTTCTTTGGGTCGGTAAAGCATCAAAAAATGCATCCATAAGGTAGGTTTTACCGCGACCTACCCCACCCCAAAAGTAAAGACCTTTTGGTGGTTCAGGCTTGTCGATTTTTTTCCCCATTAGCTTTTGCCATTTGGAAAGCTGAGGAACAGGCGCAGACTGAAATTCAACGATAGCATGGTAAAGCTTGTCTAATGCAACGACCGCTTGATACTGAGCTTCATCACGCTGAAACCCGTGTTCTGCTATGTCTTTTTGATATTGTTGTAGTGGTGTCATCGTATTAAGTCGTATAGAGGTATAGAGAAAAGGGTTACCTCGGGGTCAACTTTGAGAATAGAGAGAAGTAGTTATCAGTCCCCGAAGACATACTGCTATTTTTCTTTATCGGCTGTTCAAGCCATAGTAACATGGACGAGCACCGCGTGTAACTAAGTAGTAAAAGACTTGTTAAAACAACTATAAGGAGCAGTTATGCCTTGGATTTATGCCATTGTGGGTTTGCTGGTCGGTACAATCGTAGGCGTAGTCATTAGTAGACTAACCACCCCTGAATACAAGAAACAAAAGTCTGTGCAGAAAGAACTTGAAGCGGCCAAGTTTGAATTAGAGCAACAACGTCAAGAGCTCGTCGATCACTTTGCACAAACCGCAGAAATGTTGGACACCCTAGGTAAAGATTACACCAAGCTATACCAACATATGGCCAAGACCTCTTCTGAGCTTTTGCCAAACTTACCAGAACAAGACAACCCGTTTGATAAGAAAACGGCAATGTCGTCTGAAACCATTGCAGAAGATCAACCAGAGTTTAACGAACAACCAAAAGACTACGCTAATGGCGCCACCGGTCTTTTGAAGGATCAAGAGAAAGAAATCATTAATGCTCCCGAAGCGGTAACCGCAAAAGCATCATAATCCTCTCTTACTTCTATCTAGGGCCGATACATTTGTATCGGCCCTTTTTTGAACTTTTTCCCCTCACCTTCGCTCTAACTTGGGTGTGCACTGCCTCCCCTTTTGATTGTCCGAACTAGACCCTATATTAGTTATTAACAAAGTGAACTAACCGTTCGGATATTTCTTTTTGGCAGACATGTTTCAAGAGGAGTTATTGGATGAAAAAACCACTGCTTGCGCTCACCGTTCTATCTCTGAGTTTGGGTTCGATTATTGCCCCAGTTCAAGCCACTGCCGCATTACCTTTGAATGTGGATGGCCAACAGTTACCTAGCTTGGCACCAATGCTTGAGAAGGTGACCCCAGCTGTTGTGAGTATTGCTGTAGAAGGTAAACAAGTACAAACCAGCCGCATTCCCGAGCAATTTCAATTTTTCTTTGGCCCAGATTTTCCTATGGAACAAAGGCGAGAGCGCCCGTTCAGAGGTTTAGGGTCTGGTGTCATTATTGATGCGAAGAAAGGCCATATTGTCACTAACTACCATGTGATCAAGGGCGCAGATGAGATTCGAGTTCGCCTCTTTGACGGGCGCGAGTATGACGCTACGCTCGTTGGCGGTGATGAAATGGCCGATGTTGCGTTACTTAAATTAGAGAAAGCGAAAAACTTAACGCAGATTAAAGTCGCGGATTCCGACAAACTGCGTGTCGGTGACTTTACGGTTGCGATTGGTAACCCATTTGGGCTCGGTCAAACCGTAACTTCGGGTATTGTTTCAGCCCTTGGCCGCAGTGGCTTAAACGTTGAAAACTTCGAAAACTTCATCCAAACCGATGCCGCAATTAACAGCGGTAACTCTGGTGGTGCATTGGTCAACCTTAATGGTGAGCTGATCGGTATTAATACTGCGATTTTAGGCCCTAACGGCGGTAATGTGGGTATTGGCTTTGCGATTCCATCAAACATGATGAAAAACCTCACTGATCAAATTCTAGAGTTTGGTGAAGTCAAACGCGGCATGTTGGGTGTGCAAGGTGGCGAAGTAACCTCTGAGCTAGCTGATGCATTGGGTTACGAGTCGAGTAAAGGGGCCTTTATTGGTCAAGTCGTACCGGACAGCGCAGCCGATAAAGCAGGGTTAAAAGCCGGTGACGTAATTGTATCGGTGAACGGCAAAGCGATTAATACTTTCTCAGAGCTCCGCGCAAAAGTGGCAACACTGGGCGCAGGTAAAGAAATCACATTAGGTGTGGTTCGAGATGGTAAGAATAAAACCTTTGATGTAACGCTTGGCGAATCTACGAATATGAAAGCTAAAGCGGAGACATTACATGAGGGACTCAAAGGTGCGGAGTTAAGCAATACAACACCAAGTGATGTAATTCAAGGTGTTAAAGTATCGAACGTTGCAGATAACTCTCCAGCAGCTCAATATCAATTACAACAAGGTGACATTATTATCGGTGTGAACCGTCAACGAGTGAAAAACCTTGCCGAGCTTCGTACAATCGTAGAGAAACACAAAGGTGTACTGGCTCTTAATATTCAACGTGGTGAACGTACTATTTATCTTGTCATTCGTTAACCACTTTCAAAGTGATAGAAAATAAGGTTTTCGATGCATAATGCTGAGTGATAAGGCTCGATCACTTTTCCTTATCGCTCAATAACTAATGAAAAGGGCAGCGCGATGACGTGCTGCCCTTTTGTTATTTTTCAATGTAATGCTATTCTTCATCTTCGATGCCATTTTGGCGCTCACGCATGGAGAGGATATGCTCAGCTTTTTATTACGTTCTGTCTTTTTAGGCTTGGCTACTGCCGCAGTGGTATTACTGGCGGTTCCATCTTTGCGCAACAACGTAATTCCTGCCGCGCTTGATCCTCAACCTGTTAATATCGCATCAGTCGAGTTGACGTTTAATCAAGCGGTCCGAAGAGCAGCGCCTGCAGTGGTAAACATCTACAGTCGTAAGTATGTTGAGAATGATCGCAGTAAACTCTCGACTCAAGGCCTGGGGTCAGGTGTCATTGTTAGTGAGAAAGGCTACATCATTACTAACTATCATGTGGTTGCTCAAGCTGATCAAATTGTTGTGGCATTACAAGACGGCAGAGCCGCAGCGGCTCAGCTCGTAGGGACAGACAAACGTACTGATATAGCCGTGCTGCGTGTCGAAGGTTCGAATTTGCCCGTAATCCCTCTGAACTCTAATTACAAACCACAAGTGGGCGACGTAGTACTAGCCATCGGTAACCCATACAACCTTGGACAAACCACAACGTTCGGCATTATTTCTGCCACAGGTCGTTCATCTATTAGCGACGGTCGTCAAGCATTCATTCAAACCGATGCCGCCATCAATGAAGGTAACTCTGGTGGAGCCCTAGTGAACACACAAGGCGAGCTCGTCGGCATTAACACCGCCTCTTTTCAGCAAGCGACAGACTTAGAAACTTACGGTATTTCTTTTGCGATCCCTGCGCCGCTAGCGAGTAAGATCATGCAGAAAATCATCGCTGATGGCCGCGTGATTCGTGGTTATATTGGAATCGACGGCCAAGACATTAATGCGGTCACTGCTCGCCTACTTGGAAATGAACACATAGGTGGTATTGTCGTACTTGGTATTGATCCAAATGGTCCAGCCAATGCGGCAGGCTTCCAAAAGCAGGACATCATTATCAGCATTGATGGCAATAAAGTGCAAGGGCGTCAGAGCGTTATGGATATCGTCACCGATTTACGTCCTGGCACCACCGTGGACGTCGGTATCATTCGCAAAGGAAAAGAGATGACCTTGAAAGTCACCATTGCCGAAGACAAGCAAGAAGCATAAAAAATCCCAGCCATTGGCTGGGATTTTTATTTGTGCGTTACTCGCTATCGCTCGGTGTTTCCGTCGTATCGGAATCATCTAGCTCAACTTCAATGCGAGTGACTCGCTGCAAACCTCTCGGTAATAACCCACCTCGGCGACCACGTTCGCCACGGAAGTTATCAAGATCAGACGGTTTAAGACCCAACTTTCGCTTACCCGCGTACAGCGTTAACGATGCACCTTTTGGTAAAGACATTAAGTGAGATAGTACTTCTTCTCGCTCTTTTGCTTTAGCAGCAGGAATGTTGATGATCTTATTCCCTTTACCTTTCGCCAGTTGTGGCAAGTCTTTGATTGGGAACAGCAGCATGCGACCTTGGTTAGTGATTGCTAAGATTTCATCAGAGTCTAAATCTTCAATCTCTTTTGGCGTCATTATCTCAGAGTTGGCAGGTAAAGTGACCAGCGCTTTACCACTGCGGTTTTTAGACAGCAAGTCCGCGCCTTTACATACAAAGCCGTAACCTGCATCTGAGCCCACCAGCCACAGCTGATCTTCTTCACTCATGATGACTTGGCGAATACTGCTACCAGCCGTAATATTCAAGCGCCCGGTAATCGGCTCACCTTGACTACGAGCAGAAGGCAGTGAGTGCGATTCCAGAGAGTAACTTCGACCGTCACTACCTAGGAATACCGCAGGCTGATTACTCTTACCTCGAGCATGCGCTAAATACTTATCACCCGACTTATAGTTTAAGCCTTCGGCATCCACGTCATGGCCTTTCGCGTGACGAATCCAACCTTTCTCAGAAAGCACAACCGTGATTGGCTCACTTGGTACGAGGTCACGTTCAGTCAGCGCTTTTGCTTCTGCACGCTCAACCATTGGAGAGCGACGGTCATCACCGTATTTCTCTGCGTCTGCTTTGATTTCTTTTTTCAGTAGTGTGTTCAGACGACGCTCAGAACCGAGTAGCTGTTCTAGCTTCTCACGCTCTTTCTCTAGCTCGTCTTGCTCACCACGGATCTTCATCTCTTCTAGTTTTGCTAGATGACGAAGTTTGGTATCTAAAATTGCATCCGCTTGGATATCGGTAATACCAAAGCGTTCCATCAGCACCGCTTTTGGATCGTCTTCAGTACGGATGATCTCAATCACTTCATCTAGGTTGAGGTAAGCAACCAACAAACCTTCCAAGATGTGTAGACGAGCCATTACTTTGTCTAGGCGGTGTTGTAGACGACGACGCACAGTCGTACGACGGAACTCGATCCACTCAGACAGAATTTGCACCAGACCTTTAACTTGAGGACGGTTATCCAAACCAATCATGTTCAAGTTAACGCGGTAACTGCGCTCAAGATCCGTTGATGCGAACAAGTGGTTCATCAACAAATCACAATCGACGCGGTTTGACTTAGGCACCACAACGATACGCGTTGGGTTCTCGTGATCCGATTCGTCACGAAGATCGTCAACCATTGGCAGCTTCTTCGCACGCATCTGGTTAGCGATTTGCTCAAGCAGTTTGGCACCCGATACTTGGTGAGGCAAAGAAGTGATAACAATATCAGAACCTTCTTTATGCCAAACCGCGCGCATTTTGATGCTGCCACGACCGTTGCGGTAAATCTTCTCGATATCCGCTTGCGGCGAGATAATTTCTGCTTCTGTTGGGTAATCTGGACCTTTGACATACTGCATCACGTCCGGCAGTTCTGCTTTCGGGTTGTCGATCAAATGAATAGTCGCATCTGCGATTTCACGAACGTTGTGCGGTGGGATGTCTGTTGCCATACCAACGGCAATGCCGGTTACACCGTTAAGCAGGATATGAGGCAGACGTGCTGGCAACATTTGTGGCTCTTTCATTGTGCCATCAAAGTTAGGTTGCCATTCAACCGTGCCCTGGCCAAGTTCGCCAAGCAATACTTCAGCAAACTTAGACAGTTTTGCTTCGGTATAACGCATTGCCGCAAATGATTTCGGATCATCTGGCGCACCCCAGTTACCTTGACCATCCACTAATGGATAGCGGTAAGAGAATGGCTGAGCCATCAATACCATCGCTTCGTAACACGCTGAATCACCGTGCGGATGGTATTTACCTAGCACGTCACCAACGGTACGTGCAGATTTTTTGTATTTTGCTGATGCAGAGAGACCAAGCTCTGACATCGCATAAATGATGCGTCGTTGAACCGGCTTTAAGCCATCACCAATGTATGGCAAGGCGCGGTCCATGATTACGTACATCGAGTAGTTCAGATAAGCGTCTTCAGTGAACTTGCGCATTGGCAATTGTTCGACGCCATCGTAGGTAATTTCTGTAGACATCCGTTACACCTCTGCCAAGTCGCCGTTGTTTTGTAGCCAAGAACGACGGTCATCTGCACGCTTTTTACCTAGCAGCATGTCCATCATTTCCATGGTCGCCGTAGAGTCGTCAATGGTTAACTGCACTAAGCGACGCGTGTTCGGATCCATGGTGGTTTCACGCAACTGAAGTGGGTTCATCTCACCCAGACCTTTGAATCGTTGCACGTTGATTTTGGCTTTCTTCTTCGACAAGCGCTCTAAAATGCCATCTTTTTCATCGTCATCGAGGGCGTAGAACACTTCTTTCCCGCAGTCGATTCGATACAGAGGCGGCATCGCCACATAGATATGACCCGCTTCCACTAGTGCGCGGAAGTGACGAGTAAATAGAGCACAAAGCAGCGTTGCGATGTGAAGACCATCCGAGTCCGCATCGGCAAGGATACAGATCTTACCGTAACGAAGACTCTCGAGGTTGTCGCTATCTGGGTCAATACCCAAAGCAACAGAGATATCGTGTACTTCTTGAGACGCAAGAACTTGATCGGCAGAGACTTCCCACGTGTTCAAGATCTTACCACGCAGTGGCATCACAGCTTGGAATTCACGGTCACGTGCCTGTTTTGCCGAGCCACCCGCAGAGTCACCCTCCACAAAGAAGATTTCCGTGCGACTTAAGTCCTGTGCAGAACAGTCGGTCAACTTACCTGGCAGTGCCGGGCCGGACGCTACTTTCTTACGTACGACTTTTTTCGCCGCTCTCATACGACGGTGCGCGTTAGCGATACAGACTTCTGCCAATTGCTCTGCGAGCTGAGGCTTTTCGTTCAACCAAAGACTGAACGCATCTTTTACAACGCCAGAGACAAATGCCGCGGTTTGACGAGAAGACAGACGTTCTTTGGTCTGGCCTGCAAATTGCGGGTCTTGAATCTTAACCGACAGCACGTAAGAACAGCGGTCGAAAACGTCATCACCCGTTAGCTTCACGCCACGAGGTAATAGATTACGGAACTCACAGAATTCGCGCATCGCTTCCAACAAGCCTTGGCGTAAACCATTAACGTGCGTACCACCTTGAGCGGTTGGGATCAGGTTAACGTAGCTTTCGGTGATCATCTCACCGCCTTCTGGCTGCCAAATTACCGCCCAGTTTGCCGCTTCAGTATCCGCCAAGAACTCACCAGTAAATGGTTCTTCAGGAATAACTGGGTAGCCTTTTACGCCTTCCGCAAGATAGTCTTTAAGACCGTCTTCGTAGTACCACTTATAGTCTTTGCCATTAACTTTGTCGGTTAATGTGATTTCTAAGCCCGGACACAAAACCGCTTTTGCGCGCAGGTTGTTGACTAAGCGCGTCACAGAGAAGTTAGCCGAATCGAAGTACTTCGCATCAGGCCAGAAATGCACGCTGGTACCGCGATTGCGACGACCACATGTGCCAGTTACGGTCAGATCAGACACTTTCTCGCCGTGTTCAAATGCAATTTCATACACTTGACCATCACGACGAACTGTTACTTCAACGCGTTTTGACAACGCGTTTACTACAGATATACCTACCCCGTGCAAACCACCAGAGAATTGGTAGTTTTTGTTAGAGAACTTACCACCCGCATGTAGCTTACATAGAATTAGCTCTACGCCTGATACTTTCTCTTCTGGGTGGATATCAACAGGCATGCCTCGACCATCATCGATCACTTCGAGTGATTGGTCAGCATGTAGGATGACTTGTACTTTTGAGGCATGTCCGGCTAGCGCTTCATCGACACTGTTGTCGATAACTTCTTGGCCCAAATGGTTTGGGCGCGCTGTATCCGTATACATCCCTGGTCGGCGACGTACTGGCTCTAAGCCATTCAGTACTTCAATGGCACCAGCATTATATTGTTCAGTCATAATACGGAATTATTCTCAAAGTTTACTTGTTGCCTGAGTATCACCAATGGGCGTACCCATACTCAGGAAACGAAAAAGCCACCCTGTTCACATCACTAAGAGTTTGTAAACATGATGCATAACAAAGTAGCCAGGGTCCTCGACCCTTAAGATCTTTTGGCAAAACATAGTCGGAAAGCATACCGCCCATGTCAAGAAACGGTTGGATATATCAATAAAAACTATGAGCCTTTTCCAATCGCTTTCGAATTACAGTTCTAGAAATTCGATAATCTGTGCAGGATAACGCTCAAAGCCTACAAAACTGTGATCACCGCCTTGTTCTACTGTTTGCTTAGCGTCTGCAAACTTATCTACCGCTTGTCGATAGTCTAAAACCTCATCTTCTGTTTGTTGCAATAACCAAAAAGAATGTGGCGACGCGATGCTTTGTACATCAAGAGCTTTTAACTCGTCAATATGACAAGCTTCAAGTGTATAGGTTTCATGCGTATATGGGTTAGTTTGCTTACCTAAATAATCTACTAGCAACTCATAAGGCTTGACTGCGGGGTTGACCACTACCGCTTTAAACCCAAACTTGTCATTTAGCCACGTTGACATAAAACCGCCTAATGAGCTGCCCACTAGACCAATTTTATAGTCGTCTTTATATTGCTCGATAATATCCAACAACATTTTCGCCGCTTGCTGAGGATAACAAGGTAACTGGGGAACAATCACCTTGATATCAGACCTATGTTGCTCGCAGTAGGCTCTCATCACATTCGCTTTCATGGAGAGTGGAGAGCTATTAAAGCCATGGATATAGAGAAGAAGTGAAGGTTTACTCATAGATATCTCGCACAAAAAAGCGAGCCCGAACAGAGAGCTCGGGCGCGTTAGTAGCCGTTAGAAGAGAAGTCTGGTTGGAACTGGCCATCAGGAAGCCGACCTACTTGGGTCGTAATATCGCCACAAGCGTGTAGTTGCAGCTCCCGCCAACCAGGCGAAGTGGTATCAAGGGCAAAATCATCCGAGTTAGGCTTAAACTGAACACAAGTTGATGGTGTTGCCATCACTCGAATGCCCTTGTGAAGCACATTCATATCTTGATGAACATGGCCACAGAGAATGCCTTTCACGTTATCAAAACGCTCGACAACCTGCCAAAACGCTTCGGCATCTTTTAAAGTATGTTGATCAAGCCACGCGCTTCCCACCAGTAACGGGTGATGATGCAACAAAACAAGTGTGTGTCTTTCTGGGTGTTCGGCTAGCTTTTCTTCGAGTAGCGTTAATTGCTGATCACTCAAGCGCCCATGAGGAACGCCAACCACTTGCGAGTCTAAAAGAATTAACTGCCAATACTCGCCAAGCAATACATGCTCTGCGGCTTTGATTTGTGGCGAAGGCAAAACACTGCCCATATTAGGCTTGTAATCATGATTACCAGGTAGCCAAAAACAGTCTTTCTCTAGCGGTTCAATGCCGTTGGCAAAGCGCTGATAAGATTCTGCACTATGGTCTTGGGAAATATCCCCCGTCGCCAAGATGTAATCAAACGCCACGTTGCGGCGTAAAACATCAGCAACAACAGCATTGAAGCTATCGACTGTTTTTACGCTTAGCAAACTTCCCTCATCGGCAGCAAACAGATGAGTATCCGTAATTTGTAAAAGTTTGATGCTGTCACTAGATGATTGCAAAATGAAAACCTGATTCGTCCACTATATCGTTATTTGTTATTTTCCTTTAGTGACGTGACGATCAATTGAAGGCAAGTGGTGTTCTACTGATACCACTTCGTAAACAAAACGTCAGCCATTCACCGAGGAATGTGTTTAATTGATGCTTTTCATCTTTCTGCATCAGTTGGTCATTGGGATAATCATACTTAGCTTTTATGCGAGAGAACTCTCCGCTTGAGCATACTTCGGCTACTCTCGCATCATGATAAAGCCTGACAGACATCGTCGGTAAAGGAAACACTGGCGTTTCATCACTCTGACATATCTCAACAACTGTGGTGTATTTTGTGATTTCATTCACGGTCAATTGGTAAACCATGTTCGCCGCTTGGTAGCAACGTACATCCCCAACTTCGGCAGAAGCAGGCAATAAGGCGTTCAACTTAGCGTAGTTGGTCTCATACGTTCTCATAAGACCAGCTAAATCAACATGATATTGTTGTTTTTCAGCCAATTGTGCCATTACTCACTCTCCACCGTTTGGGATAGTCCCCATTCTGACTTTAACTCTTGATGGTGTAATTGCAGCCATTGCAACGCAATAATCGACGCACCATTTTCAAATTTTCCGTCCTTCACCCATTGATACGCCGTTTCACGACTCATGACATGAACGCGGATATCTTCATTCTCATAGTCTAAACCATGAATGCCGTGCGCTTTAGACGCATCCACTTCACCAACAAAGACGTCTAGCTTTTCCGAGCAACCACCAGCCGAAGGATAATAGGAAGTAACAGGTACAACGCGCCCCACCTGAATCCCCGCTTCTTCGACAGCCTCTCGACGAATTACGGCTTCAGCAGATTCATCGCGGTCAATCATACCGGCGACAATTTCTAGCTGCCAAGGGTGTTCATGTTCCAACGCGCCAATACGAATCTGTTCAATGATTACGACCTGGTCCGTCTTTGGATCATAAGGAAGCATCGCTGCTGCGTGACCACGCTCGAACATTTCTCGTTCGACAACTCCACTCCAACCACCAGCAAATAGCCTATGCTGAAAGCGGTATTTCACCATTTTGAAAAAACCTTCAAATAAGGTTTCTTTCGAGATGACTTTTACATCTCGCGAAGTAAAATCTTGTTGTTGTTTGTCACGCTGTTGCATTCAACACCTCTCTGAGTGAATCCTGTAGTTTACTCATTGTTATTCGCTTGCTCAAAGGACTTGGCTCAACTTTTTGTATAATAGTTACAAATTAATTTAAGTCTTTGCTAAAAATTTATTGCACAAGTGGATAATTACGTGTAAAAAAGTGCAAACTTTAGAGTAAATATCGTGCAAATTGAGTTAAACTACTGAGAATTAACCAATCTATGGACCGCGGGAATAGAAAATGAAAAAATTGCTTCCACTATTTATCAGTGCAGCGCTAGGTAGCATGAGTACGTCTGCGTTCGCAGACTCTTTGGCTGAAATCTACGACTTGGCAAAACAAAATGATCCACAATTGCTCAGTGTAGCAGCACAACGTGACCAAGCTTTCGAAGCAATCACCTCAAGCCGTAGTGCTCTATTACCACAAATTAACCTTACTGCGGGTTACAATTTAACTCGTGGTGATACTGAATACGATTCAAATCTAATTAGCGACGTATCAAACGATGGCAACGCACTAACCGCTGGCGTTAGCTTTTCACAAGCACTTTACAACCGCGCATCTTGGATCTCTCTAGATACTGCTGAGAAAAGTGCTCGCCAAGCAGACGCAACTTACGCAGCGACGCAACAGGCACTGATTCTTCGCGTGTCACAAGCGTATTTTGAAGTTCTACGCGCACAAGATAATCTTGTTTTCGTACGTGCAGAAAAAGCCGCGGTTGGCCGTCAACTTGAGCAAACTAAACAGCGTTTTGAAGTAGGTTTGTCTGCAATCACTGACGTGCATGACGCACAAGCTCAGTACGACCAAGTGCTAGCGGACGAAGTGTTGGCAGAAAACGCGCTCACTAATAGCTACGAGTCACTGCGTGAAATTACAGGCCAAGAGCACAAAGATCTCAACATTTTGGACACTGGCCGCTTCACTGCTAGCCCATCGACCGTACCTGCTGAATCGCTCATTGATGAAGCAAAAACCAAAAACCTGACCTTGCTATCTTCACGTATTCTTCAAGACATTGCGCGTGACAATATTTCACTAGCAAGCTCTGGCCACCTACCAACGCTCTCTCTAGACGGTGGTTACAACTACGGTGATACTTCTCATAGCTCTCGTGACAACACGACAGACAACTTCAATATTGGTGTGAACCTTGCAGTACCGCTATACACAGGTGGTAACGTAACCTCTCAAACCAAACAAGCTGAATACGCATACGTGGCAGCAAGCGAAGATCTTGAAGCACAGTACCGTAGCGTAGTCAAAGATGTTCGCGCACAAAACAACAACATTAACGCCTCTATCGGCGCATTACGTGCGTATGAGCAAGCGGTTATTTCTGCACGCTCTGCACTAGAAGCAACAGAAGCTGGCTTTGATGTAGGTACTCGTACTATCGTTGATGTACTGGACGCGACTCGTCGTCTATACGATGCGAACAAAAACCTATCGAACGCTCGTTACGACTACATTTTAAGTGTTCTTCAGCTACGCCAAGCAGTTGGTACGCTAAGCGAACAAGACATCTTGGACGTTGATGCAGGTTTGAAAGCGGCAAAATAACCGCTAACTGAATACTTCAGGTCTTAATAAATAAAAACGCCAGTTGAGTTATCAGCTGGCGTTTTTTATTACTTGTAGTTCAGAGCCTAAAAGTGTCTCTGAGCATCAAGTATCAAAAAGGCCGCACTTAGCGACCTTTATGAGCAAATAGCATTTCAATGCTAACAAACAGCAGGCTTAGCCCTTACCGCCTTTGATTGCATTAATGATCTCACTGGTCGAGCAGCCATCTTCAAAGTTCAATACACGAACTTCACCACCCGCCGCAATGACTTCTTTACCACCAGCAATCTCTTCTGGTTTGTAGTCACCGCCTTTTACTAGCAAGCTTGGTAGAACTTCTGAGATCAAACGCTGCGGCGTATCTTCACTAAATGGTACAACCCAATCCACAGCGCCCAAACCTGCCAACACCGCCATGCGGCGATCGGTTGGGTTTACCGGACGACCAGGGCCTTTAAGGCGTTTTACTGACTCATCGGTATTTACCGCAACGATTAGGCGATCGCCCAGTTCAGCAGCATGGTTTAAGTAAGACACATGCCCAGCGTGCAGAATATCAAAGCAGCCATTTGTCATAACGACTTTCTCGCCACGAGCTCGTGCTTTTTTCACCGCTTCGATCAGTGCTTTTTCTGAAATCACACCGTAATCCGTGTCTTGGCTGCCATGTACCGCTTCTGCTAATTCAATCTCAGAAAGCGTTGACGTGCCTAGTTTACCAACCACAACACCTGCCGCTGCGTTTGCTAATGCACACGCTTCTTCAAATGATTTGCCTGCGGCAACAGACGCTGCCAATACAGAGATAACCGTGTCGCCCGCACCTGTCACGTCGTACACTTCTTTCGCTTGAGTTGGAAGGTGGAACGGTTCCTGGCCACGACGAATCAAGGTCATTCCGTTTTCGCTGCGTGTCACTAAAAGCGCTTCAAATTCAAACTCTTCAACCAAAGCCAGTGCTTTCTCTACTAGCTCTTGGTCAGATTTCACTTTACCTACAACGTCTTCGAACTCTTTCATGTTTGGCGTAAGAAGTGTTGCGCCACGGTAGCGTTCAAAATCAGCACCTTTCGGGTCAATGAAAACCGGAATATTTGCTGCGCGCGCTTTTTGAATGTATGCCTGAACATGCTCTAACGAACCTTTTGCGTAGTCAGACATAATCACGGCTTTAACGTTTGGCAGTGCAGCATCCATACGCGATAGCACAGGCGCAGAATCTGTGTTTTCAAACTTGTCTTCGAAGTCGAGACGAATAAGCTGTTGTCCACGGCTCATTACGCGAAGCTTCGTAATCGTTGGGTAATCAGGCAGTGCAACGAAATCGCACTTCACATTGAGTGAGCTCAGCGTCTCCGTCAGCACTTTTGCAGGCTCATCTTCCCCAGTTAGACCAACAATGTGAGCATGGCCACCTAGTGATGCGATGTTCATCGCAACGTTCGCAGCACCACCAGGACGCTCTTCATTGTTTTCTACTTTTACAACAGGAACCGGCGCTTCAGGAGAAATGCGTCCGGTTGGGCCATACCAGTAACGATCTAGCATGACATCACCGATGATGAGCACACCAGCGCTGTTGTAATCAGGTAGAATTGGTTTCATTGTTGGTCTCCAAAAATTAAATCGAAGTGAGTTTATCACAGCCCTTATCGAGGCTAAATATATGGTCTTAACTGAACCACTGATTCCAAGCCTGTTTTACCCACTCCCTTTCGGCAACAAACTTATCTTCCACCACATCAGCGTCTAAATTAAGTAGATTTCGGCGGTGTATTTCGTTTCGCATTGTCGTGTAAGCACGTATCAACTGCATTGCTTGGTCTTCGTCCATAACATCTTGCGCAATGAGCGTTTCAAAGATGCGCACATTATCACACCAACGCGTCAATTTCGGCTTATCGTGACTATAGTTGAGCACTAGGTACTGAGCGAGAAATTCGATATCGGTAATCCCACCTACATCTTGCTTGAGCATAAAGCGGCCTGGCTTTTTCCCCCCAAGATGACCGCGCATTTTTTCTCTCATTTCGACAACGTCTTTTTTCAGTTCAGCTTGATCGCGTGCTTTGCACAACACATCATGCCGCGTATTGTGAAATGCAATTGCCAGTGGTTCATCACCATAAATCATGCGCGCGCGGACAAGTGCTTGATGTTCCCATGTCCACGCGTCTTGATGTTGGTAGTCGTCGAACGCGTCTGTTGGGCTAACCAACAAACCCGATGCACCGGACGGACGCAATCGGGTATCGACCTCGTATAAAATACCGGAAGCGGTGCGAGTGGAGAAAATATGAATGATACGCTGTGCTAAACGAAGGTAGAACTGACGACCATCAATCTCTTTCTTGCCGTCAGTGTAGACATTGACGGGGCAGTCATGCATGAAGACAATATCCAAATCGGAGTTATAGCCGAGCTCCCACCCTCCGACTTTACCATAACCAATTACAGCAAAGCCTTTACCTTCACGATCTTTCACATGCGTTGGCTCGCCGTACTTTTCAGACACTTGCAACCAAGCCTGACTGATCACCGCATCCACGATAGCTTCCGCTAAATAAGTTAAATGGTCACTCACTTTCATCACTGGCAATGCGCCAGCAATATCTGCCGCTGCAATACGCAAAATACAAATTTGCTTAAATTGACGCAACGCTTCCATTTGCTGTTCCATATCATCTTCAGGAATACGCGCCAAATAATCACGCAGCTCTGTACGGTAACTGTCTAATGGAATGGGATTGTATAGCTGCGCAGGGTCGATTAACTCATCAAGCAAGATAGGATAACGAGACAGCTGCTCTGAAATCATTGGGCTTGCGGTACACAAACGTACGAGCTGCACCAGAGCCGCTGGATGCTCATCCAATAATTCCAAGTAAGTTGTGCGAGTGCAGATGTTGTGTAGCAAGTGAAGTACACGAGATAAACCAAACTGTGCATCAGGATGGGCAAAGACCGCATCAAACACTTTCGGCATCAAACGATTGAGCACTTCGCGTCCACGTGGGCCTAACGTTTTTTTGGCCAGATCGGTTTTAAAGTTGATGATGGTTTTCGCGCATGAAGCAAAGTCTTCAATCTGAATATCCTGCTGCAAGATATGCTCAAGAACGTCTTGTTTGTCGGCCATATCCCATAGCTCATGAAAATGACGAGCAACAGTAGTCCCCTCGTCTTCTTCATCATCACCAATTAGTGATTCAAAAACTTGGTGAACATTTGCCATATGCTGCTGGGTTTGCTCAATTAATTGCTCCCAACAGCTCATTTTCATCGCAGTGGCGATCTTTAAGCGTTCGGTTTCGCAATCAGGCAGCGTCTGGGTTTGCTTATCCGCCATTGCTTGCAACAAGTTTTCTAATTGACGCAAGTACTTGTATGCGGCTTCTAGATCGCTGACTTCTTGTGGAGTAAGCAATGCCAGCTCTTCAATGCCTTGCAGCGTTTCCAACAGCCCTCGATTACGCAAAGAAGGCTCTCGACCACCTCGAATTAATTGAAAAACTTGAGCGATAAATTCAATTTCTCGGATGCCACCCGCACCTAGCTTAATGTTGTTATTCAACCCTCGGCGGCGAACCTCGCTACTGATCATCGACTTCATTCGTCGCAAAGATTGAATCGCACTGAAATCAATATAACGACGAAAAACAAAAGGGCGCAGCATTTGGCGTAGCTCTTGATACTGCGGGTACATCTCACATCCCATCACCCGAGCTTTGATCATCGCGTAACGTTCCCAATCTCGCCCCTGTTCTTGGTAATAATCTTCAAGTGCGGCATAGCTCATTACCAAGGGGCCACTTTCTCCAAATGGGCGAAGTCGCATGTCGACGCGGTAGCAAAAACCATCGAAGGTTTGTTGGTCGAGCGCTTTGATGATGCGTTGACCAAGACGAGTAAAGAACTGGGCATTGGCAATGCTTCGGCGTGCGCCTTGGGTTTCGCCATTCTCTGGGTACGTGAAAATTAGATCAATATCGGAAGAAAAGTTTAGCTCGCCACCACCCAGTTTCCCCATGCCGATAATTAACATCGGCTGCACTTCACCGTCCTCACTTGTTGGTGTGCCCCACTCCTGGCAACACACTTGATATTGCCATTGATAGGTTTCAAAAATCATCGCTTCTGCCAACTCAGATAAGTGGCTTAAAGACGTCTCTAGCGACCATGCATGCGTGAAATCCTTCCACGCAATGTACACCATTTCTCGGTTGCGAAACTGACGCAACACGCGATGACCAGACATCTCATCAGGACATTGTTCCAACAGTTCAGCAAGGCGTGAGCGGTAAGACTCCTGACGACTTGGCTGCGCTAACATACTTGGCAACTCACGGCCTAGGACTTCATCGCGATGAATGGCTTCGGTTATAAATTGGCTTAAGCCCGCCACATAACGAAATTGCTGCGCAACCTCATCGGGCCAAAGGGGAAAATAACCTGCGTCTTGGGCGTTTTGTACGGCAGATTCAGCGATAGAAATCAGTGGCGAAGGCAGCTGCATTTTTCTTCCTTGTTTGAAAAGCACGGTAACTCATTCTTTATACCAGACTGAAAGCAAATAAAAACGCCCACAAAAGGTTTGTGGGCGTTTTATCAAAAGTTCGGGATCGAATATTAAACTTGGAAAGATTTGATCTTCTTGTCTAGCTCACCTGCATTATTTTGCATCATTTCAGAGGTTTCTAGCAGCTCGGTAACGACAACAACTGAGGCTTCCACCAACTCACGTACATTGGTGAGGTTTTGGCTCATCTCTTCTGCAACACTGCTTTGCTGACCAGACGCCGTCGCGATCTGGAAGTTCATATCATTGATTTGCGTCACTTGCCCAACAATACCATCGAGCTCAGATCCAGCATTAGAAACCAGCTCGTTTCCATCTGCCGCTTCTACAACGCTTTTTTCCATGAGTTCTACCGCAGATTCAGCACTGGTTTGCAGCTGTGCGATCATCTCTTGAATTTCTACCGTCGCTTGTTGTGTACGTTGGGCAAGGTTACGAACTTCATCTGCAACCACAGCAAAACCCCGCCCAGCCTCGCCAGCTCGCGCCGCTTCAATCGCCGCATTCAGTGCAAGCAGGTTGGTTTGTTCAGAAATGCCTTGAATCGTCCCCACAACGCTACCAATGGCTTCAACACGTTGTTCAACTTGGTTAACCGCTTGTGCCGATGAAGCGATATCCGATGAAAGTTCACTCATTTTCGCCATTGTACTTTGCAAGAACTGCTGACCAGAAATTGCTTGCGCGGAAGCTTGCTCTGTTAGAGAAGATGCCGTCTGGGCATGTTCCGCAACCGTTTGGACCGTCGACGACATTTCACTCATCGCCGTAGCAAGTTGATCAATTTCGTTAAACTCTTCTTGCGCCGATTCCTTCGTTTCCGACATGCTCAGCGTCATGACTTCGGTGAGCGTTGATAATTCATCAGACGCATTAATTTGCATTTGAATCACATCGTGCAATTGTCGACGTGTCTTTTCTAATTCACGTGCCACGTCTCCGTATTCATCTTTACAATCCATACCAAATGGAACAGAGAGGTTCTTGCTCGCCATCAGTTTGATCGCGTCGCTCAGATACTGTGTTTGACGCAACATCACTCTAGCCGCCGCTAATAAGAGCACGACAAAAACCACTATCAATAAGGCGGTTTGCCAAGCAACTTGCGTTAAGTATGCTTCATAATGCTGTTGGGCAACTTGCGCGTTTTGTGTCGCCGCTAAAAGTGAGTCGTAAAAAGTGTTTGCGTCCCACAGTTGTTTTGCCACGATCAGGACAGTACTGAAGACCATCAACATGACCATTTTAGGCACCAGTCGAATGTCGGATATGACCCTTTCCCATGGCTTAAATGCCAGCTTTTCCATTGTCAGTTCTCCACCGAGTCTTATATAGTCTTTATCTATAATCTTTATATTACTTATAGTTATGTTCGCGCTTTGCGTGGTTACGCGATTTATTTTGAGCTTCGTATGAAAAACAATGATATCAAAGACAGCACACGACCGATGGGCCTGTTGTCACTAATATTGTCTTTTATGGCACTATTTGTGATCTCTGGCTTGTTGTTTTTCCCGATCGATCACGAAACCCGTCAAGTTCTTATCGGTCTGGATTTCATAATCTGTAGTATTTTTCTACTACAGCTCACCATTGATTTGATCCGGTCCACAGATCGCTGGTTATTCCTTAAACGTCATTGGATAGATTTCGTGGCGAGCATCCCATTGATAGAGCCCCTGCGCTTTGCTCGTATTTTTCATATTATGCGAGTGGTATTAGTACTGCGTTCGTCAAAGTTCATTTTGCATCAGCTCAAAGAAAACCGCCGCGAAACCACGGTCGCCTCTATACTGCTATTGATGGTTATCCTCATAACACTCGGTTCTAGTGCAATGCTGTTTATCGAAGCGAAAAACCCAGAAGCGAATATTCGTACTGGCGCCGATGCTTTGTGGTGGGTATTTGTAACAATCTCAACGGTTGGTTACGGCGATCATTATCCAGTGACCTCCATAGGAAAGTTTTTGGCTGTCATCATCATTGTTTGCGGGGTGGGTATCTTTGGTATGATCTCGGGTCTTATCACCTCTATCCTTACTGCCCCAACGAAACAACAGACGCACAGTTCAATCAATAAAGAACGTATGCTCGAGCAGCTCCTAAGCCAACAAGCGCAAATACTAGAACGACTCGATTTCATGGAAAAAGAGCTACAACAACGTAAAACAGAGACAAAAAAATAGGACCATGCGGTCCTATTTTTTTGTTCTTATCACCAGAACGATCATTCACGCCAATAAGGCTGAACTTCCACACTGATCGCTCGGGTTTGATCCATTGCATGCAAAATTGAGCGCTCTTGACGGTGCAACCAGCGTTCTAACTGCTCTTTTTCTGCGTCTTCCAGCATATCAACCAACGGGAGTAAGTGGTTCAGCATTAGCAGATCATCGATACCATGCACTAGATCCGCCCATGGTAAACGGAAGCTGTTACGCTCATCCGAGTTATACAAACTCGCGAAACCAATACCAGTATAGAGGTTACGCAATAAGCGATAACGCTGATCAACGTACTCTTGCGCCGTCAAATCGCGCTCTGCTGGGAAAGCTTCCATTAGCTCAGCCCAAGTGCGATCGAGCTGAGTAACTGAAAACGGCATGATGTTACTTGCCATTTTTTCACGTGCTTTTTCATCAAGAAATGGCTGCCAACCGCGCGCTAAGATCCAGCGGCTTAGATCCAGCAGTAACCCTGTGTAACGCGCGGAATTGAGCAACCCTAGCACTTCTTCACGGCTTGGCAACTCTTGTAACTGCTGAGTCAACTCAGATACTAAGAACTTACGCGCATCCAACTTGCGCAGCACATTGCCTTTGTCATCTAAAAGCTCTTCAAGGTGTGCATGCTCATCCAACCAACTCAGTTCTTCTTCCAACCATTTAAGCTCTTGGCGCAGAATCGCGCTCGCGCGACGAGGGACAATCCCGCCAAAAATAGTCAATGTTTGACGAATGAAACGAATGGCATTACTGATTTCACGCAGTGCTTCCACGCTGTCACGCTCAGCATAAATTTGCTCGTGATAATGCCAATGAGACAAAGCGTGCTCTAAAGAGTTGATCAAGCAAAATTCAACGGTATCCGTCGGACTACTGTCCACAAGTGCCAATGATTTTACTTCATCACCCGCATAACCGCTTGCAAGTCGATAACCTTTCGCCGCTTTGCTCAAGTTACCCAAACGCATACCACCTTGCTCGCAAAAGCTGCGTGCCAGCGTGAATAAAGCTTCGGTTTGGCCAGACTTAAGTTCCAGTTCAACTTCGCAAATCGGCTCTTGCTTCTCTTCTTCGTCTTCACCTTTGGCTACAACTAAGCCTTGGTCAAAGGCAACTTCAATCTGACTGCCATCGGGCATGCCAATCAGCCATTGTTCACGTGTGAAGTTGGTCGAGAATAATGGCATAAGCTCGGATTGCAGCGTTTCTGCATCTTTACCTGGAGGCCAAATATCTAGAGGATGAAGCGACAGATCAGGCTCGTCGCTAGTGTGCTCAGCATTGTATTCTGGTCTTTGATGTAAGCCTGCGACGACGCGTCCTGCTGTCTTTACGGTTTGGACGAATACATCATCAAAACGGCGAATTCTTAAACCAATGTCGTGCTTTCTGAGCCATTTATCGGCAGTATCAAAATAGGTGTTACCCAAGTCACGACAACTATGCTGAAGTACTTTTGTCTCAGAAATTTTTTCTTTTAAAGTTTCTGAAAATTCAGGAGAAACAAAAAACTTCAGTTCTATTTCGGTTTCCATAGCTATACCTTTCAAAGCAGATAGAAACAGGATATTGCGTAATTTCTCACACGGCAAGAGAGAAATATCGCCGGATTGATGATCTAAAACAGTTTTAATGAGCGATTTAATGCGTTACCATGCGCGCCTTTATAGCCATCGTTCAACATTTCGCCAAGCACTCAGAAATGGTGTATGTTTTTTTAAGGTTATAGTTATTAGGTTGAATGACCATGCCAGTAAATACAATTATGGGGTTATTTGCAAAGTCCCCAATTAAGCCTTTGCAACGCCACGTTGTGTGTGTCAACGAATGTTGTTCACACTTGGTGAAATTCTTTGAAGTATCTTCAAAGGGTGATTGGGAAAAAGCAGCAGAAATCCGTGCACAAATTTCTCACTTAGAGAAAGAAGCGGATGTGCTGAAACGTGAAATCCGTCTAAAACTGCCTCGCGGTTTGTTCATGCCAGTCGACCGTACTGACATGCTTGAGCTTTTGACTCAACAGGACAAACTTGCAAACCTGGCAAAAGACATTGCTGGCCGTGTATATGGTCGTCAACTTGTCATCCCTGAGGCTCTCCAACCAAACTTCCTCGCTTACGTTCAACGTTGTCTTGATGCTGCCGATCAGGCGCAAAAGGTAATCAATGAACTTGATGAATTGCTAGAAACCGGCTTCAAAGGCCGTGAAGTGACGCTCGTCGCTGAAATGATTCATCAATTAGACGTTATCGAAGATGATACCGATGCCATGCAGATTGAACTTCGCCAACAGTTGATGGTGATTGAAGCTGACATGAACCCTATCGATGTCATGTTCCTGTACAAGATTCTTGAATGGGTAGGTGGTATTGCCGACCAAGCGCAGCGCGTAGGTGCTCGTTTGGAAGTCATGCTATCTCGATCTTAAAACATAAAGTTAACGACATAACGAAGAGCATAATTAACACGTGTCATAGGGACGATGACTATTTTCATCGTCTTATGGTTTGGCGCGCGTAAAATTTTGTTCCGCTTGTTATAAAACAACTAGGTATTACGATGGATATCCTTGCGAACTACGGCACTGTCCTGATTATTGTTGCAGCGATTTTTGGTTTCATGATGGCGATTGGTATTGGCGCGAACGACGTTGCTAATGCGATGGGTACATCTGTAGGTTCAAAAGCGCTAACTGTAAAACAAGCTATCATCATTGCGATGATCTTCGAATTTGCAGGTGCTTACCTTGCAGGCGGTGAAGTAACCGACACTATCCGTAAAGGTGTAATCGAAACTTCTTTATTTGCTAGTCAACCAGATGTTCTTGTCTACGGCATGATGTCTGCGCTTTTGGCAGCAGGTACATGGCTGCTTCTTGCCTCTTACATGGGCTGGCCAGTATCAACGACTCACTCAATTATCGGTGCAATCATTGGTTTTGCGTGCGTATCAGTAGGTACTGAAGCGGTTGACTGGGGCAGCGTTCAAGGCATTGTTGGTAGCTGGATTATTACGCCAGTGATTTCAGGTTTCTTTGCTTACGTTATCTTTGTCAGCGCACAACGCCTGATTTTTGATACAGAGAACCCTCTGTTTAATGCGAAACGTTTTGTACCTGTTTACATGTTCATCACAACAATGGTGATTGCACTTGTAACCATCAAAAAAGGTCTAAAACACGTTGGTCTTCACCTGACCAATGGTGAAGCCTGGATGTGGGCAGCTGCAGTTTCAGCACTTGTGATGATTGGCGGCTACGTATACATCCAGAAAAAATTCGCTAATCGCGAAGAAGACCGCAGCTTTTCTGGCGTGGAAGGTATCTTCAGCGTTCTGATGGTTATCACCGCTTGTGCGATGGCATTTGCACACGGTTCAAACGACGTTGCAAACGCCATTGGTCCACTGTCTGCTGTCGTATCGACTGTTGAACACATGGGCGAAATCAGCACGAAAAGCACCATCGCTTGGTGGATTCTACCTCTTGGCGGTATTGGTATCGTGGTCGGTCTTGCAACACTGGGTCACAAAGTAATGGCAACCGTTGGTACAGGCATCACTGAGCTAACGCCTAGCCGCGGTTTTGCAGCACAGCTAGCAACAGCATGTACGGTAGTTCTAGCGTCTGGTACAGGCCTGCCAATTTCAACCACTCAAACATTGGTTGGTGCGGTTCTCGGTGTTGGCTTTGCTCGTGGTATCGCAGCACTGAACCTAGGCGTAGTTCGTAACATCGTGGCATCATGGATCGTTACACTACCAGCGGGTGCGTTATTGGCCGTAGTATTCTTCTACGGACTTCAAGCGATGTTCGCTTAAGACACTCGTCAATAGAATGTAAGCGCTTTGTCATTATTGACTCAAACGCACAGAAAGGGAGGCTTTGCCTCCCTTCTTTGTTGCACCGAAGTTTGAAACTGCATACTATTCGTCTATTTCCGGCTCCAATCATTCGGTGCCAACGCTGTCTCCAAGAAAAATCGTTAAGGGATTTACTGTGAAAAAACTAATCATCACGGTTTTGTTTACTTTGCTAGCAGCGCCAGCGGCCCTAGCAGCAGACCGTTATATTTCTGATGACCTCTTCACTTTTATGCACTCAGGTCCAAATAACACCTACCGTATTATTGGTAGTGTTAACGCCGGTTCTAAAGTACAACTGATTAAAACCAACCGAGATACTGGCTACACGCAAGTTCGTGATGACCGTGGTCGCACTGGTTGGGTACAAAGCAAGTTTGTGACAAACCAAGAGAGCATGGCAATTCGCCTTCCTCGCATTGAGAAAGAGCTAGCCGAAGTAAAAGAGCAGCTTGCTAATGCTCGTCAAACTTCTGATGCAGAGAAAGCAGGTCTTGTTACCTCTCTCGAAACACGTAACCAACAAATTTCAGATCTAGAAAATAAATACTCTGAGATCAGTGATCAGCTTACTTCTGTTGAAACAGAAAACCGCGAGCTACGCGCAAAGCTGGATACACAAAAAGATGACATGCTGCTTAAGTACTTCACTTATGGCGGCGGTGTTGCAGGTTTAGGTTTACTATTTGGTTTGATTCTTCCGCATGTCATGCCTCGTAGAAAGCGCTCTCCTGCGGGTTGGGCATAAACCCTTACGCTTTTATCTTTAAAAAGAACGCAAAAGCCAGTCGATATTGACTGGCTTTTTAGTTTGCTTCGTTTGATAGAAGTGAGTACTACTCCCCCATTGAACTAGAGGCTCGACGACGATCCGTTGCGCCATAAAGCTTGCCATCTTTTAGCTCAATTGCATTCAAACCGCTTACCACTGGAATAACGTGCACTGGGTAGCCAAGCTCCATAAACTCAGGCACCAGCATTTCTGCGAACGTTTTCTTTTCCACCAGCAAACCAGTCGGGTCATAAGACTTGGTGCGGTCTATCTTAGTGCCATACTGGATGTTTGGTAAGTCAATAGCCTCTTGCGCTGATAATTTCCAATCCAGCACCCCAACCACGGTTTTGAGTACATACCCCGGGATTTGTGAACTACCTGGTGACCCAACCACCAAACGCAAGTTATCATCACTGTCCATCACCATTAATGGCTTAATAGCCGAACGTGGACGCTTGCCCGCTTCAATTGAGTTTTGCGTAGGCTTGCCGTTAACCGTTGGCTGAGGTGAGAAGTTAGCCATCTGCGCATTCAAGATAACGCCATCGACCATCACACCCGAGCCCATACCCGTTCCTACCGTGCTGGTCATCGCAATTGCATTTCCATCTCTATCGACGATAGAAATATGCCCTGTATCTTTGCTCTCGAAGCCTTGATATTGCGCATACTGAGTTTGCGTTATCTGTCCTGCTTTTGGATCCTCTTTTAAAGTGCCATTATCAGGGATTAAATCACGTCTCTGATCTAGATAGGCTTTAGACAACAACTGTTCAACTGGCGCTTCCACATAATCTGGGTCTCCGGCATACGCAATACGATCGGCTTTTGCAATTCGCATCGCTTCAGTCATGAGACGCCAAGGTTCCACATCCGTTTTCGCCATATGGGCAATGTCATAGGGTGCGAGCAGTTCAAGACTCTGAGCGACCATCACACCGCCCGAAGCTGGGTAACCAAAAGAGACGATTTTATTCCCACGGTAGTCGCTCTCAATGATGTCACGCTGCTTCACTTGGTAATGTTTAAAATCTTCTAAAGACAACTTCTCGTGTTGGTCATCAATACGACTATTAACCGTCTCTACGATGTGCTGACCAAGCTCACCACCATAAAGGTAACGATCGCCTTGTTGCGCGATCTTCCTCAGCGTCTCAGCCATCTTAGGGTTCTTCATCAAGGTTCCCGTCGGCTTAATATCGTCCGCTTGCCAATACAAGGCTTTCACTTCCGGATCTTGCTCAAGTCGGCTTTGCTCTCTTACTACGATGTCGTAGGTGTAGCTGTTCATCGCGTACCCATTGCTCGCCAATGTAATCGCCGGCTTAATCAGCTCTGCCCATGGCAACTTGCCGTATTGTTCATGAGTAGTGTAAAGCAACCGCAACGTGCCCGGAACCGCAACAGAACGAGGGCCTAATATTTCGTTGCGACTGAGTACTTCCCCATTCTCAACAAACATTTCAGGGTTCGCGCTAGAGGGCGCTTCATCTCGACCATCAAGGGCCCGAAATTTTTTCTCGTCATGTTGATAAAACAGCGCGAAAGTCCCGCCGCCAATTCCGGTCATATCTGACTCAACGACAGACATCACCATCTGCATCGCGACCATAGCATCAACAGCGTTACCGCCTTCTTTCAATATTGAGTAACCGGTACTGCTCACGTAAGGATTCGTCGCACTGACCATGAAATCTTGCCCGCGACTATCTGGTGTAACTGGGAATGGGTCTGGCTTTGCTGCATAGCTTGTCGATGCAACAATGCTTAAAGAAAAAATCAGAATACGCATGTGTCTCTGTTTAGACTCCTATTATGTGATGGGGTCTAACGTGGACCAAGTCATTACTCCGAAGTTCGTGAAGATGGTGTCTTTTTACACAACGCTGACTGGAATCGCGCTATCAATAGATGAATGATATTGGTGCTATTTAAACGACTGAGAAAATCTATATTTTGCTTGTTTGAGTATCTAAAAATCATCACCAGAATAGATGCAAAAGATGCTCTGAAAAATAAAAAGCCAGCGATATGATTTCGCTGGCTTGATGTGTTTCTACAAGAGTTACCCTTTCCACTCATACAACGCTGGTATACGAATTTGCTCACCTTGGAACTCAACAATCACAGCTTGCGGTTGTATTTCTCTTAGAGTGACCTGATCATCAACGACATCCCCTTGATGATACTCAACATTGTTAATTTTCACCCAACGGCGATTTTCATCACTGGCATACATATGGGTTTGCAAATTAAGCGCAGGTAGACGCCCTTGCCACTGGTGAGCGTTGCGCTCTAAATCGTTCACGCGTGCCGTTTGTGATGACGAATTGTCATCATCTCGGGATAAGGCATTTTCGACCTTCCTAGCTAAATCAGGAGATAATGAGGATAAATCCAGATCATCCAAAGACAACCCGAGGTCCTCTTCAGCAGCAGAAGTCGTTTGGGTTGATGCTGAGTTGCGTGTTTCATCTCTGCTTGGTGTATGGCTCGTGTATTCATCGGGGGTGGTAAATGTACCAAAATCACGCGATAGCTCTGCACTTGGCCACTCTCTTGGCAATTGGGCCAACTGGGTGTTCTCTGGATAGTCCAATACTTTGAAAGGTGATACCACTTCGACCTTTTCTATCGGGGACGTTGTATCTACTTCAACACTCGGTGCAAAGAGATCTAAGTACCAAGCGACTCCGATAGCAGAAGCAGTGATTGGCAGCAAGAACAGACCTATATGTTTCACAGCTGACATTATGCGTCCTCCTTCTCGATTCTCGCCAGTTGAGGCGCATCTGGCTGAACATTTTGCTGAAGTCGGTCTAGCGTTCGCTTACCTGCAATACCATCGACACCAATTCCTTGCCAACGTTGAAATAATTCGACTCGCTCTTTCATCGCACCATCAAAAATAGACGTTTCAAGCAGTGGCTCACTCACCGCTTCTGCTAATAATCGGTCTAATACTTCAATCGCAGGGCCTTCCATGTCTAAACGTAATGTTTCATTCAGCGGAGCATGCCACAGTTCGATAATATTGCCCTGCCACAACGGCTTTAGCCACGAAACTGGCAGACGAAGACGCTGCTTACCATTGAGCACTTCAGCTTGGTCATTACCGACGGCATATAGAATGACATACCCAACATCACCTTGATAATTCAACTCCAAGATCACAGGGCGATTTTGTTGCATCAACAGCGGCCAAGTCGCCATTTTACGCTCACAACGCATAGTCGACTGCGGTTCTGACAAACAAAGATTATCGCGAACCGATGCTTGATATCCCCACAAACGATACAAATCATTTACAGCGAGGTTCGACTGTTTTTGTGTTAACAATAAATCACGCTGCTCATCAGTTAACTGTTGGCTGACGACGGTTGGTGTTGGCTCTACTCTTGGCTCCGTCACTTGTGTCAACCCTGACGTCGCTTGAGCTGGCATATAATTCACGACCGCCCACCCCGTACTTAATGCAGCAATAAGGCCTACCGTGACAGAGCCCCAAGCAGGCCAACGGAAAGTCCGGCGCTCTTTTTTATCTTGCTGATAAATATCTGCCTGAAACTGCATCACCTCTTCACAGGCCTGCTGAACGGTTTGCTTATCCACAACCACATTACCCTGGTGATAACTAATGTTGAGGGATTTGTCACAGATAAGGTTGATGAGCCGCGGTATACCGTGACTGTATTTGGCTATAAGTTTACAAGAAGCACGATTAAACAGTTGCTGGTCGCCACCTGCTGTATGTAGTCGAAATGCGATGTAATCTTCTGTCTCTTTTTCATCCAACGGCAACAGGTGATAACGCCCGGTAATACGCTGGGCAAGTTGGCGTAGTTGTGTTGTTTGTAATAACCGCTGCAATTCAGGCTGCCCGACCAACAACACTTTGAGCAATTTTCTGGTATCGGTTTCCAAGTTGGTCAACAAGCGCAACTGCTCTAGAACGTCGGCAGCAAGGTGTTGAGCCTCATCAATGACCAGCAATGTCTGCCAGCCTGAACGATAATTACGCAGCAAATATTGATGGATAACCTGGTTTAGCTGTTTGAGGTTTGCATCTGGCGGATAGGTGATTTTGAACTCATCACAAATGGCTTCGAGCAAGTCTCTACTCGAAAACGTGGGATTGAGAATAAGACCCGCTTTGGTGTTATCACCCAAATTCGCTAGCATCGCTTTTGCGACGGTCGTTTTGCCTGTACCTACTTCGCCAGTAAGCATAGCAAAGCCACCGCCATCGCCTAGCCCAGCTTGGAGATGTGTGATTGCCTCTTTGTGACGTTGGCTTAAATACAAATAACGTGAGTTTGGAACAATCGAAAATGGTTGTTCGACAAACCCAAAAAAGTCCTTATACATTAGGCTCTCCAGCTAAAAAACCACCTGGGAATAGTCAGACATGGTATAAACGCTCTTCTTCTATTCTTAGGAGTAAAGAAAAGTACCATTGCTTGCTACAATGTCCAACGGCATATCCATAAATTAAGAGGTAATTCGTGCAAGTTTATTTAGTAGGTGGCGCAGTTCGAGATAAATTGCTCGGAATTGATAGTTATGACAACGACTGGGTGGTCGTAGGCGCGACGCCCGAGATGATGCTGTCCCAAGGATACACCGCCGTTGGTAAAGACTTTCCTGTATTTCTGCATCCCAAAAGTAAAGAAGAATATGCCCTTGCACGAACAGAGAGAAAGTCAGGTTCTGGTTACACTGGTTTTGAATGTTTCTTCGATCAAAACGTCACCTTAGAAGAAGATTTGATACGTCGTGATTTAACCATTAACGCGATGGCAATGGAGAGTGATGGCACGATCCATGACCCATATGGTGGCCAGCAAGATCTCAACGATAAACTGCTACGCCATGTATCAGACGCCTTTATTGAAGACCCTCTACGCGTTTTACGTGTCGCTCGCTTCGCAGCGAAGCTTGCTGATCTAAACTTTACGGTTGCCGACGAAACCATGCGGTTAATGCGTCACATGGCAGAGTCCGGAGAGCTGAGCACACTGACTCCCGAGCGTGTTTGGCAAGAATGGCATAAATCTCTCTCTACTCCTCGCCCTGATATTTTCTTATCGGTTCTACGAGACTGTGGTGCATTAACCGTGGTGTTACCTGAAATTGATGCACTATTTGGCGTACCTCAACCTGAGAAGTGGCATCCAGAAATCGATACTGGCATCCATACTTTGATGGTGGCAGAGCAAGCCGCAAAATTGAGTAACTCACTCCCCGTCAGGTTTGCCGCCCAAGTGCATGACTTGGGTAAGGGCGTGACGCCAGAGAGCGAATGGCCAAGCCACAAAATGCATTGCCATACAGGATTAAAACTGATCAAAAAGCTGTGCGAACGTGTCCGGGTACCAAATGAGTTTCGTGATTTAGCCTTGATGGTGTGCGAACAGCACTCCAATATTCATCGCGCGGCTGAACTTAAACCACAAACCATAATTAAAATACTCAATAAACTTGATGTGTGGCGTAAGTCCGAACGTCTACAGGATATCTTGCTTTGCTGCCAAGCGGATCACGCTGGTCGTAAAGGACTGGAAACGCAACCATATCCACAGGCGGATATTTTTAGGCAAGCCTACCAAGCAGCAGCGGCAGTTGACGTTCAAGCCATTATCAAAGAGGGCTTTAAAGGCCCTGCGATTCGTGACGAGCAAGAAAAACGACGTATTGAAGCAGTGAAAGCAGCACTTAAGAAGTAACGAAAAAACAAAAACGCCCGCGGATTTCGCGGGCGTTTTTCGTTAACATCAATTATGCACTTAATAGAAAAGCGAACAAACCGACGCCCAAAATGAGACGGTAAATCACAAACGGTGTCATGCCCATGCGTGAAATCATCTTCAAGAAGAAGTGGATACAGATGTACGCACTGATAAACGATGTGATAATGCCAGTCATTAAGAAACCAACATGGACAGGTTCACCACTGGTCACTAACTTCATGCCTAAGTAGCTACCAGCTAATGTAATGATTGGGATCGACATTAAAAATGAAAAGCGCGCAGCCGCTTCTCGAGTAAAGCCAAGGTAAAGCGCTGCTGTTATGGTCGCCCCTGAACGTGAAGTTCCAGGAACCATCGCTAAGGCTTGAGCAATACCGATAAATACAGCTTTCTTCCAACCCGTTTGGTATTCATCGGCAACGAGTTTAGCGTTTTTGTCTACCCACCATAGCAACAGGCCAAATACGATCGTAGTAGTCGCGATAACGTAAGCGCTACGTAGATACACTTCAATGATGTCTTTCATCAATAAGCCGAACACACAAGCTGGAATCGTCGCAATCACGATCATCCAAGCCAATTTAGCTTCTTTACTGCGATCTCCTTTAAAGATCGAAGCAAATAACGCTTGAAACAAAGTGATTACTTCATGACGAAAATAGATCACGACAGCCATTAATGTACCGACGTGAACAGCAACATCAAAGGCCAGACCTTGATCTTCCCATCCTAAAATAGCGGAAGGCAGGATCAAATGGGCAGAGCTTGAGATAGGCAAAAACTCTGTCAGCCCCTGAATCAGAGCCAAAATAAAGGCTTCAAAATAACTCATGTAAACAACTCAAATTAAAAATGAAAGGAAACGGGTTTGAGCGAATCGACTGGCTGCATAGCATGCCAAATGTCTGCGACTGTGCGTCCATCGCCTGGGATCACTAATTGCGGTTCGAGATCATACAACGGCTTTGTGACAAAAGGATATTTGTAGATATCACTGCGAGGTAGCTCAGGTTTTTTCTTGGAGACGCGCTCACCGAACAACACTATATCGAGATCCAGTGTTCGATCCTGATACTTTTGCGCGTTTTCTTCGCGTCCCCACTTAAATTCAATCTCGCGTAGTTGATGGCTCAACTCTTCTAATGACAACTCGGTACGCATTGCAACGACAAAGTTGTAGAAATTCTTGCTGCTAAAACCAATAGGTTCGCATTCATATATCGGTGATACGAGGAGATTTTCTCCAAGCCGTTGCAGCTCCTGATACGCAGCAAGCACATGTTGCTCTCTTTCTACGTTCGTCCCAACACCGATATAGGTGGTGATCATGCTCGGCCTCGCTCAATCACCACACCAACAGCACGTGCTTGCGGCACGGCGCCAGGCTTCGCTAGGCGGATTTTCACCCAAGGCACTGAGAAACGCAGCATGATAAGCTCTGCTACTTCTTCAGCCACGCGCTCGACCAGTAAGAAACGACCATTTTCAATGTGGTTAAGTACCGCCTCACTCACCTGCGAATAATCCAGTGCATCTTGCACATCATCACTTTTGCCCGCAGGTTTATTATCGTGTGCCATTTCAATATCTAGAACCAACTTTTGTTTGATTTGTTGCTCCCAGTCGTACACGCCAATGGTGGTGATTACTTCTAACTGTTCAATAAAAACTTTATCCAGAGCCATCTTATGTCCTTCTATTACAGAGGTCGGATACCCGTGAGGGGTAATTTGATCGTAGTATTCTATACCTAAGTAACATTTACTTTGGTCATCACAATGTTACTTAGGTATAAACTGCGAAAGCATCTTTATATACAAGAAATCACATAATGCAAGCTCTATCACAGTGAGGATTTCTGCATTATGTAAATTCGGGGTATGATAGCAACTACGCGGGAACCGAGCATTAAATTCCAATCCATCAAGGACTTCTATGGACGCACTGGCACTGATAATGACAATGGCCGCCTATTTATTAGGTTCGGTTTCCAGTGCGGTTTTGATCTGTCGACTCTTAAAACTGCCAGACCCACGCAGTGTGGGATCTAACAATCCTGGAGCAACGAACGTATTGCGTATTGGCGGACGAGGAGCCGCTGTTTCAGTCTTGTTGTGCGATATGCTCAAAGGCACTATCCCCGTGTGGGGCGGATACTTTCTTGGTATCGACCCTATCATTCTTGGCGTCATCGCCATTGCTGCCTGTCTTGGCCACATGTACCCCATCTTTTTCCACTTTAAAGGCGGAAAAGGTGTCGCAACCGCGCTTGGCGCTATCGCTCCGATTGGTTTGGACTTAACAGGATTGGTGATGTTAACTTGGCTGTCAGTAGCCGCGCTATTCCGCTATTCATCCTTAGCGGCTCTCGTCACGGTTTTGGTCACTCCGTTTTATACTTGGATGTTTAAACCGCAATACACGTTACCTGTTGCTATGCTGTGTTGCTTAATCGTATTTAAGCATCATCAAAATATTCGTCGGCTTTTGTCTGGCGACGAGCCAAAAATCGGCGAGAAGAAACTGACACAAAAAAACTCGGCTTAATGCCGAGTTTTTCGTTTAAAGAGGGATGCATTGGTTACGCATGAACTCGATTCAGGAAGTTCAACAACATTTGGTTGACGAACTCCGGCTGTTCTAAACAACTGATGTGTCCCGCTTGCGGAATTTCTACCAACTCACTGCCCGTGATACAGTCTTTCATTAAATACGATTCGAAAACCGGGCGAGGCTTATCTTCACAGCCCACCGCAATTAACGTCGGCAGAGCGAATTTTTCCGAATCTTCAATCACATCACGGCGACCAAACACCATGCGCCCCATGCGAGCTACTTCCACCGCACGCTCACCGTTCAGCTCTTCTAAACTGCGTTTGAATGAAGCGACAAGTTTAGGGTTATCCTGATTTACGTTGTTGGCAAAGAACAGCGGCACAACGGCTTCAATAATTGGCGCAGGCACTGCTTGGACTTGGCTGATGGTATCAAGCATTGCAAAATACTTTTTATACGTAACTTCTGGCTCCCAGCCAATGAAGGTATCCATCAATACCAGTGACTTAACACGTTGCGGCGCTTGAGCCGTTAGCTCAGCTCCCCACATGCCGCCAACAGATAAGCCCACTATCGAGAATTCTTCGATATCTAAATGATCCATCAATGCCAACATATGTTGTGCATAGTCGGCCAATGACTGTGTCGATGCAGGTGCAGCGTCCGATTCACCATGTGCCCAAAGATCTGGCACAATACAACGGAATGACTGGCTTAAAACCTCAACTTGTGGCGCCCACATTTGGCTATCCCAAAGGTAACTATGACCAAATAGAAGCACAGGGCCCTCACCTTTATCTAGATAAGCAAGTTGCTGACCTTCAATTTCAAACTTATTCATTGTTATATCCATTTCTTATTCTTCCACGTCATCCTAGCACTGAAACAATCGCGAACTGATCGCATCAGTCAGAATGTAAAACGAGGCGGTTCATTGAATAATTAAAAATAAAGGCCTCTGAGGAGCAGAGACCTTTATTACAAAGAACCGGTTTCAAACCTACCGCATAAATTTGACTAAGCGACAGGTGTTAGTTGATCAATTGGCCAACGTGGACGAGCCTCTACTGACATATCAGCCACTTCGCCATTCTTCAAGCGCTGCATGCCTGCGTAAGCGATCATCGCACCGTTATCTGTACAGAACTCAGTACGTGGGTAGTAAACTTCGCCGCCAACTTTCTTCGCTAACTTCTCTAACTCAGCTCGCAAACGACGGTTAGCACTCACACCACCAGCAATAACAATACGTTTCATGCCTGTTTGCTCAAGCGCGCGCTTACATTTAATAGCCAACGTAGCACACACAGCTTCTTCAAATGCTAATGCGATGTCCGCGCGAGTTTGCTCGTCATCACCGTTTGCAGCAATCGTGTTAGCCGTAAAGGTTTTTAGACCAGAGAAACTCATGTCCAAACCTGGCACATTCGTCATTGGGCGCGGGAACTTAAAGCGGCCCGGTGTACCTTTTTCCGCCAGTTTAGATAATAGTGGACCGCCTGGGTAATCCAAACCCATTAGCTTCGCTGTTTTATCAAACGCTTCGCCCGCCGCATCATCAATCGACTCACCTAGAATTTTGTACTCACCGATGCCTCTCACCTCCACCATCATAGAGTGACCGCCCGATACTAATACCGCCACAAACGGGAACGGTGGAGGGTTATCTTCCAACATTGGGGCCAATAGGTGACCTTCCATATGATGAACAGGTACCGCTGGCACTCCCCAAGCATAAGCAATACTGCGACCGATAGTCGCACCCACTAATAGCGCCCCAACAAGACCAGGCCCCGCGGTATACGCGACACCATCGATGTCTTTTGAAGTTAAGTTCGCTTCTCTTAGTGCCTCTTTAATAAGAGGAATGGTTTTCTTTACGTGGTCACGTGAAGCCAACTCAGGCACCACACCGCCGTAATCTGCGTGCAGTTTTACTTGGCTGTATAGCTTGTGTGACAAGAGACCGTTTTCATCGTCATAAATTGCGATGCCAGTCTCGTCACAAGAGGTTTCAATACCAATAATGCGCATGGTTTTCTCAGTATGCTTTCTGTATAGAGGAAATTTGGGCGTCATATTACCTCGCCTTGGTGCTGCAAACAAATTTTGTACAGACAATAATCGACAAAAGGCTTTACAAAGTAGTTGTGATCGGATTAAAATTCCGCACCATTTTTGATCAAGCTGGTAAGAGACCTAACAATTGTGATTTGGTCTGTTGAATACCAGCGTTAACGAATAACCCCTGAGGTGAAAGGCATATGCCAGTAGTTAAAGTACGTGAAAACGAACCGTTCGACGTTGCTCTACGTCGTTTTAAGCGCTCTTGCGAAAAAGCAGGTATCCTTTCTGAAGTGCGTCGTCGTGAGCACTACGAAAAACCAACTACAGTTCGCAAACGCGCTAAAGCAGCAGCTCAAAAGCGTCACGCTAAGAAGCTAGCTCGCGAAAACGCTCGTCGCGTTCGCCTGTACTAATAACTGAGCTCCAAAAGGAATTTAGTTATGGCTCTGATTGATCAACTCAAAGAAGAGCAAAAATTAGCGATGAAAGCCAAGGACAAATTGCGCCTTGGTACTATTCGTTTAGCCCTATCAGCAATCAAGCAACGTGAAGTTGACGAACAGATTACTCTGAACGATGACGACATTCTTGCAGTATTGACCAAGATGGTTAAACAACGTCGCGACTCTGTAGCGCAGTTTGAAGCAGCGGGTCGTCAAGATCTTGCTGATGCGGAACAAACAGAAATTACCGTTCTTGAGGACTTTATGCCTCAACCACTGACAGACGAAGAAGTAGCGGCTCTCATCGAGAACGCGATTGCTGAATCTGGCGCAGCTGGCATGCAAGACATGGGCAAAGTAATGGGCGTTCTGAAACCGCAAATTCAAGGGCGTGCAGATATGGGTAAAGTAAGCGGTTTAGTTCGCGCTAAATTGGCTTAAGGTACCCCACCCAATTGCAGCAAGCCGTGCTATCCTTTGGAGCGCACGGCTTGTTTGTATCTGGATGGATGGAATGAAATCAATGGGCAATACGCTCATTCTTTTAAGGCATTCACTCCACTCATCATCTTCTTTTTTTGTTAGGTTTTATGGCTGGACACATCCCTCGCAGTTTTATCGATGACCTTCTAGCTCGACTTGATATTGTCGATATCATCGACGCACGTGTGAAACTTAAGAAAAAAGGCAAAAACTACGGCGCATGCTGCCCGTTCCACAACGAAAAGACACCCTCATTCAGTGTCAGTCAAGAAAAGCAGTTCTACCATTGTTTTGGTTGTGGCGCGCATGGAAATGCCATCGATTTTTTGATGGAATTCGACCGACTAGAATTCGTCGAAGCCATTGAAGAACTCGCTTCATACTTGGGTTTAGATGTTCCTCGCGAACAACGTAGCGGCGGTAATGGTTCGTTTCAATCAGGCCCACAAGCAAGCAGCAGTGAAAAACGTAACCTATACGACTTAATGGGCAGCATTGCTCAATTTTATCGTAACCAACTCAAACAGCCAGCAAGTAAGGTGGCGATTGAGTATCTAAAAGATCGCGGCCTGTCTGGTGAAATCGTCCAGAAGTTTGGCATCGGCTATGTGGCTGATGAATGGGATTTAGTTCGTAAGAACTTTGGCCAGAATAAAGAAAACCAAGACATGCTCGTCACTGGCGGCATGTTGATTGAAAACGATAAAGGCAACCGCTACGACCGATTCCGTGGTCGAGTGATGTTTCCTATTCGAGACAGACGCGGTCGAGTAATAGGCTTTGGTGGTCGAGTATTAGGTGATGGGACACCAAAATATCTCAACTCACCCGAAACCCCGATATTTCATAAAGGTAAAGAGTTGTATGGCCTTTATGAAGTACTACAAGCGTACCGTGAGCCACCACAAATTTTAGTGGTTGAAGGCTATATGGATGTTGTCGCGCTTGCTCAATATGGCGTAGATTATTCCGTTGCCTCATTGGGAACCTCGACAACGGGCGATCACTTGCAAGTGTTATTCAGGCAAACAAGCACCGTCGTGTGTTGTTATGACGGTGACCGCGCAGGCCGTGAAGCCGCGTGGCGTGCCATGGAAAATGCATTGCCTTACCTAACGGATGGTCGCCAGTTAAAATTCATGTTTTTGCCGGATGGAGAAGATCCCGACTCTTATATCCGACAAAACGGAAAACAAGCATTTGAGCAGCAAGTGTCTAATGCGATGCCCTTGTCTGAATTCATGTTCAGCTCATTGACTCAGCAGGTCGATATGAGCACGAAAGAAGGCATGGCAAAACTGAGTACTCTTGCGGTTCCTCTCATTGATAAAGTCCCTGGCGGCACTTTAAGACTATACTTGAGAGAATTGCTTGGCCGCCGTTTGGGTTTGGTTGATGAACGCCAACTACAGCAGCTAATTTCAAAACAAGGTAAAGAGGATAAAAGGCCTCAACCTCATAAAGAAATCAAGCGAACGCCGATGCGAGAAGTGATCGCGTTACTGATTCAAAACCCACAATACGTAAGTATGGTGCCAGATCTAACTAGCGTTAGAGATTTGCCCATTCCTGGTCTAAGTTTATTTGTTGATGTACTTGATAAATGCCAAGCGCATCCCCATATCAACACAGGCCAATTATTAGAGCATTGGCGAAACAGCCAAAATGAGACCCTTCTGTCTCGTCTCGCGAGTTGGGACATTCCACTCGATGAGGACAACCAAGAAGAAATCTTTTTAGACTCACTGGATAAAATTATTGCCCAGTGCGTAGAAAAACAAATTGAAAACCTGCAGGCCAAAGCAAGAAGTGTCGGTTTATCAGCCGAAGAGAAAAGGGAGCTGCTAGCACTTATGCTAGATTTAAAAGCGTAACCCTGTTTAATTAGTCAGCAACGATTTAATTTGTTATAGTAAGTGGTTTGCATTTCGCATACTGATTCCTTCACCAGATTACGAAGTTGGATACCGTCTATGGATCACAATCCGCAGTCACAGCTAAAGTCACTTGTTATTAAAGGCAAGGAACAAGGCTATCTGACCTACGCCGAAGTAAATGACCACCTACCTGCTGAAATCGTAGATTCAGAACAGGTAGAAGACATCATTCAGATGATCAACGACATGGGCATTAAGGTAGTAGAAACTGCTCCTGATGCTGATGATTTAGCACTGAACGATGACACAAATATTACCGATGAAGATGCAGCCGAAGCTGCAGCCGCTGCACTTTCTAGCGTAGAGAGTGAGATTGGTCGTACAACAGACCCAGTACGTATGTACATGCGTGAGATGGGTACTGTCGAACTTCTAACTCGCGAAGGCGAAATCGACATCGCAAAACGTATTGAAGAAGGTATTAACCAAGTTCAATCGTCTGTTGCTGAATACCCAGGCACAATTCCGTACATTCTTGAGCAATTTGACAAAGTTCAAGCTGAAGAACTACGTCTTACAGACCTAATTTCAGGTTTTGTAGATCCAGATGCTGACGACACCGCAGCACCAACGGCAACACACATCGGTTCTGAACTGACTGAATCTCAGTTAGAAGAAGAAGACGATGAAGACGTTGATGATGACGAAGATAGCGATGACGATTCAGATGATTCTGAAGAAGATGTAGGTATCGATCCTGAATTAGCGCTAGAGAAATTCAACCAACTACGCAGCACCTATCAAAATCTTCAATTAGCAATCAACGAGTACGGCTATAACAGCCCGAAAGCAACCGTTGCTAATGAAATGATGCTAGACGTATTCCGCGAGTTTCGTCTAACGCCTAAACAGTTTGATCACCTAGTGAATGAACTGCGTACTGCTATGGATCGCGTTCGTACACAAGAGCGTCTGATCATGAAGTCAGTGGTTGAATACGGCAAAATGCCGAAGAAATCATTCATCGCGCTGTTCACTGGTAATGAATCAAGTGAAGCTTGGCTGGATGAAGTTCTTGCTTCAGACAAGCCATACGCTGAAAAGATCAAACGTAACGAAGAAGAAATCCGTCGTTCAATCGCTAAGCTAAAAATGATTGAAGAAGAGACTTCTCTAAACGTACAGAACATTAAAGACATCAGCCGTCGTATGTCTATCGGTGAAGCAAAAGCTCGCCGTGCGAAGAAAGAGATGGTTGAAGCGAACTTGCGTCTTGTAATTTCTATCGCGAAGAAATACACCAACCGTGGCCTACAGTTCTTGGATCTGATCCAGGAAGGTAACATCGGCCTGATGAAAGCGGTAGATAAGTTCGAATATCGTCGTGGTTACAAGTTCTCGACTTACGCAACGTGGTGGATCCGTCAGGCAATCACTCGTTCAATCGCGGACCAAGCACGTACGATTCGTATCCCGGTACACATGATCGAAACGATCAACAAGCTAAACCGTATTTCTCGTCAAATGTTGCAAGAGATGGGTCGCGAGCCACTACCGGAAGAACTGGCAGAGCGCATGCAAATGCCAGAAGACAAGATTCGTAAAGTTCTAAAAATCGCTAAAGAGCCTATCTCAATGGAGACACCAATCGGTGACGACGAAGATTCGCATCTAGGTGATTTTATCGAAGATACAACGCTAGAACTTCCGCTAGATTCTGCAACAGCAACTAGCCTTAAAGTGGCAACAAAAGACGTGCTTGCAGGTCTAACACCACGTGAAGCGAAAGTACTTCGTATGCGCTTTGGTATTGACATGAACACTGACCATACTCTAGAAGAAGTTGGTAAGCAGTTCGACGTTACTCGTGAGCGTATCCGTCAGATCGAAGCAAAAGCACTACGTAAACTTCGTCACCCAAGCCGCTCAGAGACTCTGCGCAGCTTCCTAGACGAATAATCGCAGCGCATACAAGCTTTTAGAAATCAAAAAAGGTGACTTTAGGTCACCTTTTTTATTATCTACTGTTCTAAGTGGATAAAAACTAAGCGCAATTGCCCTAGTTGGTATCTAGACACCTTGCAACGCTTCCCCTATAATCGTTGTCCTATTAAGGCCCCTTAGCTCAGTGGTTAGAGCAGTCGACTCATAATCGATTGGTCCGCAGTTCAAGTCTGCGAGGGGCCACCATATTTCGAAAGGCGTAGCAGGTTAATACCTACTACGCCTTTTTTGTATCTTATATCTTTGGGTACAGTTTCGGTTGCGGTAACTCGTCATTAACCTCGTAATAGCTTTTCCTCTTCCCCTTTTCTTTAACTATTATCTGGCTTTCTATATGTAGCAATGAAACAAAATGTCCGCTCGTGATTTAAACCATTGACCCTCAGACAACTTCTGATAGGATGGACATACAAACGTATAGACGTCTAAAACAAAAAAATGGAGCTACAATGAAAAGTATTGGTCACTTAAAGAAACTAGCTTTGATTCTCACGGCAGTAGTCGGCTTAAGCGCTTGTGGAGAAAAAGATGACTCTGTCATTAAAGTGGGCGCGACAGTTGGACCACATGCACAAGTAGTCGAGGCGGTAGCGAAGGAGGCAGCGAAGCAAGGTTTGAATGTCGAAGTCATTGAGTTTTCTGACTACGTGACACCTAATGCCGCTCTTAGCGATGGTAGCATCGATATTAATAGCTATCAGCACCAGCCATTTTTAGACAACTTCAACAGTAGCCATAACGCCCAATTAGTATCAATTGGTCAGTCCATTCTTATGCGTATGGGGCTTTATTCCAATAAGTATCGCTCACTGCAAGAGCTTCCAAACAATGCACGTATAGCGCTTCCAAATGACCCTACCAACGGTGGTCGTGGTCTGTTGCTACTCGCCGATGCAGGTTTAATTGAGCTGAAACAGGGTGTTGGCCATAAAGCCGCCCTAACTGATATCACAAAAAACGCAAAATCATTTGAATTTGTCGAGGTAGATGCCGCTCAGCTACCAAGAACATTAGATGATGTGGACGCGGCTGCGATTACAATGAACTACGTAATGTCTTCTGGTTTAGATCCGAAGAAACAAAGTATCTATCTTGAAGCAAAAGACGCCCCATTAGCAGTCATGGTCATCGCCACTCGTGACGCAGACAAAAATAATGAAGCGTATAAAAAGTTCGTTTCTATTTATCAATCTCAAGCGATTCGTGATTATCTCGATCGCACTTTCAAAGGCACAATCGAAGCAGCTTTTTAATCAATAAAGCAGCGAATACTTTGCCCCACGAATCAGATAGAAAAGAGGCTAATGTTTTCTCATAGCCTCTTCTTTTCATTACTCACTAAATCGACTCATTGTCGACTTTCAGCCTCTAACTTCATTGCCAAATAAGCTTGGTCAGCAGAAACCAATTCAGGACGGTTAATCAACTTCCAGAGGAAGTATGGTGGGATTAAAAATACGATGAAGTAGAGAGATTCATGGAAGAAAACATCGGCTATCGTTTGCTGATGCTCCCAAAGTGCCGTCAGTGCGAAGAGCTCTAACATCACGCCTAATACGCCAAAGACGACAGAGACAACAATCGCTAAACCCAGTAGTTCTCTAATAAAGTGCTTGTATGCCATGATACTAATTCCTTCTAGCAATAAGTCATACTAACTTACGCTCATAAGAAACAAGTGAGCTTGATTATTATCAAACTCCCCTCATCACTGTTAAGAACTTAGTTTTATAAAAAAGTACTTGTATATAGCGTCAGCGAAGACTGATTTCCCTATCACAGAGCATAGATACCTCTACAAACAGAGGGTGATGGAACGACCAACTATTGGCTATATGAGCGCAACTTTAATCAGATAAGTAATATTGAACCGTCGATACCACTCGTACTTTCTTAATGTAAGGCGTGTTGCTATCTCGGTCATAAATCGAGAACTGCCCTTGCGTGGCACGTTTGATCTTACCCAGTGAACTCTGTGAGTCTTTCGCAAACTTTTGCGCCACTTCACGCGCATTCTTAGTCGCTTCTTCGATCATGTCTGGCTTCACATCATTCAGCTTAGTAAAGCTGTACTCAACACGATTTGCATAAGGATCTTGGTTAAGCAAAACGCCTTGTTTTCCTAACTCACCTATTTCATTGATTGCCGCTCGAACAACATCAACACTCTGGCTGTAAACCGTAACGGTTCGCGAGGCCAAATAACGATACTCAATGTCTTGCTCGCTCCCATATTGCTGTGCTTTTCTGTCAATGACCGCTGGGGAAGAAAGGGAAACGCTGGTTTCAGGAAGCCCTTTGGCACTTAGAAAGTCCAAAATCAAACGGGTTTGCTGGTCAATTTCATCAAACATGGCTCCCATATCATTACTCGCTAGAGTAAATTGAATCGGCCAAATCACCGTATCAGCAGGATACTCACGCTCCGACAAACCTTTTACTGTCACGACTCTTTCATAGGCTCGGTATTTCACCGCCGTCTGCTGCATAAAATAGCCAAGGATGCCAAGACCAAGTATCAAACTTAGCCCAATCCAAAGTGCTGCTTTATTGGAAACTCGTTCCATTATTTCCCCCTGATAAATATCAACTTAGCTTAATCTTTGTTCTAGATAAGATAGCCTATCTATTGTTTTAAGAGGGAGACATAACGCGAGTTTTGATTCATAGCACAGTGATATACCGTTTTCTTTAGTCAATAAAGCTTCATTGGTTTGTCACCAAAGGCTCATGCTTTTGCCTCTTAACTGTCATCTGTAATTTCTACTATCCAATCAGCAACTTGTACGCTGAGGTAAATATGGATAGTTCAACCCCTTTTCGTCTCCCTCGTAAAACGCCGTTTGGCATTGGTGAAAACGTTGCTGAATGGGCAACCGGTTTAAACCAGCTTGATAAGTTCTACGCTCAACGCCCCGTTAATGCCGATACCAAAACTTTTCTCCGCTTCACGTTGGATATTTTAGGTATCGATTATCGCATTGCTCATGGTTCACTCGACTCAGTGCCTAAACAAGGTGCTACCGTCATTGTGGCGAACCACCCGCTTGGTTGTGTGGAAGGCGTCATCTTGGCCGAACTCTTGTTGATGGTACGAGACGATATCCAAATTCTAGCCAATCAATACCTGAAAACCGTACCAGAGTTAGATCAGCTCTTCATTGGTGTCGATGTGTTTGAAGGCAAAGACGCCGTCAAATCAAATATGAAGGCCCTCAGAGCGGCTAATAAACACCTCGCAAGTGGCGGCTTATTGCTTGTCTTTCCTGCCGGTGAGGTTTCCCAGTTAGTCGATGCCAAACAGCAACGCTTGGAAGACAAAGCGTGGAGTCGAAGCGTAAGTAGCCTAATTCGCAAAAACAAAGCAACGACAGTTCCAGTATTCATCAGTGGTCAGAACTCGAAACGCTTCTATATGGCAGGGAAAATCCATCCACTTTTGCGTACCCTACTGCTTGGTCGAGAGTTGCTAAACAAACATGCGCAAACCATCGATTTATCTTTTGGCCAAGTGATCAAATTCAAAGAGATCAACACACTTAACGATGATCAAGTGGTGAACTATTTGCGGCTCAACACTTACTTGCTCAATCGTGAAACCCATTCAGTGAAGCCTTCTTCTTCATCAGAAATGCTCTCTCCAATAGCGGCAGGGTTACCCGTAGGCGAATTGCTTGAAGAGCTGAACAACTTACCAAAAGAGTCCAAGCTGCTAACAAGTGGTGAGTTCGATGTTTACTGCACGGAGTCGCAGAGTATCCCTTCCCTACTGCATGAAATTGGTCGCCTACGTGAGCTCAATTTCCGACAAGTTGGCGAAGGGACGGGACTAGCAATAGACATTGACCATTTCGATCATGATTACCTGCATCTGTTTGTGTGGGACAGAGAGAATCAATGCTTGGTGGGCGCGTATCGTTTAGGTCTGGTTGATCAACTGATTGAAAAGCGCGGCGTAGCAGGTCTGTATTCACGAACGTTGTTTAACTATGACCAACGCTTTATCGACCAAATGGGTAAATCCATTGAGATGGGGCGCTCTGTGATTGCACAGCAATATCAAAAGAGCATGAGCGCGCTACTGCTGCTGTGGAAAGGCATCGCAACGTTCGTGCATCAAAACCCAGATTACACTCACCTATTTGGTCCGGTAAGCATTAGCAACGATTATAGCGATACTGCACGTCAATTACTGGCTCAATCAATGACACTGCACCACTACGACAACAATTGCGCAGAGTACGTCACACCTTCTAACCCACTTCCTGAGCACCACCGTGACTGGAACACCAGCATGCTCACTGCTCTGGGTGATTTACAGCTATTGTCACGTGTCATTGCCAGAATCGATGAAGGGAAAGGAGTGCCCGTTTTGCTGCGTCAGTACTTAAGCCTCAATGGCAAGCTGGTATGCTTCAACGTCGACCCTGAATTCAATAACGCTCTAGATGGATTGATTATGGTGGATTTGCGCGATGTTCAAGAAAAGACGTTGGCAAGGTATATGGGACGCGAGCAAGCTCATGACTACCTCGTCTATCATACTAATAGCAACGATGATTAAGAACAGTGATTAAGTAGAGAGTTGGGAATCACAAGAAGAACCGTGTGGCGACTCTCTTTATTTACCCTTTCATCAACTAATTAGGCGTGCTCCGTGAAGTGCGCCGAAAAGACTCTTATAGATACAATCTATCGAAAGATCTAGATAGCATTTATCTCACCAATTCCGTCACAAACTTTCACAAAAAAACAAAAACAGATCCAGGTCACACTTTAAATCCACCACAACTCAACACAAAACGTGACATTGATCATCACAGGCATTTAATTCGAATTTCAAAAAAAATCAAAAGTGATCAGAGTCACAAAGTATTTTGATTTTAAATTTGTCAGAAGATCGAATTGATCACTAAGATTTTTATTGACAGATTTAAAAGTGGCTTTTTGTTATTAAGTTACAAGTTAATAAGTTGAACTTAGTCACTTAAAAACCGTTTCTCAGCCTAAGAAATGCGGGCGTAGATCACGAAAAACCCGTTGTCAGTTCCAATTGGAAAATGTGTGGTAAATTGATTGGGTACTAAGCAATCAAACAAACGGTTTTGGCGAACCGTTTACTACAACAAGATTCATCAGAACATCGAACGGGGAATTGTTATGATATCACCAGATGCCAAGATCAAGATACAAAATTTTGGTCGTTTTCTGTCAAACATGGTAATGCCAAACATCGGCGCGTTTATCGCGTGGGGCTTTATCACTGCTCTATTTATCCCAACTGGATGGCTACCAAACGAAACGTTAGCCTCTATGGTTGGCCCAATGATTACTTACTTGCTGCCACTACTTATCGGTTACACCGGTGGTAAATTAGTTGGTGGCGATCGTGGTGCGGTAGTCGGTGCAATCACAACAATGGGTGTGATTGTCGGCACAGACATCCCAATGTTTATGGGCGCAATGATGGTCGGCCCAATGGGCGGCTGGGCTATCAAGAAATTCGATAACTACATCGATGGTAAAGTAAAAAGTGGCTTCGAGATGTTGGTTAACAACTTCTCTGCGGGCATCATCGGCATGCTATGTGCGATCCTTGCTTTCATCTTTATCGGTCCATTCGTAAAAATTCTTTCTGGTGGCTTGGCGGCAGGCGTTAACTTCCTAGTTTCTGCTCACCTACTACCACTGACTTCAATCTTCGTTGAACCTGCGAAGATCCTGTTCCTAAACAACGCGATCAACCACGGTATCTTCTCTCCACTGGGTATCCAACAAGCGTCTGAGACAGGTCAATCGATCTTCTTCCTAATCGAAGCAAACCCAGGTCCTGGTCTAGGTATCCTGCTAGCTTACATGGTGTTTGGTAAAGGTACGGCTCGTCAAACTGCAGGTGGTGCATCAATCATCCACTTCTTCGGCGGTATCCACGAGATTTACTTCCCATACATCCTAATGAACCCTCGCCTAATCCTTGCGGCTATCGCAGGCGGTATGACTGGCGTATTCGTTCTAACTATCTTTAACGCAGGTATCGTTTCTCCAGCATCACCAGGTTCAATCTTTGCAATCTTGTTGATGACTCAGAAAGGCTCAATCGTTGGTGTTCTAGCGTCTATCGCAGCAGCAACAGGTGTGTCATTCGCGGTAGCAGCACTACTAATGAAGACACAAACGTCCACAGAAGAAGACGGTGATGAAGCAGCACTAGAAAAAGCAACATCACAAATGAAAGACATGAAATCTGCATCTAAAAACGATGCGGTGGTAAACAGCCAAAGCAAAGGTGACGTAGACCTAGCGACAGTACAAAGCATCATTGTCGCTTGTGATGCGGGCATGGGCTCGAGTGCAATGGGCGCGAGCATGCTACGCAAAAAGGTTCAAGACGCAGGTCTGAACATCCACGTAACCAACCTTGCCATTAACAGCTTACCAGAGAGTGCAGATATCGTGATTACTCATAAAGACTTAACGGATCGTGCACGTAAGCATGCTCCAAACGCACACCACATTTCATTGACTAACTTCCTAGACAGCGAAATGTACAACCAGCTAGTCACCAAACTACTAGCCGCACAAAACCAATCCGCAGCCAATGACGACCAAATGGTAAAAGTGTCGCTCGTGGCAGCAAACGACGACAACTTCGAGCCACAGCAAACGTCGGTGTTCCAAATCCAGCGTGAGAACATTCACCTAGGTTTGAAAGCTGCCAACAAAGAAGAAGCGATTCGCTTCGCGGGCAACAAGTTGGTCGAACTTGGCTACGCAGAACCAGAATACGTAGACGCGATGTTTGAGCGTGAAGCATTGGTTCCAACTTACCTAGGCGAATCTATCGCAGTGCCTCACGGCACGGTAGAAGCGAAAGACCGCGTGAAGAAAACCGGCATTGTAATCTGCCAATACCCATCGGGTATCCAATTTACTGAAGACGACGATGATGTAGCGAAACTGGTTATCGGCATTGCCGCTAAGAACGATGAGCACATCCAGGTGATTACCACCATTACGAACGCGCTCGATGAGCCGGAGGCAATTGAGAAGCTAACCAGCACCAACGATGTGGAAGAGATTCTAAACATCCTTGGCGGTCAACAAGCGGCTTAATTACCCCTTTAATTTGCTCCTGAGGCAAATGAGGTCAGCTGTCACCCCCTATGCGGTTGGCCTCCCCCTAGTTTCGTAAGTCAACATTTTAGACATTGGTAGGTAAGAATTATGAAAAACGCAGTTCATTTTGGCGCAGGTAACATTGGTCGTGGCTTCATCGGTAAACTATTAGCAGACGCAGAAGTCGAGGTGACATTCGCAGACGTTGACGCTCCACTCGTCGACCAACTGAGTCACAAGCAAGAATACAAAGTAAAAGTGGTCGGTACTGAGTGCCAAATCGACACAGTAACTCACGTCACCGCAGTAAACTCAGCCAGTGAAGATGTCATTGACCGCATTGTAAAAACCGACTTGGTAACAACAGCGGTTGGCCCTAACGTACTGGACATCATTGCAAAAACCATCGCTACCGGCATTGCTAAACGCCTTGCAGCAGGTAACGATAAACCATTGAACATCATAGCGTGTGAAAACATGGTTCGTGGCACCACACACCTAAAAGGTGAAGTGTACAAACACTTGGATGAATCATTGCACGCGAAAGCAGACGAGTTGGTTGGCTTTGTCGATTCAGCGGTAGACCGTATCGTACCACCAGCAGAAGCGGCGAACGATGACCCACTAGAAGTCACTGTAGAGAGTTTTAGCGAATGGATTGTGGATGAGCAGCAATTCAAGGGCGAAATCCCTGACATAGCTGGCATGGAAAGAACCAACAACCTAATGGCATTCGTAGAACGCAAGCTGTTCACTCTCAATACTGGTCACTGCATTACCGCTTACCTAGGTTGCTTGAAAGGCCATCGCACCATTCGTGAAGCAATTGAAGACCCAAGCATTCACGCTGAAGTAAAACAGGCGATGCAAGAGAGTGGTGAAGTGCTGATCAAACGTTACGGCTTCGACCGTGACATGCACAACGCCTACATCGAGAAGATTTTAGGACGCTTTGCCAACCCATACTTAGTGGATGAGGTGGATCGCGTAGGTCGTCAACCAATTAGAAAATTGGGTGCAAACGATAGATTAGTGAAGCCTTTACTCGGTACAATTGAGTATGGCACTGAAAATCAAACACTTTTGAAAGGCATTGCCGCTGCGTTGAAGTACACTAACGACACTGACCCACAAGCCGTAGAGCTACAAAACTCATTAAAAGAAGTGGGTGTGAAGAAGACGCTAGCGACATACACAGGTCTTGCAGAAGACAGTGATGAAGTGGCTCAAATCGAGACACTTTACAACCAACTTTGATTTACCTAGGGGAGCTTGGCTCCCCTTCTATGTCCTTCTCTGCTTGAAGAGTTGGGATAGCTAATAATTAGAAATGTATTCAGTATATGGCAGATAACATCAACGAAACCGAGATCATTGAGCGATTAAACAGCGCCCCATCGGTACGAGGCTTTTTCATTGCAGCAGTCGACGTTTTTAACGATTCGATCGACGGGTTAGTGCAAAGAATCTTTCGTAAAGATAACTTCGCTGTTCAATCGGTTGTCGGTCCGCTGCTACAAGACTCTGGACCGCTGGGCGATCTGTCTGTTCGTTTGAAGTTATTGTTTGGCTTGGGAGTGCTCCCCGATGACATTTACCACGACATCGAAGACATCATCAAACTCAAAAACCAACTCAATAGTGACGCTTCAGATTACGAATTCACTGACCCGAATATTCTAGAACCAATTAAGAAACTGCACTTGGTGAAGAAAATGGGCATGGTGCAACTGGAAGTCAGCGAACCAGATGACGACATCGACCTTGAGTTTTATCAGCTACAACTGCAACGTCAACAACAAATCATTAAGTCAGGGCTCTCACTTGCCATTGTCGAGATTTGCAATGAGCTCGGCAAAGACAGCCCTTTTTAATCGAAAAACTGGCACGGAAGCCTCCTCAACTCGCCCCTCTTTTTGCACATTCTTCTATACAACGTGCGTGAAAGCCATCACAGTCCATATTCCGATGTCTCTGTAACATCAGACCAATCTATCGCTAGTATTGAAACGGTATCGCATGCTTTCAATCGAAGACACTAAAACTAAGTGGGAGTTTTTCCAGAAACACCACTGGGTATCTCCAGAATTTTCCCGCACTCCCGTCCTCGAGTCGTGGGAGCGTTGCATAAAGCAATGCAGCCCTTACACCTGGTCAAAACCACATATTGCCTCTGGATTTACCTTCTCATCTCTAATGAAGCGCAACGAACATCTCATCGAATGCGCCACGACCGTACTTGAAGATACGTACGATATGCTTGGTGACGAAGACCTGGTATTGATGGTAACCGATGGCAACGGCTGCATTCTATCTGTTGTGGGACATGACTCAATGCGACAAGAGATGCAAGCGCTCGGCATAAAACAAGGCTGTTTTCTCTCCGAAGGAAAGATAGGCACAAATGCAGTCAATCTCTGTATTAGTACTCATATCCCGTGTGAAGTTTTCGCAGCAGAACATTTCAATCGCCACTTACATCCTTATGCCTCTGTAGCGGCGCCTGTTTTCGACCAGTTTGGCAAGTTACGCGGCACAACATGCCTTCTCAAAAAAGCAGAGAGCTATAAGAAAGAAGACTTAGTCATCATCGCGTCGAGCGCGAAAGAAGTCAGCTTGCAAATCCACATTCAGTCGGAACAAGAAAACATGAACCGCCTCACTTGTGCGCATAACGCAACGTTAGAGTGCATGGATGACGGCCTTCTGGCCTGGGATGAAGAAAGCCGTATAACCATGGTAAATCACCAGTCCGAGCGTTTGTTAAACATTGAAGCCAGTCAGGTCTTGGATAAAGAAGTCTTTTCTGTTTTGCGCTTCCCACCGAATGTCCTTACTAGTATTGAGTCAGGTGCGAGCATAAACCGTAAACTCACAACGGTAGAGGTTCGTGGCGAGTTTGTTGAAGCGATCATCACCTTGCGTCCACTCAACGACGGCACACACTTATTGTTCTTGCACCCTATCGATAAAATTCGCGAACTTGCTCAACAACAAATAGGTGGCAGTGCGCGCTATACGTTCAGCACTTTGCCTGTCATTTCACGAAAAATGAAGCATGTCATTACCGTGGCAAAACGGGCCATAAAGTCCAAATCACCAATTCTAATTACAGGTGAAGAAGGCGTAGGAAAAGCCACTCTCGCCATGGCGATTCATAACGAAAGCACCTACAAAGAAGGGCCATTCATTACGCTCAACTGTCGCTCCATCAATACAGAGCAACTGGTCAAAGAAACCCTGGGATACGACGAGGGGCAAGGCATGCCTTCAAAGTTTGAGCTCGCCCATGGCGGTACGCTCTTTTTAGAAAAGGTGGAATATCTGTCGCCCGATTTACAAGCCGTGCTACTTAAGTTGTTAAAAACTGGGCTCGTCAGCCGCAGCGACAGTTTGCGATTGATCCCCGTAGACTTTCAACTTATCACCAGCACCTCTTCAGAGATCAGCGAGTATGTCACTCAGCGCTCATTTGGTCGGCAACTTTATTATGAAATCTCCTCGAACGAGCTGCATATTCCACCACTACGAAAGCGTAAAGAAGACATTGAATTTCTCGTCCAGCAGCTTATCAGCCATTACGAACGCCGCCACAATGTGACTATCTCGATAGAGCCAGTCGCACTGGAAGCGTTGATGAATTTTCGTTGGTCAGGCAACAACTCTGAATTAAGAAATCGAACTGAGCGAATTTTGCTTAACCGCAGTTCCAACTTAATCAAGCTGAACGATATTCCTGAAGACATTAAACTGAATTCTCGCCATACCGCAGAAAATACGCCAGTAATCACGTTAGAAGAAGCCGAGAGAAGAGCGATTGTTCAGGCTTGGAATCAGTGTGATGGCAAAATGCATGATATGGCGAAAGCATTGCAAATTGGCCGCACGACCTTATGGAGAAAAATTAATAAGTTTGGGCTGCAGGAGCAAATGAAGCTGTATTAAGTCGTGAATTGGCGTTCCTATAACAAAAGTAAAACCGGCGTAAGCACGCCGGTACAGGTGTACTAACGATAAGGTATCGATTAAACATCGACAGACAACTGACGAATCTGCGCTTTTAGTCCCGGTAGCATGCTCGAACTGGCGCTGAATTTTCGCAACCCCACGCGGAGCAATGTCTCTGTGGCATTTGGATCGCCAGCCATCTCACCACACATACTAACCGGTATGCCCGCGCGATCGCCTGCTGCACACGTGAGCTCAATGGCTTTTAGTACCGATGGTTCAAAGTAGTTCACCAATTCAGCAACAGCGGCGTTACCTCGATCGGCGGCCATAACATATTGAGTCAAATCATTGGTGCCGATAGAGAAAAAGTCGACTTCTTGGGCTAACGCATCAGCATTTAATACCGCGGCTGGCACCTCAATCATAATACCAACGGGCAAATGAGTCGCATCCAAGCCGAGTTGGTTTGCTTGATGCGCCAACAGCACTTTTACTTTTCTCACTTCTTCAACCTGAGCCACCATCGGTATCATCAATTGAATATTCGGTTGCTCGTGAAAGGCTCTCAGAATGGCTCGAAGTTGAGCGGTAAACAATGACTCATGTTGAAGGCACAACCGCACCCCTCTCAAACCTAAAAATGGATTATCTTCCGCTGGCATAGGATAAGCGGCTAAAGGCTTATCACCGCCAACATCTAGACTACGAATCGTAAGTGGCTTATCACCAAGTGCGGCGGCAATATCACGATACACTTGGTATTGCGCTTCCTCAGTTGGCAACTCATCACTGTTTTGAAATAGAAACTCAGTCCGAAATAGACCAACGCCCTCAGCTCCTGATGTTAGTGCATCATCAATATCTTTCGGTCCACCAATATTGGCGAATACTGGAATATGGACACCATCACAGGTGACTGCGGCTTGCTGAGCACTCGCTAGTGCACTTTGTCGGGTGCTTTGCCACTCAATTTGTTGCGCTTCTAATTCCTGCTGTACGGCATCTGAAGGAGAGAACCATAAATGCCCTCGGAAGCCATCAATAGTCACCACTTGACCAGCACGCACAGCATCAAGGCAGCCCTGAGCTTTAACGATGGCAGGAATACCCATCGCACGGGCAAGAATCGCACTGTGAGAGGTTTTTCCTCCTTCACTCAAACAGATACCAAGCACTTTCGATTTATCAAGCCCGGCCACATCAGAAGGCATCAGGTCGCGGGCCAACAAAATACTCGGTTCCTGAATGTCGATGGCATTAGGCGTTACGCCTGTCATTTCAACCATAACTTGGCGTGCGATATCATGCACATCAGCTTCGCGTTCCCGCATGTACTGACTTTCTGCCTGGCGAAACTCTTCGGCCAACCTTTGCAGTGATTCTACCCAAGCTTGCTCGGCTATCATGCCCGTTTGAATTCGCGACTCGACCGATGCCCATAATTCTGGGTCACTGAGCATCATGCTATGAGCAGCAAATATTTCCCCTTTCGGCTGCTTCGCTTGCTCCTGCAAATGTTGAACAACCACGCCTATCGCACGCTTAACCCGTTCAATTTCATCTTGTTCACTTTGGAAATCACGTTCAGGCACAGCTGGCATTTCATGAGTAAAAAGGACAGCAGGAGCAGTAGCGATACCGTCATTAACTCGAATACCAACAACAGCACCTTCAATCTGACTTGAGGCCATGCCATCGAGCAGAGTATCCGAGCTTTCTTCAGGTTCGACAATGCCTTGCTCAACCGCCTCTTTTTCTCCGAAGTGCTCACTAGCTAAGGCTTCAAATGCCTTGATTGCTTCACTGGATTGAGAGCCGAGTGTGCACAGCGTGATCGTCTCTTGGCTACGAACGCCAAGTTTCGCAATGCTGTTTAAGCTTTTCGCGTTCACACGGCGCTCGCCTTTTTTCAACCATAATTGGCAGTCAAAAGGCGCGAGTGCACCAACAATGGCCGCAGCGGGACGAGCATGTAATCCATGCGGATTTTGCACTACCCAATCAAATGTCCGTTCTTGCTCAAAGTTCTCTGATACTGGCGCTATCTCAGCGGACGTTAGTGGCTGATCACCAAGGTGCTCTTGTTTTACGCTTAACGCATTCTGTGCCTCTTCGACTACCGTCGATAAAGGTAGTCCGGCGGCGGCAGCCACCGACGCCGCCATGGTTCCTTCAACAATAGGTGCCGAGATAAGGGTGACATTTTCCCTCACATGATCATCAATCAGATCCAGAGCCATTTCCGTGCTAAGCAACGCGCTGCCAAGATCCATCAACACAACAACCCCTTGTTGATCTTGTACCTGCTCAATCGCTTCCATCACTGCAATGGCATCGGTTCCGATCGGGTTCTCTGGATCATCAATCCCAGCAGCAATCGCAAGCTTGGCTTTGCCTTGCGTCATTTGGGTGGCAAGTTCTGCCACCCCTTCTGCAAGTCGACGACTATGAGATACAACTACAATTCCCACCATCTTAATTACCTGCTATTGCCTGCTGTAGTGCTTTAATCATTAACAAAGAAGAGGTTGCACCGGGGTCTTGGTGGCCAATACTACGTTCACCTAAATAGCTTGCTCGCCCTTTTTTCGCCAACATTTCAATCGTGGCAACCGCGTTCGTTTCTGCTAGCTCAACCATTTCATTCAGTAAGTGATCGGCGTTCATGCCATTTTCTAACGACGCCTTCACGCTAACTAAAACGGGTAACCAAACATCACACATGGTTTTATCACCCAGTTCTGCTTTACCACGAGACACCACGCCATCCACACCGCTTTTTAGTGCATCCACTAACTCTTCAAACGTTAATTGCTCTCGAGTTCCGACAGCGGCAGCCGTGCGAATAAACAGCGTGCCATACAGCGGGCCACTTGCCCCACCGACACTAGAAAGCAAGGTCATGCCCGTATTCTTGAGAATGCTGCCGATATTTTGGTCCGCAAATTGCGGCAGTTTTTCAGCAACTTTTTTAAAGCCTCGGTTCATATTGAGACCATGGTCTGCGTCACCAATATCACGATCAAGGTCGGTCAGAAAATCTTGATTCTCTTGATACGTTTTTGCACATAACTCTAGCCAGTGAACGATATGTTGTTTTTCAATTTGCATGTTTGCTCCCCCCTCTTACCACTTGATCGCGGCCGTATCGACAGGAGCATCAAACAGCTCCAACATCTCTTTGTCTGCCTTCAGAAACGTAATCGAAACGCCTTCCATATCGAGTGACGTACAGAAGTTACCGACCATATTCCGCACGATACGGAACCCCGCTTGCTCGCAGTTATGAGCAAGACGGCGGTACACTCCGTAAAGCTCTGAAGTTGGCGTACCACCCATACCATTCACCATCACGATGTAGTCGTGCTCAGCGGCGAAAGGCTCAATGCTGGATTCCACTTCATCCCATTCACCTTCGTCACGATTCCAAATACGCAATGTGCGCTGATAAGGCGTGTTTTCAGCAACTTCAGCAAACATCTCATCCACTAACGTATCGGCGTCGGTGTATTTCACTCGCTTGATACCTGGTTCACCATGGATACCAACACCAAACTCCACTTCATCATCTTCCAGAACAAAAGATGGTTTACCTGCTGCGGGTACAACACAAGCATTAAGCGCCACGCCAAATGAACGACAGTGATTATTCACGCGACGAGCCAGCGCTTCACATTGCTCCAACGAATAACCTTTGCTCGCGGCAGCCCCAACTAACTTTTCAACCAATACCGTTCCAGCAACGCCACGGCGACCAGCGGTGTATAGGCTGTCTTTGACTGCAACATCGTCATCCACCAACACCGACCCAACTTTGATACCATCGGTATGAAGCAGCTCCACAGCCGTTTCAAAGTTCAACACATCACCGGTGTAGTTTTTAATGATAAACAGCACGCCCTCACCGGTATTCACTTGGTTGCCACATTCGTACATTTGATCAGGCGTAGGTGAAGTAAATACCTCTCCTGGGCAGGCGCCTGTCAGCATGCCTTTACCAATAAAACCTGCGTGCAAAGGTTCATGACCACAGCCACCACCAGAAACCAGTGCCACTTGCCCCGGCGTTTCCTCATGCCACATGTAACGAGGTTCGTAGTTCGCTTTTAGCTCAGGGCGGGACAATGCTAGGCCTTCCATTTGCTGCAATACAACATCATCGACTTGGTTAATTAACTTTTTCATCGTTCTATCTCATTCCATTTATATTTTTATGTAGGGTATGAATTCATCTTAAACAGAGAAAAAACGTGCTCAACAAAAATCAATCTGTTTCATATTGAAACAACGACTTCGGTATTTTCGTTTCAATATGAAACGAAAAACGACAGATTCGCTTGAATAGTGATCGGCGCCATAAAGCATGCTGATGCTTATTACTTCTGACAGTCGGTTTGACACAGAGGTCATAAAAGCATGGAACAAAACCAGAGATATCCTTCACCACCTACCACACCAAACCTAATATAAACCTTATCCCTAAAATGGATATTCATTGCAGTCCAAAACACACATAAAAAAGGTTAAAGGTTTGAATTATGGACAAAATTATTATCAGCCCAAGCAAATACGTCCAAGGTGAACAAGTACTTACATCTATCGCTCACTATGTGAAAACATTAGGTGAACGTCCGTTAGTAATTGCCGATGAGTTCGTGACTAACCTGGTTGGTGATGACGTCAAACAAAGCTTTGCTGACGAAAAGCTTCCACTCACTATGAACATTTTTGGTGGCGAATGTTCGCGCGTTGAGATTGAACGCATCACGGACATTTGTGCCACTCAGAAACACGATGTCATTGTCGGTATTGGTGGTGGTAAAACGTTAGATACAGCAAAGGCTGTTGCGTTTTACACAAAAATTCCTGTCGTGGTGGTTCCTACGATTGCCTCGACAGATGCACCAACCTCAGCGCTTGCGGTGATATACACACCTGAAGGTGAATTTGCAGAATATTTGATGATCCCTAAAAACCCAGACATGGTCATCATGGATACGTCAGTCATCGCCAAAGCCCCTGTTCGCTTACTTGTATCGGGGATGGGCGACGCGCTTTCCACCTACTTTGAAGCTCGTGCCAACATGACTTCTGGTAAGGCAACAATGGCTGGTGGGTTAGCGACGCGTTCAGCACAAGCGCTTGCGAAACTTTGCTATGAAACCTTGCTTGAAGATGGTGTAAAAGCAAAAGCTGCGGTAGAAAATGGTGTGAGCACCAAAGCGGTAGAAAACATTATTGAAGCCAATACATACCTAAGCGGTATCGGTTTTGAAAGCAGTGGTCTAGCGGGTGCTCACGCTATTCATAACGGCCTAACTAAGCTTGAAGAGTGTCATCATCTCTATCATGGTGAGAAAGTCGCGTTCGGCACACTAGTTCAGCTGGTACTAGAAAACGCAGCGATGGAAGAGATTAATACGGTTCTTGCATTCTGCCGCTCTGTAGGTCTACCAACCAACTTATTTGATATGGGCGTTAAAGAGCTTAACCACGCTAAGTTGCGCGAGGTCGCCGAAGCCTCAACGGCCGAGGGAGAAACCATCCACAATATGCCATTCCCAGTGACGGCAGAAAATGTCTACTCTGCAATTCTAACCGCTCACCAGTTGGGTCAATAACTCACCCCCTTAAAGTGGGCTTAAATAAAAAAGCGGCACATACTCTCGCATGTGCCGCTTGGATTTTTGCTGTTAAGCGTAATTACTCAACCGTTACCGCTTTCGCCAGGTTACGTGGTTGGTCTACGTCCGTACCTTTGATCAGTGCTACGTAGTAAGACAGCAATTGCATTGGGATGGTGTAGTAGATCGCCGCCGTGATTTCACTAACGTGAGGCATCGTGATGATCTTCATTGTTTCATCGCCTTCGAAGCCTGCGTCTGCATCTGCGAATACATACAGAAGACCGCCACGCGCACGTACTTCCTCAACGTTTGATTTTAGCTTTTCAAGTAGGTCGTTGCTTGGTGCAACCACAACAACAGGCATGTCAGCATCAATCAGCGCAAGAGGACCGTGTTTTAGTTCACCCGCCGCGTACGCTTCTGCGTGGATGTAAGAGATCTCTTTCAGTTTTAGAGACGCTTCCATCGCGATTGGGTAGAACTCGCCACGGCCTAGGAACAATGTGTGGTGCTTGTCTGCAAAATCCGTTGCTAGTGCTTCAATTTCTTTCTCGAAAGAAAGTGCCGCGTTGATTTGCTTAGGAAGTGCATGCAGCGCTTCAACAATCTCTTTTTCTTTCTCTTTGCTGATGCGGCCTTGCTCTTTACCTAGTGCTGTTACCAGCATAAGTAGTGCAGAAAGCTGAGTCGTGAACGCTTTGGTTGAAGCCACGCCGATTTCGACGCCAGCGCGAGTCATGAATGCAAAATCTGATTCACGAACCAGAGAAGAGCCTGCTACGTTACAAATGGTCATCGCCGCCATATAACCTTTCTCTTTCGCAAGACGAAGTGCTGCTAACGTATCTGCAGTTTCACCAGACTGAGACAACGTAATAAGAAGGCTGTTTGGACGAGTCACAAACTTGCGGTAACGGAACTCAGACGCGATTTCTACATCACAGCTAACGCCAGCAATGTCTTCAAACCAGTAACGCGCTGTCATACCTGCGTTGTAAGACGTACCACACGCGACGATTTGTACGTGTTCTACTTTGCTTAGAATGTCTGCCGCGTGCACACCGATCGCGTCTGTCACAACAGAGTCTGCCGTGATACGACCTTCCATTGTGTTGATCAACGCTTTAGGTTGCTCATAGATTTCTTTTTGCATGAAGTGACGGTATTGGCCTTTATCACCTGCATCATGCTCTGCGTTAGATTCAACAATTTCACGCTCAACTGGCTCACCCGTTGCATCAAACACAGTGACTTCACGGCGAGTAATTTCTGCTACGTCCCCTTCTTCTAGGTACATGAAACGGCGCGTAACGTTAAGTAATGCAAGTTGGTCAGACGCTAGGAAGTTTTCACCTACACCAAAACCGATCACGATCGGGCTGCCTGAACGCGCTACTACGATGCGTGAAGGATCTTTGCGATCCAACGCTACCGTGCCGTATGCGCCTTCAAGTTGTTTTGCTGTTTTTTGTACCGCTTCTAATAGCGTTTCTGAAGTACGAAGTTCCCACTCAACCATGTGTGCGATAACTTCTGTATCCGTTTGCGATTCAAACACGTAGCCACGAGATTGAAGCAGCTCACGCAGCTCTTCATGGTTTTCGATGATGCCGTTATGGACAACTGCGATATCACCAGACATGTGTGGGTGAGCATTGATTTCAGAAGGTTCACCGTGCGTCGCCCAACGAGTGTGCGCAATGCCAGTTCCGCCGATCACTTTTGCTTCTTCTACTGCATCAGCCAATTCTTGTACTTTACCCAAGCGACGAACGCGCGTTAGGTTTGATTCGCCATCAACAACCGCAACGCCAGCAGAGTCGTAACCGCGGTACTCTAAGCGGCGTAGACCTTCAACCAAAATTTCTGCAACATCTCGTTGTGCTACTGCACCTACGATTCCACACATGTGTTTATCTCCGTTTGTAGTTTTGTTCTTCCCTAGCCATGATTTCAAATAGAGGCAGCAAGCAAAGGCCTTTATCCAGAGGGAAGTGAAATATGAAACTGATTACATCATTAGGCGCAAATGACTTTCACGCCATGTTGTTCAATCTGTACTTTATGCTCTGCTTGGATATCTGCATCGGTCACCAACACATCAACTTGATGCCAAGCGAGCTCTAAGTTTGGGATCTTACGGCCGATTTTTTCGGACTCTATCATTACGATCACTTCACGTGACGCTTCTGCCATTACCTTACTTAAGCCAACCAACTCATTAAATGTCGTGGTTCCACGCTCGAGATCGATGCCATCCGCACCGATGAATAGTTGGTCAAAGTCGTAAGCTCGTAATACAGATTCGGCTACTTTGCCTTGAAAGGACTCTGAGTGCGTATCCCAAGTACCGCCAGTCATCAGCAGTGTCGGTTCGCTCTCTAATTCATTTAGGGCGTTAGCAACATGCAACGAGTTGGTCATGACCACTAAGCCACGTTTGTCATTCAACTGTTGAATCAGCGCGGCAGTCGTGCTGCCACTGTCGATCACGATGCGATTATGATCGCGAATCAATGATGCTGCTGCTTTTGCCAAGCTTAACTTTCGAGTCGAAACATTAGCGCCCAATTCTTCGTGAATGACTTCCTTTGGGATAGCAATCGCACCGCCATAGCGGCGTAGAAGTTGGCCGTTTTTCTCTAAAGAAGCTAAATCCTTTCTAATCGTGACCTCTGAGGTTTCGAATTTCTGAGCAAGTTCATCAACGCTGACTTCTCCTAGTTCAGAAACCAAGTTAGAAATGGCGTGTCTTCTTAATTGAGTATTTCGTTTCGACATTTAAGTTTTGACTTTAAGTTTCGATGTGAAACTTATTATAGTCAAACCGAAACTTTCAAGTCCATTTATTTCGATCCAAAAAATTAATATTTCTCGATAAAACCTTGTCCTAAGACAATTCTTAAACAGTGATATTGGATTCATTCAGTGGTAGAATTCGCCACCGAAAAGAAAAAAAATTACAGAATTGAAGGCTATTTTTTTGCAACTTTCTGCATATAAAGTGGGATTAGTCACAAAAAGGTAACCAAAATCGCCGATCTTTTAGTCATAAAATGACTAAACTTGGTGAAAGACTTTCAGAATCTGAAGTTCTAATAATGAGACGAAAAATCGGTGGATGACAGGTACTAAATGTCATCAAAAACGTCCTGACTTCAGAGTAAATAACCGACTTTCAAATTGTAACTATACTTACCGGAGAGTATCTTCCATGAAAAAGACCAAAATCGTATGTACGATTGGCCCTAAAACAGAATCTGTAGAGAAGCTAACTGAACTAGTTAACGCAGGCATGAACGTAATGCGCCTTAACTTCTCTCACGGTGACTACGAAGAACACGGCACTCGTATCGCGAACTTCCGTAAAGTAATGGAAGCTACTGGCAAACCACTAGCAATTCTTCTAGATACTAAAGGTCCAGAAATCCGCACTATCAAGCTAGAAGGCGGTAACGATGTTGATCTAGTAGCAGGTCAAGAATTCACTTTCACAACTGACACTTCAGTTGTAGGTAACAAAGATAAAGTTGCAGTAACTTACGCTGGTTTCGCAGCCGACCTAAACGTAGGTAACACTATCCTAGTAGACGACGGTCTAATCGAGATGGAAGTTATCTCTAAGACTGAAACTGAAGTTAAATGTAAAGTTCTTAACAACGGTGCACTAGGCGAAAACAAAGGTGTTAACCTTCCTGGCGTTTCTGTAAACCTACCTGCACTATCTGAAAAAGATAAGAACGACCTTAAGTTTGGTTGTGAGCAAGGCGTTGACTTCGTAGCAGCTTCTTTCATCCGTAAAGCGTCTGACGTTCAAGAAATCCGTGAAGTACTTGCTGCAAACGGCGGCGAGAACATCCACATCATCTCTAAGATCGAAAACCAAGAAGGTGTTGATAACTTCGACGAGATCCTAGATCTTTCTGACGGCATCATGGTTGCACGTGGTGACCTAGGTGTTGAAATCCCAGCTGAAGAAGTAATCTTCGCTCAGAAAATGATGATCGAGAAGTGTAACCGTGCACGTAAGATGGTTATCACAGCAACTCAAATGCTTGATTCTATGATCAACAACCCACGTCCTACTCGTGCGGAAGCAGGCGACGTTGCTAACGCGGTAATGGACGGTACTGACGCAGTAATGCTTTCTGGTGAAACGGCGAAAGGTAAATACCCTGTTGAAGCGGTAACTATCATGGCTCAAATCGCGAACCGTACTGACTCAGCGCTAAAAGCTGAACTAGGTTCTCGTCTAGACAGCCCACGCCTACGCATCACTGAAGCAGTATGTAAAGGTGCAGTAGACACAGCTGAGAAACTAGCTGCTCCACTTATCGTTGTTGCAACTGAAGGCGGTAAGTCTGCACGTTCAGTACGTAAGTACTTCCCAACTGCAAACATTCTAGCGCTAACAACTAACAAGAAAACTGCTGCACAGCTAGTTCTAACTAAAGGTGTTACTCCTGTAGTTGTTGATTCAATCGAAAGCACTGACGCATTCTACGTAGCGGGTAAAGAACTTGCTCTAGAATCAGGTCTAGGTAACAAAGGCGATATCGTTGTTATGGTTTCTGGCGCTCTAGTTGCTTCAGGTACTACGAACACAGCTTCTGTACACGTGCTATAAGACTGAACTTTTAACACTTCAGTTTCTTGAGAAGGAGGGCTTATGCCCTCCTTTTTTATATGGCTTTCTTGCTCTCATAATAGGCTAATTGTATTATTTACCTCTATCAGAATTTCGTACTGTTTAATTTTATCGTCACGATTAAAGTTTCTATGAGGTGTATGTGTCTAGTCCCACTCTTACCGACAAAGTATTAAGAATGATCCGTCAGGATATTCTCGATGGCGAGCTTAAACCAGGTCAAAAACTCGTGGTTGCCGAACTCAAAGAGAAGTACAACGTAGGAGCGTCACCCATTCGAGAAGCATTGGTGCAATTATCTTGGAGCAAGTACGTCAAACTCGAGCCGCAAAAAGGCTGCTGGGTTGCACCTGTATGTAAAGATGAGTTACATGACTTGTACGAAAGCCTGCAAATGGTCTCCGCATGCTTACTCAGTAAGGCAATTATGATTGGCGATGAAAAATGGGAACTGGATGTACTAACTGCTTATCACAAGTTATCCCGAGTAAAACCTGGCGAAAGCTTTTGTTGGAGGGAATGGGAAGAGCGCCAAAATCAGTTTCTTACTGCGCTGTTTGAAGGTGCTGGCTCTGTCAATATGTTTGGGTTTTTCTGCGATCTACTCACGCAAATTAAACGCTACCAATACTTCGCGATGCAGATTTTAGGCACAGGGAACCCTGGGCACTGTAATCTCGATGAGCAAGAAATACTGATGAAGGCATCGCTAGACAAAAAGAGTCAGGATGCTTTAGGTTATCTAGAGCGTTATTTGAGACAGTCAATACAGTGTATCGAAGCCGCCATCGACAACCAATGTCGCATACTGGCTAGCGAATAACGCTGAGACTAAAAAGCGGGGGTCTATCCCCGTTTTTTCGTTTTTGTAAAAGCACTAAGCAATATCATCATAACTATGACATAGCGATACGCAGTTACGCCCTGCACTTTTTGACTCATACAAAGCAATATCAGCACATTTATACGTTCTTGTACGATCAGAGGTTAAATCACTATACCCAGCACTGACAGTAATGCCTCTATCACTACGCATTTGAACCGCGACACGTAGCCTGTTCAATACAATTTCAGCCTCTTCTAGTGTTGTATGCGGCATAATCACTGCAAATTCCTCACCACCGACACGAGATACAAAGTCTGTGCTGCGGACTTCTTCTAGGAGGGTTTCTGCGACACTACAAATCACCTTGTCTCCTTCGTCGTGGCCAAGCTCGTCATTAATACGTTTAAAGTGGTCAATATCAAACAACGCCAAACAAGCAGGAGGGCTATCAGGATAGCGTTCAATAATCCCCGCATATTGCGCCAATTGCTCTTCAAATTTTCGGCGGTTCCACAACCCCGTCAAGCCATCTTTTTCGCTTAGGTTTCGTAATTTTTCTTCTAACTCTTTTTGCCCAGAGATATCCACCAGCGACGTAATGTAATAACTCACTTTACCTGATTTGGTTAAATTCGCCTGAATACGCATTATTGCAGTAAAGACTTGATTAAACTTAGTTCGACAACGAATCTCCCCTTCCCATACGTGTTCACTCTTCAGTGTTTTCCAGATACTCAGGTTTGCTTCGAGATCTTCAGGTAAGAGAATTAAATGATGTGCACTCCAACCTTGGGCATGCTTGGTTGAGTAACCCATCATGTTTTCAAACTCTTGATTAACCATGATGATTCTATGTGAAGCATCCGAGATCATCACCGCAGTCATACCATCAAGAGCAGCTCGAGCCAACTTCGATTCCATACTATGACGCCGATAATGCAGAGCAAGGGCTGCCGTCGGCAAAGTGAAGCCGAGCACCAAACTTAAAACAAAAAACGCTTCTTGGATTAAGTCATCAATATCCCTCTGAGCTCGGGATAATAACTGCTCATTGGTAAGATCAATAACCAGATGAAGAGGTTCGCTAGAAACAAACTGGATGGTGCGATACGCGACCAAATTCGAACCATTGTAAGCATAGCCCGAATCTTTTGAATTTAAACTACGCCAAATGTTTGGGTACATCCGGCCAAAATTAAATTGAGAGCGAGCGGGAATTATATGGCCATACAAACGAGCTGATTTAGGGCTATCAATGTAAAATCCGTCACTCTTAATCAGCTCAATATGGAAATCAAGCACTGACGAATAGTTGAGTCGAGAGGATAAATAGTCAATATCAACATTAAGCACAAGATACCCTTCGCGCTTTCCGTTAAGCGAAATAGGCATCAAAATACGCAGTGACGGGCTATAGGGATAGACTAACTCGCCATACTCTCGTTCTAAACCTATCCCCCACGAAGCGATTTCGCCATCGTCTAAGTTCTTAGCGAATTGAAAGTAATCTCGCTCTGACTTATTTTGCAATTTGATCGCGGGCAACGCAGCGCCTGTTTCAATCTCATAATTAATCCTCACTTTTTCTCGACCAGAAACATCAAGAAAGCGAATTTGCTTATACAACTTTTGATTGATTGCGACCGAGATCCACATGTCTTCTAAGATGGAACGGTTCACCCGGTTAGGTTGGCGCAGATATTCATACAGACTTTGGCTGTGACCAAGTAGGTCACTGATCGTTTCGATTTGATCCTGAATATTGCTGTATTCACGGCCAGTATAGGCCAATTGATGTAACGCTTCTTGAGCGGTGTTCTCAACATTGTTTTCTAACAACGTCAGATATTTCTGATAGTAGTAAGCGGCAGTGAGTGCACTAAAAAATAGTGCTGTCGCCAATAAGGTGCCGACTCGCTTAGGTACTTTCACACGTCTAATGCCTATCATGCTTACTAAAACGACAATTATATCATTAATTGTTATTTTCTAAACAAAAAAGCCACTTAGATTAAGTGGCTTTTCTATATGCAATCAGAGAGTTAAGGTTTGAGGGCTCGCTCTCCTCGCGCAATGCCAACGACACCACTACGAGCAACTTCGACAACTTCGGTCACTTCGGATATCGCTTGAATGAAGGCATCTAGCTTTTCACTCGTACCCGCAAGTTGTACGGTGTATTGGGAAGCCGTGACATCCACGATCTGGCCACGGAAGATGTCTGCCGTCCGCTTCACTTCTGCTCGCGCAAAACCACTGGCTTTCACTTTCACCATCATCAGTTCACGCTCAATGTGCTCATACTCGGTGACTTCTTGTACTTTCAGCACATCGATCAGTTTGTGTAACTGCTTCTGAATTTGTTCCAACTGCATCTCATCAGATGTCGTGGTAATGTTCATTCGCGACAGGGTTTCATCATCAGTCGGTGATACCGTCAAAGATTCAATGTTGTAACCACGTTGAGAGAACAAACCAACAACACGAGACAACGCACCCGGTTGGTTTTCCAATAGCAATGAAATAATGTGTCTCATATTAAGTTCTCTCCGTTTTGCTTAGCCACATTTTATCCATACCCTCACCTTTGATTTGCATCGGGTATACGTGTTCGGTTTCGTCTACGTTGATGTCCACAAACACCAGACGATCTTTCATATCCAACGCTTTTTGTAGCCCTTCTTCGAGCTGATCAGGCGTTTCGATACGAATACCGACGTGACCATAAGCTTTTGCAATCGCTGCAAAGTCAGGAACAGAACTCATGTAAGAATTAGAGTGACGGCCTTGATAAATAATGTCTTGCCACTGTTTTACCATGCCTAAGAATCGGTTGTTCAGGTTGATGATCTTCACTGGAATGTCGTATTGCATGGCTGTCGACAATTCTTGAATATTCATCTGAATACTGCCGTCACCAGTCACAACCACGACCTCTTCTTGTGGCATGGCAAACTTCACGCCCATGCCAGCCGGAAGACCAAATCCCATGGTGCCAAGACCACCAGAGTTTATCCAACGGCGCGGCTTATTGAATGGGTAGTACAGTGCCGCAAACATCTGATGCTGGCCCACATCAGACGCCACATATGCGTCGCCATTAGTTAGCTTGTGCAGCGTTTCAATTACTTGCTGTGGCTTGATTCGTTCTGGAGACGTTTCATAAGACAAGCAGTTGCGGTCACGCCATACTTGAATGTCATCCCACCATGCAGTGATAGCATCTTGATCATTTCCACTACCTTGCTCTGCAAGCAGCCCGAGCATGGTTGTCAGCACTTTTTCCGCAGAACCTACGATCGGCAAATCCACTTTCACGTTTTTCGAGATCGATGACGGATCGATATCAATATGCATCACTTTTGCGTTTGGGCAGTACTTTTCAAGGTTGTTGGTTGTACGGTCATCAAAACGCACACCGATACCAAAAATAAGATCCGCTTCATGCATTGCCATATTAGCTTCGTAAGTGCCGTGCATACCCAACATGCCCAGTGAGTTTTTATGTGTACCCGGGAATGCCCCCAAGCCCATCAAAGTACTCACAACGGGTAGGTTCAGTTTGTCGGAAAGCTCTAAAATATGTTCATGAGCGCCAGAAATCACCGCACCACCACCGATATAAAGCACTGGTTTTTTCGCTTCTAATAGCGATTTAAGCGCTTTTTTAATCTGGCCTTTATGGCCCGAAGTTGTCGGCTTGTAAGAACGCATTGAAAGCGTTTCTGGATATTGATAAGGCAGTTTGATTTGCGGGTTCATCACATCTTTTGGCAAATCAATCACAACTGGACCAGGTCGACCCGTAGTCGCGATATAAAACGCTTTTTTGATTGTTTCAGGAATATCTTCCGCTTTTTTTACTAAAAAGCTGTGTTTGACCACTGGGCGGGAGACACCGACGATGTCACACTCTTGGAAAGCATCATTACCAATTAGGCTATTCGGTACGTTACCCGAGATAACGATCATTGGGATAGAGTCCATATAAGCCGTGGCAATACCAGTAATGGTATTGGTCGCGCCCGGCCCCGAGCACACAAGTACGACACCCGGTTTACCGGTAGCTCGAGCGTAACCATCTGCCATATGAGTGGCGGCTTGCTCATGCCTTACAAGTACGTGTTTGATTTGATCGGTTTTGGCATGCAGTGCATCGTAGATATCCAAAACAGAGCCACCTGGGTAGCCAAAGATCTGCTCTACGTGCTCTTCTATCAGAGATTGAACCACCATCTCTGCGCCTGACAACATTGCTGTCATAATTGCTCTCCTTAGCCAGTTTCCTCACCGTAAGGTCAACGGATTGGTCTGGTTTTACATAGTCTAGGTCTTATTCGTAGCCTAATCGAAATACTTCCACGTTTTCGGCTATGTCTTGCGTTCGTCATAACATCCCGCAAGGTTACCCAACAAATGTAACGTTTTATTATCAAAGGGTCTAATGAGAGATTGGTCTACTTTTTAAACAAGATACTAGTAATTAGAATGTTAGTAGGAATAGCAGCCACACATCTCCTATTTCACAGTACAACCTAAAAAATTAACGCTTAAAAAAAGAACATTATTTCATAAGCTTTTAGCTACAGGGTGCGAAATAGCGTTATTTGACGAGCAGAACAGAAAAAATCAATACAAACAAAAATCCCCAGCAATGCGCGATCACATCACTGGGGATTTTTTCATCAATATAAAATCTAAGTCAGCTTAAGTTACTTTTTATCCGACTTTTCCTTATACATTTCTTCAATTTCATCTTGGTATTTGTCATTGATGACTTTACGACGAAGTTTTTGAGTTGGCGTTAACTCACCATCATCCATAGAGAAAGCTCTTGGTAACAATTTAAACTTCTTCACTTGTTCAAACTTTGCCAACTCTTTTTGAAGATCGTTCACACGCTTCTCAAGCATTTCGACCACCTGGTGGTGCTTAATCAACTCAACGCGATCGTGATATTTGATATTCAGCTCTTTCGCGTACTCTTCTAGCGAATCATAACAAGGCACGATAAGCGCAGAAACAAACTTACGAGTATCCGCAATGACTGCGATTTGCTCGATAAAGTGGTCTTTACCAATCGCACCTTCAATCATTTGTGGAGCGATGTATTTACCACCTGAAGTTTTCATCAACTCTTTGATACGGTCGGTGATGAACAAGTTGCCATTTTCATCAATGTAACCAGCGTCGCCCGTTTTTAGGAAACCGTGCTCATCAAAGGTCTTTTCCGTCTCTTCTGGCATTTTGTAATAGCCACGCATCACCATTGGACCACGAACCAGAATCTCGTTGTTTTCGCCGATCTTAACCTGTGCGCCAGGCATCGACATACCAATAGAGTCGGGGTTAAAACATTTATCATCCCAACACGATACTGTCGCCGTGGTTTCAGTCATGCCGTAGCCCAACTTAACGTTGATACCAATCGCATGGAAGAATCGACCGATGGTTTCATCCAGCTTTGCACCGCCACAAGGCATAAAGTTGATTTGCCCGCCAAGTAGCGCACGCAGTTTGCTCAGAACCAACTTATCCGCCAAAGCGTATGACTTACGCAGCAAGAGCGATGGCTGACGTTTTTCTTGATGACAAGCGGCCATTTTTGCGCCCATGTTGACTGCCCAAGTAAACATGATCTTACGGTGAATCGGCGCGCGAGACACTTTCTCGTGAATCGCAGAGAAGATCTTCTCATAGAAACGCGGTACGGCACACATCACGGTAGGTCGCACCTGGCTCAGTGCATCACGTACTTGCATGGTGTCTTGCAAATAGCAGTTGGTCGCCCCTTTGTACAATACATAAAAGGTCCAAGCGCGCTCAAATACGTGTGACAACGGAAGGAAACATAATGACACGTCACTTTGAGAAAGGCTCAAGCGCTGATCGTGCCCTTCCAATTGCGCCGCAATGTTTGCGTAGTCCAACATAACGCCTTTTGGCTGCCCTGTTGTACCCGAGGTGTAGATCAGCGTGAGTAGATCATCTTCTTTTGCCTGATCTAAACGCGCATCCAATTCAACTTGATATGTAGTGTCGCCTTTGGCAACAAATGCTTGCCAAGAGATAACGAAATCATGATCGCCAAGTTCTATATCATCAGACATCGCAACAATGAGCTCTAACTGTTCGCACTGGTCGAAAATGCTCACGGCTGCATCAAATTGAGGCTGTTCACCAACAAACAGAACTTTGACGTCTGCATTGTTAATGATGTACGCCGACTGAGCGGCAGTATTGGTTGGGTAAATAGGTACTGTCACGCTGCGTAATTGCAGTGCTGCGATATCAGCGATCGTCCATTGCGGCATGTTGTTCGAGAAAATGCCGATCTTATCTTGGACTCCTAATCCCTGAGCCAAAAGTGCAAGTGATAAAGCATCAACTTGCTGACCAAATTGCGTCCACGTAATACCTTGCCACTCCTCACCCACTTTATGCTTGAGTGCAACGCGTGTACCACCGTTCGCAATTTGTTCACGAATACGTTTAACGATATGAAAATCTAACTTGGCCATTCTTTTACTTACCTTTTGGCTTACAGGCGTAAGCTAATTGAGCGAACAAGTGTACTCACGGCTTGCTAAAACGCAACTGACCAGTATCAAACTTATCACTAATAAGAGACAACTATCACTTATACGTCGCGAACGTACCTAAAATTGCTGAATGATTACTCTATTTAACTTACTGTTTAGATTGTTTATTACGAAAACAAAAAGCCCCGAGAGACAAAAATCGCTCGGGGACCAATGAATTGTAAAAATTGATGATTACCAATATGGTCTAATCGAGAAGACCAAACGTCATCTTATTTTGCGGCAACGACTTCACCACAAGTGATCATCAGTTGATCGCGTAGCCAAATGTGGCCTTTATCTTTTTCACTTGATTCATGCCAGCTTAAGAATCCGCTGATTTCTTTGTTCGCAAATGGGAAATCAAGAATTTGCAGTTGATCGCTGTTTACCGCATTTTCCGCCATCCAACGTGGTGCAATAGTCACAAGCTCAGATTGACCCACCACGTATAGTAGGTTGCTTAAACTAGAACCTTCATACGCCGCTTGGCAATCCAGTTCACGGTACGCTTGCTCTGAGAAACTACGTTGGCCATGCACTTTCGATAACTTCGCATGCTTTTCGTTAAGCAGTTGCTCAGCCGTCACACCACCTTGAATGCGTGGGTGGGTTTTTGATGCGATAACCACTAATTCATCTTTGAAGATTTCAGTACTTGAGAAACCTTGCTCATCAAAACGAGCGTAGTCGATCACGAAATCAATTTCTTGGTAGCGCATACGCTCAGACAACAAACGGTCAAATTCTGCATCTAGATGAAGCTGAACGTTTGGTGCTTGTTGATTCACTTTTGCCATGATCTTCGGAGCAAAACGCATGTCACAAGGGCTGCAAATCGCAAGCTTGAATAAGCGAGTCGAAGATTCTGGCTGGAATACGGAGCTAGGAAGTTCATTGCGAATCAGCTGCAGTGCTTGGCGAATAGGACCAAACAGTTGACGTGCTCGTTGCGTAGGCTGAATACCACGGCCTTGGCGCATGAATAGCTCGTCGTTAAACATCACTTTTAAGCGTGCCACGGCGTTACTTACCGCCGGTTGAGACATGCCTAGGTTATGTGCTGCACGAGTAATATTTTGCTCTTGCATTACAGCATCAAATACTGTCAGTAGGTTTAAATCTACACCACGCAAAGTGCTTTCCATACGGTAGCTAGCAATTGCGCTCATCGCGTCTTTCTTCTCTAACATTGAGTGCGCCTCTTTTGTAATCGTCAACTTTGTTCATTAAATTCATAACGAATAGAATCCCATCTCGCACAAAAGACGGCGGCTGGATTCGAATCATTTTACGAATAGATAACCTAACTTTTTATTATATTTATCGTCCGGATACTTCCGGCTCGAACTGTACTATCAACTAATCGATTGCGGTTTCGCAACCAGATTGATATTTAATCAGTAAATTTTAGCCAATTAGGTATTTATTTGTTAAATAACAAAGGCTTGATAAAAACATAAAAAACTATAAAACACGTAAAAATGCATTCTTTGAGGACGTATTTAGCAAATTGATAGGACAGGCGGTCAACACAAGCATGCATTTAGCTCAGTTATTAGTTGAAATAAGAACAACAGATGACAGCTATATCTCTGATTGAATTTTGCACTTATCAGTCAAATTATCAGCAAATACACACTGAATAGAAATGAGAGAGGAAGAATAAAAATGCAGCCTTCCAAACAGAAAGGCTGCAACAAAATCGTGTCAAAAATGGAAGGAACAATGTACTGAACAACGTACTTAAATGTTCGACACGTAACTTGGAAAATCAACCTGCTCCCACAGTTGTCTGGATAACTCTGCTTTTGAATCCCATGCACCTTGCAGTACCCAATGAACAATAGCCTGAGCAACATCTGGGTATTTCACACTTTCGGCTTGTTGCTCCTTTAGCCACTGGCGTACTGCGGAAATGTCTAAGCTCTCCATCGACATCGCAAGCCCTAAGTCTTCTAAGGTCGCAACATTGCTCTGCTGCTCGAATTGACCCGCGAGTGGCTTTAGTAACAATTTTTTCCCCAAAGACAAGGCTTCTGAAGGAAGCTCAAACCCACCATTAGCAATGACACCACTACAGCGATGCAAATGATGTTGGAAGTTGCTGTGGCATAAAGGGCGCAGTTCTATGTTTTCTACCTGCTCACATTCGATCACATCCGGGTGATAACAGATAAACGCTTGTTGATTAAAGTGGAACAATAAGTCCGAGATATCTTCAATCGATTCGAACGGTAGATACACCAACACGAAGTCGTCGTTTTCTGCTTGGCTATCGACGGTATGCACTATCGGTGGTAACAAAGGTTGATCAAAATGATGCCAATGCAAACCAAGGTGATGTCGAGAAGGCGCAAAGTATTCAATGACGGATTTATCTAACCAACTTGCTCCCTTTAGTGGCACTGGATAACGGAAAGCATTTTGGTGGCTGATACCAATAGAAGGCTTATTTTGTTGTCTCGCTGCCCACGCAGTCACAGGTTCGAAATCATTAATGATAAGATCGTAGGACGACAGATCGAGTTGCTTAACTTCTTTGAAAAACTGCACCAAATTGTTATTCAATGCTGTTTTCGCGTAGTTTACAGAGCCTTTTTCGGTAATAAAGGTGAAGCCTCGACGAGTCTGGTAATCGCCAAATGCTTCCATTGAAAAGTATTTTTCCGGCGCTCGCCCAGAAAACAAAAAGTCGACCTCAACATCGTGCTCTTTAAACGCATGACTCATCGCCCTTGCGCGTGCAATATGTCCGTTTCCTGTCCCTTGAACACCGTACAAGATTTTCATCAATTAGCCTCCCAACATCGCAATCGCTAATCCACCACAAAGACTGCCAAGCAGTGCACCAATGATGACATCGGTAAAAAAGTGCACACCCAATAAGATTCGCGCGGTTCCGATTAAACTTGCCCAAAAGAATGCAGCAACGCCTAGGCTCGGATAGAAATGGTCAATCAGCGTCGCCATGACAAACGCAGCGGCAGTGTGTCCTGAAGGAAGACTGTAGCGATCAGAGGGGGTAATAAAAGCAGGAAGGAGTGCATTAAGCTCTTCAGGGCGACGACGCTTAAAACTATTTTTCAGCGTCCAATAAATTGGTAGCTCGATAGCAAAAGCAAGTAAACCCGCCAGTAAAAACCAGACTCCTTGCTCCTTATCTAAATACCAAGCTAATAACCCCAACACCAAGTAAAGATGCCCGTCACCACTGTGGGAGACTCCTTTGCTGATATTGGCGACTTGTTGATTAAAACGGTGCTTAAGACAAACACTAGAGAGCGCTAAATCAAACTTAGCAATGGTTGCAATTGGCTGTGTAATTGTCTCTATGGTTCGCATGTGACCTTTCCTTACTTTGACAACGCCTTTGTGTGAAAAGTAGGAGGTTTAGGTGACAACAGCATGACGGGAGTTTGGACAATTAATGACAAAGGCCAAATTAAGGTGCGCCCAACAATTTATCTATTGGGCATAACCATAAAAATAGAACATTAAGAAGGGTTTGATAGTTGCGGTTGAGGGGTGTCTATATACCAGACTTTTCTCTTCTTGCGGCAGGCGCGCAAAGAGCCCGTCGTCATGTCGCCATCTTTTGTAAGCTCATAGCTCAGTGAGCGGCAAGTATAGTTTCCCGACAGTTCATGCTCTATACTCGTTTGCTCCGTTTTACTCGAGTTAGGCTCTAGTAAAGGGTTAGGCTGTGTAGATAAAATGTCACGATTTATCACATTGCTGCGCGCATAATCCTTATGGACATAACCTTTTATCACTCCTTTCTGTTCAACGAGAAACCAAGGTTGATCAACTACTTTTGCTAGCACATTAAAGACTTCCCCTTTCGATAATACGCCAAGCTTTTCCCCTTCAAGACTCGGTTTGGAGCGTAGGTTTAATGTGGTCTTAGAGCGGTAAGAGACATCCATAAACTCTACTGGGTTTGAGGTATCGACACCTTCAGTGGTTGGTCGGAAAACTTCCGCTTGCTGTTTCTCACTAGGTTGAACACGGATCTTCCACCAAGAATACGTTTCCGGATCTTTACCTTTAAACTTATTTCGGCTGTCAGACTCAAGGGCAACAAGCATCTGATTCAAGAACGATTCGCGTCCTTCATAACTCAAAAATCGATCCATTTGATCATTGATGACCATGACGCTCTGTGAGTGATCATTCATAACAACGGGGGAAGCCACTTCCACATAGGTCTGCGATTGAAACAGCTGACAACCCGACAAGCTGACCAGAGTAAATACTATGGCTGAACGTCCAAATTGTTTTGTTAACCTCATTCTTTCCCTAACCCTTATATTTCTTTTTACCTAGTGCAACTGCACTACTATAAATGGTCATTCAAAACTTTTGCCAAACAATTCGGACCTTTGTGTGACAAGTCGCAATCCCGATGCTTGTTTTGGTAATGAAACGTCGCAAACTTGATGAGAACTTACTTCTTCTAGCACGTTTCTATCGCATCATGTTGTTTCACTTAGTGCATCATTTTTTTCAAGCAAACGAAAAGACTCATCCGATATGAATAAAAAATCGACTTTAGGGTTGACGCGCTTCATGGAGTGCGGTACTAATTTGTTAACTTAATTATGTGGAAAGCTTAACAACTATGTCAGCTCATTTTTCTATCCTGCTTAGCCTCCTCCTGATCGTGACCAGTTCGCGCGGGTAGGCTGTGGAAGAAAAATAACCACACCAATTTCTAAGAACCCGCATGAGAATGCGGGTTTTTTTATATCTAAATACTGGAAGTAAACGATTCACTTGCGCGAAAGTGCAGAAATCAGGAAGGAAGCAAACATGAACGATCAGGTCATTATATTCGACACCACATTGCGTGATGGCGAGCAAGCGTTGTCAGCAAGCTTGACGGTTAAAGAAAAACTGCAGATTGCCTATGCGCTGGAAAGACTCGGCGTTGATGTTATCGAAGCTGGCTTCCCAATCTCTTCACCAGGTGATTTCGAGTCTGTACAAACCATCGCAAAAAACATAAAAAACAGTCGAGTTTGTGCCCTTTCGCGTGCCGTTGCGAAAGACATTGATGCTGCCGCTGAAGCATTAAAAGTGGCTGACCAATTCCGTATCCACACGTTTTTAGCCACTTCCACCATTCACGTAGAAGACAAACTACGCCGCAGCTACGACGATGTACTAGAAATGGCAGTCAACGCCGTTAAACATGCACGTAACTACACTGATGATGTCGAGTTTTCTTGTGAAGATGCTGGTCGTACTCCAATCGACAACCTATGTCGCATGGTAGAAGCCGCCATCAATGCAGGTGCGAGTACAATCAACATTCCAGATACCGTTGGCTACACCGTACCAAGTGAGTTTGGTGGGATTATTGAAACTCTATTTAACCGCGTTCCGAACATTGATAAAGCGATCATCTCCGTTCACTGTCACGACGATTTGGGGATGTCAGTTGCCAACTCTATTGCCGCCGTTCAAGCTGGCGCACGTCAGATAGAAGGCACGATCAATGGCATTGGAGAGCGAGCGGGTAACTGTTCACTTGAAGAGATCGCAATGATCATCAAGACTCGTCAAGAGTTTTTGGGCGTTCACACTGGCATTAAGCATGATGAAATTCACCGCACCAGTAAGTTGGTTAGCCAGCTATGCAATATGCCTATTCAAAGCAACAAAGCAATTGTGGGTGCAAATGCGTTTAGCCACTCTTCAGGCATCCACCAAGATGGCATGTTGAAGAATAAGAATACCTACGAAATCATGACCCCTGAGTCTATTGGCCTAAAAAACCAAGCTCTGAACCTAACCAGCCGCAGCGGTCGCGCTGCCGTGAAGAGCCATATGGACACCATGGGTTACAACGAAGACGAGTACAACCTAGACGCACTGTATGCGGATTTCTTGAAACTTGCTGACCGCAAAGGCCAAGTGTTCGATTACGACCTAGAAGCCCTAATGCACTTCTCGAACTTGCGTGAAGAAGATGACTTCTACAAATTGAGCTACCTAAGCGTGCAGTCTGGCAGCGTAATGGCTACCACCAGCATCAAAATGCAATGCGGTGATGAAGAAATGTGTGAAGCAGCGGTCGGTAATGGCCCAGTTGATGCGCTATACCAATGTATCTACCGCGTGACAGGCTACGACATCGTTCTGGATAAATTCGACCTAACCGCGAAAGGTGAAGGTGAAGATGGTTTGGGTCAAGCAGACATCATTGCCAACTACAAAGGTCGCAAATACCACGGTACGGGTGTTTCCACCGACATCGTTGAGGCTTCCGGCCAAGCATTATTGCACGTTATTAACAGCATTCATCGTGCAGATAAAATCGAAGAAATGAAGCAGAAAAAGATTGCGACTGTGTAATAACAACCGGGCTACACGGCTCAGGAAAAAACACGCTCGTTGAAATAATTAAGCTCAAAATTAGAAAACTTAAAGGATTAACATGACAGACAAATCGTACAAAATTGCCGTCCTACCCGGTGACGGCATTGGCCCGGAAGTAATGGCGCAGGCACATAAAGTATTGGATGCAATCGAAAAGAAACATGGTATTGCGTTTGAGCGTGACGAGCATGATGTAGGTGGTATCGCGATCGACAATCACGGTTGCCCACTTCCAGAGAGCACAATAAAAGCATGTGAAGAGTCTGATGCAGTCCTATTCGGCTCGGTTGGCGGCCCTAAGTGGGAGCACTTACCACCAAACGACCAACCTGAACGCGGTGCCCTACTTCCACTACGCAAACACTTCCAACTGTTCTGTAACTTACGTCCAGCGCAAATTCACTCAGGTCTTGAAGCTTTCTCACCGCTACGTGCAGACATCTCGGGTCGCGGCTTTGACATCGTGGTAGTCCGTGAACTGACGGGTGGTATCTACTTCGGCCAACCGAAAGGTCGTGAAGGTGAAGGCGCAACAGAAAAAGCATTTGATACTGAGGTGTACCACCGCTTTGAGATCGAACGTATTGCAAAAATCGCTTTTGAGTCTGCTCGTCTACGTCGCAAGAAAGTGTGCTCTATCGACAAAGCGAACGTTCTACAAAGCTCTATCTTATGGCGTGAAGTAGTCGAAGAAATCGCAAAAGACTACCCAGATGTCGAGTTGTCACACATGTACATTGATAACGCGACTATGCAGCTTATCAAAGACCCTGCTCAGTTCGACGTAATGCTGTGTTCAAACATCTTCGGCGACATCATTTCTGATGAATGCGCGATGATCACAGGCTCTATGGGTATGTTGCCATCAGCAAGTCTAAACGAAAGCAAATTCGGTCTGTACGAGCCAGCAGGCGGCAGTGCACCAGATATCGCAGGTAAGAACATCGCTAACCCTGTGGCACAAATCCTATCTGCTGCACTGATGCTGCGTTATAGCCTAGGTGAGGAAACAGCGGCACAAGACATCGAAACGGCAGTTTCAAAAGCACTATCAGCGGGTGAGCTAACGGGTGATCTTGCTGGTGACAACCCTGCACTTTCGACGTCTGAGATGGGCGATAAGATCGCTGAGTACATCTTAAACTCTTAATACAAAACAGATTCATAATAAATACTAAATCCTCTATCCACCAATGACTTACCTCTAAGTCATTGGTGCTAAAACAAAGCAACAAGGATAACGAGGAAAGGAAGCAAACAATGGGCAAAACACTATACGAAAAAGTCTACGACGCACACGTTGCCGTCGCAGCAGAAGGGGAAAACCCAATCTTGTACATCGACCGTCACTTGGTACATGAAGTGACGTCTCCGCAAGCATTTGACGGCTTGCGTGAAAAAGGTCGTAAAGTGCGTCAGGTCAGCAAAACTTTTGCCACCATGGACCACAACGTTTCGACAACCACCAAAGACATCAACGCATCGGGTGAGATGGCTCGTATCCAGATGGAAACGCTATCGAAAAACTGTGAAGAGTTTGGCGTTACGCTTTACGACATCAACCACAAATACCAAGGTATTGTGCATGTTATGGGCCCAGAGCTTGGTATTACCCTACCGGGCATGACCATTGTTTGTGGTGACTCACACACTGCTACACACGGTGCATTCGGCTCGCTAGCTTTTGGTATTGGTACATCTGAAGTTGAGCACGTATTAGCGACTCAAACGCTAAAACAAGCGCGCGCTAAAACGATGAAGATCGAAGTGAAAGGCAAAGTAGCTCCGGGCATTACTGCGAAAGACATTGTGCTAGCAATCATCGGTGAAACCACAGCAGCAGGCGGTACCGGTTACGTAGTTGAATTCTGTGGTGAAGCGATCACTGACCTTTCAATGGAAGGTCGTATGACCGTATGTAATATGGCGATTGAGTTAGGTGCAAAAGCCGGTTTGATTGCACCAGATGAAACCACATTCGAATACATTAAAGGCCGTAAATTCTCCCCTCAAGGTGCCGACTTTGATGCAGCAGTAGAATACTGGAAGACATTAAAAACTGACGATGATGCTCAGTTTGATGCAGTCGTGACGCTAAACGCAGCAGACATTAAACCACAAGTCACTTGGGGTACTAACCCAGGCCAAGTGATCGCGGTAGATCAACCTATCCCAGCACCAGAAAGCTTTGCCGACCCAGTAGAAAAGGCATCGGCAGAAAAAGCATTGGCTTACATGGGCCTAGAGGCAGGCAAGTCATTGTCTGATTACAACGTCGATAAAGTCTTCGTTGGTTCTTGTACTAACTCACGTATCGAAGACATGCGCGCAGCCGCTGAAGTAGCGAAAGGTCGCAAAGTCGCGCCTCACGTTCAAGCGCTGATCGTTCCTGGCTCTGAGCAAGTAAAAGCGCAAGCAGAAGCGGAAGGCTTGGACGTTATCTTTAAAGAAGCGGGCTTTGAGTGGCGCCTACCAGGTTGCTCGATGTGTCTAGCAATGAACAATGACCGTTTGGGCCCACATGAACGTTGTGCGTCTACTTCAAACCGTAACTTTGAAGGCCGCCAAGGTCGTGATGGCCGTACCCACCTAGTGAGCCCTGCGATGGCAGCGGCAGCAGCAATTGCTGGTCACTTTGTAGATATTCGTGAACTAGACTAAGGAGCAAACCAATGTCAGGCTTTAAACAACACACAGGCTTAGTTGTTCCTCTAGATGCAGCGAACGTTGATACTGATGCCATCATTCCAAAGCAGTTCCTACAAAAGGTCTCCCGCCTAGGGTTTGGTAAGCACCTATTCCATGACTGGCGCTTCCTAGACGATGCTGGCGAACAGCCAAATCCAGAGTTCGTGATGAACGCACCTCGCTACCAAGGCGCATCTATCTTGCTGGCTCGTGAGAACTTCGGCTGTGGCTCATCTCGTGAGCACGCACCGTGGGCACTAGCGGATTACGGCATCAAAGCGATGATCGCTCCAAGCTTTGCCGATATTTTTTACGGCAACTCGATCAACAACCAAATGGTACCAGTTCGCTTGACTGAGCAAGAAGTGGATGAAATCTTCCATTTTGTTGAGGCGAATGAAGGTGCAGAAGTCGAGGTCGACCTAGAAGCGAATGTGGTTCGCGCCAACGGCAAAGAGTACAGCTTTGAAATCGATTCGTTCCGTCGTCATTGCTTGCTAAACGGTTTGGACAACATTGGCCTAACCCTTCAGCATGAAGATAAGATTGCCGAGTACGAGGCAAATATCCCGAGCTTCTTGCGTTAAGACGCGTTAGTACATACACAAATCAAGGGCTGGCAATTGTCGGCCCTTTTAATTATTTAGACAACTGATTTTATATCGCTTTGCTTACGGAATACCGAACGCCTCTGTTGAAATTCGTCATCCTGAACAGCGACGAAGGAGTGTGATTCAGGATCGACTGCCAGAGCGCACTGTGCAGATTAATACTGTCTTTACTCAAGAGTTTGTGGGTATTAGATTCCTGATATCGCTTATGCTCCTCGGAATGACGGCGAATAAAGGCCACTGATTACTGAAAGAAAACAAGCACTAAACTGGTCTACACTATCAACAATATCTCATTCAAAGGTATCTCTATGAAGCGTCTGTTATTGCTGTTGTGTGCTCTGGTTTCTTTCTCGACATTTTCCGCGCCTAAATCCGACTTATGGCCATATTGGAAACAATCGAATCAAGCCAACCAAACCCAAATTTTTCATCAAGAATGGCAACAACTGCTCGATACTTATTTAGTTGAACAAGGCGAGAATACCTTGTTTCGTTATAGCCAAGTCTCCTCTGTCGATAAAACCAAGCTGAAACAATACATCCAGCGTTTGGCAAAACTAGACCCTCTACAATACAGCCAAGCAGAGCAATATGCCTATTGGGTAAACCTTTACAACGCCATCACGGTAGATCTTATTTTGGATAACTATCCAGTCGAATCAATCACCAAGCTAGGTGGTTTATTTAGCTTTGGTCCTTGGGGAGACGATGTGGTCGTGGTCAATGGGAAGGATCTAACTTTAAACGATATTGAACATCGAATTTTGCGTCCAATTTGGAATGACCCAAGAACGCATTACGCGGTTAACTGTGCCAGCCTAGGATGCCCTAATCTGCAATCTCAAGCATTCACTGCTGACAACACGCAAGCTCTACTGGATAGTGCCGCCAAAACATTTATCAACAGCAGCAAAGGCGTATCTATCCAAGGTAACACGGCACAGCTGTCTTCTATTTATGATTGGTTTGCAACGGACTTTGGTGGAGAAAAACAAATCTTCAAACACATCGCAAAGTACGCACCGCAATACAAAAACTTCTCTGGCAAAGTGAAATACGAATACGATTGGGACTTGAATCAAGCCAACTAAACTGGGGGATGTGAGGTCAATTAGCATTAGGGACATAATAGGCCAAAAGCTAAAGACACCGGCAACTCAAAGACTAAGACATGAAAAAAAAGGGCACTGAGTGCCCTTTTTTACATCCAAATGTTTGATAGAAAACGTCCGACTACTTAAAGCCTTTAACCTTCTTAATAAGATCGTAAGCGTTTTGAATCTCTTGAGATTTCTCTTTCGCGACGTTCATCATCTCTGGTGGTAAGCCTTTAGCCATCAATTTGTCCGGGTGATGCTCGTTCATCAGTTTACGATAAGCACGCTTAACGGTTTTACTGTCTGCATCTGAAGACACATCCAGAATTTTGTACGCGTCGGCCAACTGATCCGCTTGTGAAGCTTGTTGCCAGCTACCACCAGAAGATTGGCCTTGATGCTGACCATAAAAACCGCCCTGGCTTTGGAAACGAAATGCGGCTTCTTGCATTTGCAAACGACGCTCTAATTGCTCAGAAGAGAAACCCAAACCACGTGCAATCTTGTGTAGTACATTTCGTTCACTCGGGTGGATCGAGCCATCTGCAAAGGCCGCCGAGATTTGCAGCTCTAAGAAAAATTGCAACAAGTCAAAGCGACCAGCTGTCGAAATTTTCACACGAACAAGAACATCTTCTAACGGAAAGTCGCTGCCTTTACCTTCACGAAACGCGTCTTGCGCTGCGCGACGCTGTTCGCCATGCAAATTCATGCGGTCCATCATGGCTGAAGCCAGTTGGATTTCCTCTTTGGTGACTTGGCCTTTCGCTTTTGCCACATGTCCCATTACCGCAAACGCCGCTTTAAAAAACTCTTCTTGGCGCTGAGCTTGACTTGGCCCTTTTCCAAAGCCGCCAGTAGAGAACCCGGCTTGACTCAAGCGACGTGCTTTATCGAATTGATGGCCAATAAATAAGCCAAAGAGTAAACCTAGCGGCCCGCCAAGTAACAAGCCAAAAAAGGCACCCAGAATTTTGCCAAAAATATGCATTATGTGTTCTCTATCAATGAATTTTTATCGACGACGGCGGTCTTATAGTGCCGGATGCAACGATTTCCTTTATGATAATGGAATTAGTTTTATTTCGGCTAGGCCATTTCGCCTGCTTATCTTTGCAGCTATTTTGTCGTCATTATGCCACAGTGAATCAATACGCTGGGATAAATGCGACTATAGTTGATTCATTTGGCTATTACGCTAGGGTACAACAAGCCCTATAGCCATCGAGTAGTAGTGACACAGGAAAGTTCAATTCAATGCAACATTTCTCCCGCACATTTTTAGCGGCCTCTATCAGCACCGCCTTGTTTGTACCCACCACTCAAGCTGAAGCGAATATCCATGATAGTGTGCAGGAAATGCCCGCCACAGATCAATGTTTGGTCGATACAAGTGGCGAGGAGGACGCTCTTAATACCCCAGTAGTGGTAGAAGCTGACACCCTGCAAGCCATCAATGGTGACAAAGCTCAGTACTCAGGTAATGTACAAGTCACCCAAGGCCAGAAGAAAATTACCGCAGATAGCGTAACGCTGCACCAACAAGACAACGTCGTGGTTGCCGAAGGCAACGTGACTTTCAATGACGGCCAAGTCAAAGCTCGATCTGATCGTGTTACTAACGACATTAATCAAGATACGTTTTCACTTGAGAACACCGATTATCAGTTCCTTTGCCAACAAGGCCGAGGCACTGCAGCCTATATAGCTCGCACAGGTCAGTCGGTTTATGAACTCGAAGACGGCTCTATCACATCGTGCCCTCAAGGCGATAATTCATGGCGATTGGTTGCGTCAGGCATCGATGTTGACCAAGATGAAGAGACAGCGACGCTGCACCATCCTCGATTTGAAGTGTTAGATGTGCCTGTTTTCTATGTGCCGTATCTAACCATGCCAATTGGAGATACGCGTAAAACGGGTTTCCTCTTCCCTTCTTTATCGTACGGTTCTAGTGATGGTATGGAAGTCGAGGTGCCATTCTATTGGAACATCGCGCCTCAATATGACATGACACTCACCACGCTCTATATGCAGCAACGTGGTACAAAACTCGATACTGACTTCCGCTACCTAACAGATGGTTGGGGAAATGGAGAAATCAAAGGCGAATACCTCAATAGTGATCGCAAATATCAGGACGAGTCTCGTTGGGGCTACCAAGTTAAACACGACGGTATCATCAATAAACAGTGGATAGTCAAAGTCGATTACTCAAAAGTGAGTGATATTGATTACTTCCTCGATCTCGACTCCGACATTGGTAACCGTGAAGATGGTCAACTGGTTCAAGAAGGACAAGTACAATATCGTTCTGACTTCTGGGATGCCTCGTTAACCGTTCGTGACTTCCAAATCTTATTGAAAGAAGAGAACCGCCCTTATCGCCTGCTTCCTCAGTTAGACTTGAACTACTACACGCCGTTGTGGGGAGATTACCTTAACTTTGACGTGAAGAGCCAAGTCAGCCGCTTCGATACGAGCGATGCTGCGCGACCAAATGCGACCCGTGTTCACATTGAACCAGGGCTTACATTACCACTCTCAAACTCATGGGCAACGTGGACAACAGAAGCGCGTGTGCTCTCTACGTATTACTCTCAAGACTTAACGGGTTTGACAGATGTAAACTTGCAAAACCAGTTGGATGATGAAGTTTCTCGTGTTATTCCTGAGTTCCGTACGCATGCGCAACTTTACTTAGAGCGAGATACAAGCTGGATCAAGGGCTACACACAAACACTGGAGCCTCAGCTGCAGTACTTGTACGTACCTGAAGAAGATCAAACCAACATCTACAACTACGATACCACCTTGCTACAAACCGACTACTACGGGCTATTCCGCAGTCGTAAGTACAGTGGCATTGATAAAATCGCCTCGGCGAACCAGTTAAGCTACGGTGCGAGTACTCGCTTCTTTGATGATGACTATAAAGAGCGTCTTAACGTTTCATTTGGTCAGATTTACTACTTCGATAAAAAGACCAAACTGAGCAACAGCCCAAATCTTCCGGATGAGACCACCAATTACTCATCATGGGCGATTGAAGCTGATTTCAACTACAACGATTACTTGTTCTATCACGGTGGAATTCAATACGATATTGATTTGAGCTCCATGCAGTTGGCAAACAGTACCTTGGAATACCAATTCAACGGCGGCTTTATTCAGGGTAACTATCGCTACGTTACGCGTGAATACATCGAAGATACGATCATTCTCGAAAACCTAGACACAATTACTCGTAAAGGTATTTCTCAAGCAGGTATTGTAGCGGCCTACGAGTTCAACCCGAACTGGTCTGCGAGTGGTCAATACTACTACGACCTCAATGAAAATGCGGACCTAGAATGGTTAGCGAGCCTACGTTACCAATCTGACTGTTGGTACATTGGCGTCACTTACTCAAACCAATTGCTTGGTTGGGAAGACCAAGCTATCGGCAGCACCGGGGCATCACCTGAATACGAAAATAACTTCAGCGTTAACTTCGGTATTCAAGGCTTTGCGACCAACCAGCGTGAAGACACTGCTGTCAAAGAACTGGATGGTTCTGACAACGCGATTAAGTACGGCCGCCCATTCTATCTGAACAATTAATCAAAATAGGCGTCTTAAATGAATAAGACGCCTATTCAAAAATACTGACGGAATTTTAAATGAAAATTTGGAAATCAATCTTATTCACGACCCTACTCTCTTGCGGAGCGGTTGCAGCACCAGTAGAGATCGATAAGGTTGCGGTCATCGTGAATGACGGTGTAGTTCTACAAAGCGACATCGAAACAGCGATGAAAACGCTGCAAGCCAACGCTCGTCAAAGTGGAAAGAGCTTACCTTCTACCAGCGTGTTAAAAGAACAAGTCGTTGAAAAACTTATCATTGATACGTTGCAAGGCCAAGAAGCTGACCGTATTGGTGTACGTATTGACGACAACCGTTTAAACCAAGCGATTGCAGAGATCGCACGTAATAATGAGCAATCGGTAGAACAACTCGCTGCTTCTGTAGAAAGTGAAGGTTTAAGTTACCCAGAATTCCGCGAACAAATTCGTAAGGAAATCGCCGCATCAGAAGCTCGCAATGCACTGGTTCGTCGCCGTATTAATATCCTTCCAGCAGAGGTCGATAGCCTTGCTGAGCAACTATCACAAGAAACCAATGCGACTGTTCAATACAAAATTGGACACATTCAACTGCGCTTCTCTGACGATAAAGAAAAATCTGCTGTAGAAGCAGAAGCTAAAGCGCTCGCGAAAAAGCTAAACGAAGGTGCAGACTTTACGGAGATGGCCTACACCTACTCTAAAGGTCCTAAAGCTTTACAAGGTGGTGACTGGGGCTGGATGCGTAAAGAAGAGATGCCGACCATCTTTGCTGATCAGATCAAGATGCAAAACAAAGGCAGCATTATTGGTCCATTCCGTAGTGGCGTTGGTTTCCACATCCTAAAAATAGAGGATGTCAAAGGCCTAGAAACGGTTGCGGTAACGGAAGTAAATGCGCGTCATATTTTGATTAAACCAACCGTGATTCTGAGCGACGAAGGGGCGAAGAAGCAACTGAATGAATTTGTACGCCGCATCAAAGCCGGTGAAGCAACGTTCGCTCAATTGGCAACACAATACAGTCAAGATCCTGGCTCGGCAGCACAAGACGGTGAACTAGGTTATCAAACACCAGATCTTTACGTGCCAGAATTCAAGCACCAAGTAGAAACTCTGCCAGTTGGCTCAATCAGCGAACCGTTCAAAACCGTTCACGGCTGGCATATCGTTGAAGTGTTGGATCGTCGCCAAGTTGACCGTACTGACTCAGCGATGAAGAATAAAGCTTACCGCATTCTATTTAACCGTAAATTTAATGAAGAAGCGGGCGCATGGATGCAAGAGCTACGCGCAAGTGCGTTTGTTGAAATCGTGGATGACAACAATGACAACTAATACAATTCGTAGAATTGTCGTAACCGCAGGGGAACCTGCGGGTATCGGCCCAGACTTAGTGCTTGCCCTATCGAAAGAAGATTGGGCGCACCAAATTGTCGTCTGTGCCGATAAGAATATGCTGATGGAGCGAGCCAAGCAGCTTGGCATCGAAGTCCAACTGTCTGATTACAATCCAGAAGAAGCACCTAAAGCACAAAAAGCGGGCACGCTTATCGTTGACCATATCCAAATATCGGAACCTGCGGTCGCAGGTGAGCTCAATGAAGCGAATGGCCACTATGTACTAAAAACGCTAGAAAGAGCGGCTTTAGGCTGTATGAATGATGAATTTGATGCTATTGTCACCGGCCCTGTTCATAAGGGGGTGATTAATCGCGCAGGTGTTGCATTCAGTGGTCATACTGAATTTTTCGCCGAGAAGTCACAAACGCCGCTAGTTGTAATGATGCTAGCAACGGAAGGACTACGCGTGGCGCTGGTTACAACACATATTCCTTTAGCTTATGTGTCCAAAGCTGTCACCGAAGAGCGATTAGAAAAAATCATCGATATTCTTCATAAAGACCTTGTAGAAAAGTTTGCTATCGCACAACCAAACATCTACGTTTGCGGGCTTAACCCTCATGCTGGCGAAGATGGCTGCTTAGGTCGTGAAGAGATCGAAACCATCACTCCGACACTGGAAAAAATTCGACAAGAAAAAGGTATCAACCTGATCGGCCCTCTGCCGGCTGATACCATTTTCAATGAAAAATATTTAAATGATGCTGATGCTGTTTTAGGCATGTACCATGATCAAGTATTGCCAGTATTAAAATACAAAGGCTTTGGTCGTTCAGTAAACATTACTCTTGGTCTACCTTTTATTAGAACATCGGTGGACCACGGTACTGCATTAGATCTGGCAGGGACAGGTCAAGCGGATACAGGGAGTTTCCGAACAGCGCTCACGCATGCGATAGATTTGGTAGAGAAGAAACAATGAGAAATGATGTCCATTTAGGACACAAAGCGCGTAAACGTTTTGGTCAAAACTTCCTGAACGATCCATACATTATTGATGGGATCGTATCAGCGATTAACCCAAAACCAGGTCAAAACCTGGTTGAAATCGGTCCTGGTCTTGGTGCAATCACTGAGCCGGTAGGTCGTGAAGTAGATAAGTTCACAGTTATCGAATTAGACCGCGATCTGGCGGAACGCCTACGTACTCACCCTGAACTGGCAGATAAGTTGACCATCCATGAGGGTGACGCTATGCGTTTTGACTTCACTCAACTAGTGAAGCCAAACAACAAGCTGCGCATTTTTGGTAACTTGCCATACAACATCTCTACACCATTGATGTTCCACCTTTTTGAGTTCCATAAAGACATTCAAGACATGCACTTTATGCTGCAAAAAGAAGTGGTAAACCGCTTAGCCGCCGGCCCTGGCAGCAAAGCTTACGGCCGTTTAACGGTAATGGCTCAGTACTACTGTAAAGTGGTACCGGTACTGGAAGTACCGCCAACGGCATTCGTTCCACCACCGAAAGTGGATTCTGCCGTTGTTCGTTTAGTGCCTTACGAAGAGCTGCCATGCCCGGCGAAAGATCTGCGTTTGCTCGATCGCGTTTGTCGTGAAGGCTTTAACCAACGTCGTAAAACCGTTCGTAACTGCTACAAATCGTTGTTAAGCACAGAAGTACTAGAAGAGCTAGGTGTTAATCCAAGCATGCGTCCAGAGAACCTGACGCTAGAACAATTCGTCGCAATGGCGAACTGGCTTGCGGATAACCCGCAGCACTAAGAACTCAAACAATGAGCCAAACCCTTGTAGGTTTGGCTTATTATTATTGGGATATTACGTTTCTGAGGAGTGCACATGGACGTCATTCAACCTTGCATCAAAATTCAAGTTCACACCAAATACATCGAAGAACAGTCCAACCCAGAGCTACAACGCTACGTTTTCGCTTATATCATCACCATCAAAAACCTTAGCCAGCAAACCGTACAGTTAGTGAGCCGCCGCTGGCTAATCACAGACTCGAATGGCAAGCAAATGACGGTTGAAGGTGACGGAGTGGTAGGCCAGCAGCCCTTTATTCCAAGCAATGATGAATACACGTACAGTAGCGGAACCGCGTTAGAAACCCCTGTCGGCGTTATGCAAGGACACTACAAAATGCTGGATGAGAAAGGGCAAGAGTTCATCACCGAAATTGAACCATTTCGCTTGGCTGTTCCAAATGTTTTAAATTAGTAAATTGGAGATTCAGTGGCTACCTATATTGTTGGTGACATCCAAGGCTGTTTTGATGAATTGCAGCGACTACTAGAAAAAGTATCTTTCTCTGCGAAAAAAGACCAACTTTGGCTTGCTGGTGATTTGGTCGCCAGAGGGCCTAAATCACTAGAAACGTTACGCTTTGTGAAGTCACTTGGCACAAGCGCAATCGTCGTGCTTGGTAATCACGACCTTCACCTTCTTGCAGTGGCTCACGGGATAAAAAAGGTCAAAGACAAAGATAGAACCGCACCTATTTTCACGGCCCCTGACAAAGAGGAACTACTGACATGGCTAGCTCAGCGACCTCTATTGGCCGAGCATGACGAGTTCGTGATGTGTCACGCTGGCATATCACCGCAGTGGAATCTAAAAACAGCGAGAAAGTGTGCCCGTGAAGTTGAGCGCATCATCCAAAGTGAAGAGCTGCCTTGGCTATTAAAAAACATGTACAGCAATCAACCTGATTCCTGGGATGACTCTCTACAGGGTTTGGACCGATACCGTTATATTATCAATGCTTTTACGCGGATGCGCTTTTGTTTCCCTGATGGTCGTTTGGATATGGATTGTAAATTGCCACCGCAACAAGTTTCCGGTAACGAACTTATTCCATGGTTTGATGTGCCTAAACGTATCCACTTAAACAAAGCGGTGCTCTTTGGGCACTGGGCTGCACTACAAGGCTATATGAACAACGAAGTCATCGGGCTAGATACTGGCTGCGTTTGGGGCGGAAGCCTAACCATGATCCGTTGGGAAGATAAGAAAATTTTTACTCAGGATGCGTTAAGTTAAACACTGAATAACAGTCGATAATCCATAGTAGGAAGAATACTTGTCACTTAACACCCCCTGTAGGGTCATTCCAACGAGCCTTAACGAGACTAGGAATCTAATATCCTCGCGCTGCGAATAGATAGAAATACCTTTGACAACAAGGTACTCGTATAGAGGCTCCTGAATCTCGCTCTTTCGTCGCTTTTCAGGATGACGGTAGGTTGGGATGGCCGCTCGCTGTTACACGAACGGCATTACCGTATTAACTACGCGGTGTTAATCTCGAATTACTTTTCTAACACAGTAAAGCGCATGTTGTAGGCGTTCTTCTCATCGGCTTGATACATTTCTGAGTAAGTTTCCTTAAACTCGTCTCCCCAATCTGGGAACTGAGTATCACCATCAATGGCCGCTTCAATGTGTGTTACATACAGTTTATTGGCCATAGGCAGACAAGTGGTGTAAATCGCACCACCACCAATGATCATCACTTCTTCCACATCACCTGCGACTTCCAGAGCCTGCTCAATCGATGTTACGGTAGTGACGCCTTCGATCTTTAGTGTCTCATCACGGCTAATAACAATATTCAAGCGACCTGGTAAAGGGCGACCAATAGACTCATAGGTTTTGCGTCCCATCACAACCGGTTTTCCCATGGTACAACGCTTAAACCAAGCGAAATCGGCGGGAAGATGCCAAGGCATTTGATTGTCTTTGCCAATGATGCGATTGTCGGCCATAGCGGCAATCATACTAATGATCATGTTAGGTCCTTATACAATTGGTCTGCGGCGATAGAATAACAGCCCTGGAACCGCAAGACCAACAGCTAAACCTGCAATAATAAACATGGCCTTAAGAAAGTTTTCCATACAGGTTGCGACAAGCTCGGGTGAGTAGCCAACATGATTGATTTCTACCATAGCGATCATTGCTTTGTACGCAAACACACCCGGCACCATCGGGATCAAAGCAGCCACAGTAAACACTTTTGGATGCGCGAGAAAACGGTGAGACCAGTACACACCAATCATCCCAACTAACGTCGCAGCAAAAAAGGTTGCCCACTCAATAGGAATGCCAAACTGCATCATCAAGTAGCGGCTACCATGACCAATCGCGCCACCAACAGCGCAATACACTAAAGCTCTTTGTGGTACGTTAAAAACCAATGCAAATCCTACAGCGGGAATCGCCGCAAAAAACATGTCATTCAAAAGGCCAAACATCAAATCAAATAAACTCATTAGATAGCCCACCCCCAAATTCCAGTTACACTCATCGCAGCAACGATCCCCAAACATGTCGCCAACGTTAGTAAACTAGCCATCACAAATCGAGCAATCCCCATATTAATGTGGCCTTTCAACATATCTGCGACAGAGTTAATGAGTGGGAAACCAGGTACAAGCATTAATACTGACGATGCCATTGCTACGGTAGGTAGATTACCGATTTGGTAAATTTCCGCCTGTGCTGAAATTAAGGTGGTCACAAAAGCGGTCGCAGCAAAGTTCAATAGAGGGTTGAAATGACGATGACCAATTTCTTGGCGAACGATCATGCCACCAGCTGAAGCTAAAAAGGTCATAATGAATACTCCCCAATCACCACCAGCTAGATGACTGAATGCCGCACAAGACAAGCCAATCATAAACACCACCAACCAGCGGTTATAACGCTCTGGACTGATAGCGTTCAGCTTTTTCTGCGCCATGGTTGAATCGAGCAAACCACGTTCCATCATGATACAGATTCGTTGAATTTGCGTAATAACGCGCATATTGATGCCACGATCAGCGCAGCTTCGGGTGGTGGTGATGCAATGCCCATCCATTACCGTCGTCACAACCAATGCATTAGCTGATAGTGCTACCGCAACTTCATTCACCCCACAAGCAAGGCCAATACGACGCATAATATCGCTCACAAGAGTACTTTCAGCACCATGAGCAAGTAGCATTTGTCCGGCTTGGGCGACAAGACGAGAAATCGATCGTTGAGTAGATACCGCCAACTCTCTAGGCGGTATGGTTTCTAGAGTCATAAATAAGTCTAATTCCTTTTAGGGTGTTACTCATTCATACGCGCGAGGGCCAAACTAACCCTCAAAAAAACACGACGTATCAGTTATTGTGCCGTAAATCACATCACCTAAATATGATTTAGATACAAAAAAAGCCGCAATAGATAATTGCGGCTTAATGAATTATAGGCAAACAGGCATTGTTTGACCGTTCTGATTAGTCACGAACGTAGACAACGTGACCGTCATCTTCTTCATCGTCCCAGTCATCCCAATCGTCGTCGTCATCTTCAGTGATAACGTCTTTACCCGCCATCGCATCTTTATGGTAATCATCCCACATGAAGTTAACTTTATCTTCTTCAGCCACTTCTTCCTCTTCGCGAGGTAGGTTATCCATAAAGTCAGCCAGTTTGTAACAAAGCTCTTTAGTACCGTTACGATTGATCGCCGAGATCTTAAAGTACTCGTCTTCCCAACCTAGTGCGTCTAAGATTTCTTGGATCTTCTCATTCGCTTCTTCTTCAGGCATTAGATCAACTTTGTTGAACACTAACCAACGCGGCTTACTTGCCAGTTTTTCGCTGTATTGTTCTAGTTCATCAATGATCGTCAATGCATTTTGCACCGGATCGGACTGATCAATTGGCATAATATCGATCATGTGCAGCAACACTCGACAACGCTCTAAGTGCTTCAAGAATCGAATACCAAGGCCAGCGCCATCTGCTGCACCCTCGATCAAACCAGGGATGTCTGCAACAACAAAACTTTTCTCTGGTACGACACTTACGACACCCAAGCTTGGGATCAAAGTCGTGAATGGGTAATCAGCGACTTTCGGTTTTGCTGCTGATACTGCGCGGATAAAGGTTGATTTACCAGCATTAGGTAGACCAAGCATACCCACATCAGCAAGAAGCAATAGCTCAAGGCGAATTTCGCGTACTTCACCCTTTGTACCCAATGTTCTCTGACGAGGCGCGCGGTTTACTGAAGATTTGAAACGCGTGTTACCTAGACCGTGCCAACCGCCTTTCGCGATCATCACTTTCTTACCGTGTTCAGCAACTTCCGCCACGATTTCATTTGTGTGGATATCCACAGCGCGCGTACCCACAGGTACACGAAGAACGATGTCTTTACCACGCTTACCGGTACAGTTACCACCGCGACCGTTTTCACCACGCTCAGCTTCGTAGAAGCGCTGGAAACGGTAATCAATCAGGGTATTTAGGTTTTCATCAGCTTGGATATAAACATCACCACCGTCACCGCCATCACCGCCATCAGGGCCACCTTTAGTGATGAATTTTTCACGCCAGAAACTGACAACGCCACTACCGCCATCACCAGCCTGAACTTTTACTACCGCTTCATCTACGAACTTCATCTTTTACTCCGACTACTTCGTGCGTGGATTAAATCTTACTATGTCATCCGACAATTTTAGCAGATGACAGATCTAAGCTCCCAGATTCAAATCGCTTAGGATCTTAGCGAGAAACTTCGATATGTCGACTACCACAAATAAAAAACCCCGCCGATTCGGCAGGGCTTTTGAATTCAGCTTAAAGCTATTAAGTAATTTGGTTAAAAACCTAATTACTCAGCTTCGATGCTTACAAACTTACGGTTCTTAGGACCTTTCACTTCGAACTTCACTTTACCTTCAGTAAGAGCGAATAGAGTGTGGTCTTTACCGATACCTACGTTGTTACCAGCGTGGAACTTAGTACCACGTTGACGAACGATGATGTTACCTGCAAGTACAGATTCACCACCGAAACGCTTAACACCTAGACGTTTGCTTTCTGAATCGCGGCCGTTACGAGTAGAACCACCAGCTTTTTTGTGTGCCATTGTTAAACTCTCCTAATAGATTAAGCGTTGATACCAGTGATCTTCACTTCAGTGAACCACTGACGGTGACCCTGTTGCTTACGAGAGTGCTTACGACGACGGAACTTAACGATTTTAACTTTATCGCCACGACCGTGTTGTACAACTTCAGCAACAATTTTGCCGCCCTCTACAAGAGGAGCACCAACTTTGATGTCTTCGCCGTTAGCAACAAGAAGAACTTTATCAAATTCTACAGTTGCACCAGTTTCAACGTCTAATTTCTCTAAACGAAGAGTTTGACCTTCGCTTACACGGTGTTGTTTACCACCAGATTGGAAAACAGCGTACATATTTTACTCCGCTTTTTCCGCACAGCCTTTCTTGAGGGTGTGCGCTAAACTAATCATCAATAGGGCGCAGATTCTACAGAATAGATGCTCCTATGACAAGCCATATTTTGAAAAAATTGGCGAAAAGCTAATCGCCAAAGAAAAGTGCGGCAATCATGCCCTTTAGTAATGTATTAATCAACGTTTTTTAGTGTATTATTCGACAATTATATAAATCGAATAAGCCTTGCAGGGTCTAACTTCAGCCGGATATACGATGGATTTTAAAACTATCCAAGCGCTTACTGCCGATGACATGGCAAAAGTGAATGAAACAATTCAAGCCCAACTTAATTCTGATGTCTCTTTAATCAACCAGCTCGGTTTTTATATCGTGAGTGGTGGAGGCAAACGTCTAAGACCGCTTTTAGCGATACTGTCAGCCCGTGCACTTGGTTACCAAGGCAATGGTCATACAATGGCAGCTGCGTTTATTGAGTTTATCCATACAGCGACTTTGCTGCATGATGACGTGGTAGATGAATCAGACATGCGCCGTGGTAAAGCCACTGCGAATGCAGCATTTGGCAATGCGGCTAGCGTATTAGTTGGGGACTTTATCTATACACGCTCATTTCAGATGATGACAGAACTAGGATCCATGAAGATCCTTAAACTAATGAGCAATGCCGTAAACGTGATCGCCGAAGGTGAAGTACAGCAGTTGATGAACTGTAACGACCCTGACACGACAGAAGAAAGCTACATGCAAGTCATCTACTCTAAGACTGCGCGCTTATTTGAATCCGCAACTCAAATCGGTGCAATCTTAAATGATGCTCCTGAGCATGTTGAAATCGCAATGCAAAATTACGGTAAGTATCTAGGCACTGCGTTTCAGCTCATTGATGACGTCATGGATTACACTTCTGATGGCGAAGACATGGGTAAAAATGTGGGTGATGACTTGGCCGAAGGCAAGCCAACTTTACCTCTACTCCATGCTATGCGTAATACCACACCAGAAAACTCAATCATGATTCGTGAAGCGATTGAGAAAGCGAATGGCATGGATCGCTTAGAAGAAATTCTTGCGGTCATGAAAGAAGCAGGCTCTCTGGAATACACAACGCAAAAAGCTCTAGAAGAAGCAGACAAAGCAATCGCAGAACTATCAGTGTTGCCAGAGTCTGAATACAAACAAGCGCTTGTTACTCTGGCTCATGTCGCAGTACAACGCACGAAGTAATCAATAGCTACCCATAACGCAAGACTTATAGCAAAAAGGAAGAGCATGCTCTTCCTTTTTTACGTTTGATACCTAATGACGACGCCGGAGGCGCTAGTAATATCTGTCACTACCGCCATGCAGTTGTGGATCATCTTCTATTTCATCAAAGCTAACGGCGAGCTGCTGTTCAGTCCCTTGTTTGGACAACAATACCGTCTCTGCTTCATGGTCGACCACTAATATCGTACCGACGCCTTGTTGGCACTCAACAACCATGCCTTTACGGATTCGACTCGCTTCCATCATCTTCTCCTTCACCACGTGGTTTTATTCGACCATTTTTACGAAGTTGAGAAATCAAGGATCAAAAAAGCCGATCAAAATGATCGGCTTTTTTCTTATATAGGCTTTCTAGATTACTTTGCGAATTCAACACCAATGTTGATGTCGCCATTTAGTGTTTCTAGCATACCGTCTAATGCAGACTTTTCGTAATCGCTGAGTTTGCCGTAGCTTAGTACTTCTTCAACGCCTTCTTTACCCAGTTTCACAGGTTGCGCGAAGTAAGTCGCGTGTTCGCCGTCGCCTTCAACGTAAGCGCACTCAACTACGCCTTCTTCACCTTGAAGAGCACGAACCAGAGACAGACCAAAGCGACATGCAGCTTGGCCCATTGATAGTGTTGCACTACCACCACCCGCTTTAGCTTCTACAACTTCAGTACCTGCATTTTGAATACGTTTCGTTAATGCTTCTACTTCTTCAGCTGTAAACTCAACACCTTCTACTTGAGACAGTAGAGGTAAGATCGTTACGCCAGAGTGACCACCGATTACTGGCACGCGAACGTCACCTGGATCTTTGTCTTTTAGCTCAGCAACAAACGTTTCTGAACGGATAACATCCAACGTTGTTACACCAAATAGACGACGCTTATCATAAACACCCGCTTTTTTAAGAACTTCAGCAGCAATTGGCACTGTTGTATTTACAGGGTTTGTGATGATACCAACACAAGCTTTCGGACAAACAACCGCAATCTTCTCCGCTAGCGATTTAACGATACCAGCGTTTACATTAAATAGATCCGCACGATCCATACCTGGCTTACGCGCAACACCAGCAGAAATTAGCACAACATCCGCGCCTTCTAGTGCTGGAGTAGGATCTTCACCAGCGTAACCTTTGATAGAAACTGGCGTAGGGATGTGGCTAAGATCAGCGGCCACACCAGGAGTTACTGGAGCAATATCATATAGGGCTAGATCAGAACCAGCAGGAAGACGGTTCTTAAGTAGAAGGGCCAGGGCTTGACCGATGCCACCAGCGGCACCAATAACGGCTACTTTCATGTAGTTCTCCTTGAGAGTATTTCTCTTATAAACGTATTCGTAGGGTAGTTTGTAACCAACTTAAATAAAGCTATCGGAATCACAACTTGATTACAATCAATTAACGCTAGCTTTGCGACCTCGCGCAACTCGCTGTTACCGTGCTACAAATGGGGCCTGGATTATTCTTTTATTCTGTTGAAATGACAAGGAATTCAAGAAAACAGATACAGCCCTACTTCAGCGCGCTAAAGAATTCTATGTGGTATATAGTTTACAGTGACGCATCTAACATAATACTGGGACTCTTTGGCACCGCCTGAATATATATGCGAGAATATGCAAAACTGCTGACCCGTAATAAGAGATTTGTAATGACTATGCGCAATTCAGAAAAACAAGACAACTTAGTTCGCGCCTTTAAAGCCCTGTTAAAAGAAGAAAGCTTTGGCTCACAGGGCGAGATTGTTGACGCACTCAAACAGCAAGGGTTTGAGAGTATCAACCAATCTAAAGTCTCACGTATGCTGACTAAATTTGGCGCCGTCCGTACGCGCAATGCAAAAATGGAAATGGTTTACTGTCTTCCTGCTGAGCTAGGTGTCCCAACAGTCAGCAGCTCTCTGCGTGAACTGGTACTAGACATCGATCGTAACGCAGCGTTAGTAGTAATTCACACCGGCCCAGGTGCAGCACAGTTGATTGCTCGCTTGCTTGATTCACTCGGTAAATCCGAAGGTATTCTTGGTGTTGTCGCAGGTGACGATACCATTTTCATTACGCCAACCATGGCAATTACGACTGAGCAACTCTTCAAATCAGTGTGCGAGCTGTTCGAATATACTGGTTAAGTTCTATAAAGCTTCAATCAGCTAACTCATTGTGGGTTATAAAAGAAGTCTCATTTTGTAGCCCATAATTTATGTAAATTTTTTGCTTACTCCGCTCATTCTTTAACCATCCGTTTTGTGATTAACATCACGCAATTGATCTTTTTCATTTCAGTCACTAAATGTTAATTAAGTAATTGTTATAAAAAGAATTAAATCACAAATTGAATCCTATCCCCTGATACAAAATTCAGACTTATCAACTATAACATTTAACAATTGGATAATTTTCTGCCAATTTTTTGTTATGATTCGCTCGCTTTTTCAAACGATTGGATTGAAAAAGGTGCCGTTTCCAAATAGGAAACTCCAGAAGTGATTTATGGTTATTTCCGGGTAAATAATGAATATAAGGAAGGGAAATTCATGGCATTTAACAAACTTCTCAAAGTAGGCGCTATCGCTGCAGCCGTAATGGGCGCAGGCGCAGTTAACGCTCAAGAGTTTATTACCATCGGTACTGGCTCTGTGACAGGTGTTTACTACCCAACTGGTGGTGCTATCTGTAAGTTGGTAAATAAAGGTCGTAAAGACCACAACATCCGTTGTTCAGTAGAATCGACTGGTGGCTCAATTTACAACGTTAACACTATCCGTGCAGGCGAATTAGATTTTGGTATCGTGCAATCGGATTGGCAGTACCACGGCTACAACGGTACGAGCAAGTTTGAAGAACAAGGCCCGTACAAGAAGCTACGCGCAATGTTCTCTCTTCATACAGAACCTTTCAACATCATTGCGCGTGCAGATTCAGGTATTGAAAACGTTGAAGACCTGAAAGGTAAGCGAGTAAACATCGGTAACCCAGGCTCTGGTGACCGTGCAACGATGGGCGTTGTCATGGAAGCGATGGGCTGGACAAACGACAGCTTCAAATTGGCGTCTGAGCTAAAAGGCTCTGAACGCTCTCAGGCACTTTGTGATAACAAAATTGACGCCTTCATTTACATGGTCGGCCACCCGAACGGTTCAATCAAAGAAGCAACCACATCATGTGATGCGAAGCTAGTTTCAGCAACAGGCCCTAAAATCGATAAAATTGTTGCCGACAACCCATACTACGCCTTTAGCTCAGTACCGGCTGGTATGTACCGCGGTACAGACAAAGACGTAAACAGCTTTGGTGTTGCAGCAACAATGGTAACGACCTCTGACGTTTCAGACGATGTCGCTTACAACGTGGCAAAAGCTGTGTTTGAAAACTTTGATACCTTCAAACGTCTACACCCTGCATTCGCAAACTTGAAGAAAGAAGATATGGTGAAAGCTGGTCTTTCTATTCCTCTTCACCCAGGTGCAGAAAAATACTACAAAGAAATGGGTCTAATTAAGTAATTTCCTCAGACTCTACATACAGGCAGGAAAGAATATTTTCTGCCTGTTTGAGCATACAGGTTGTAGCACGTTCTAACTGTATGCTTCATTCGCCAGTTTTCTTCTGAAAACTGCGAGCTCATACCCAAGAAAACTTAAACGCCGCCTAACAGAGTATCCAACAATCAACACTTTGAGTTCAGGCAGCAAAATACTCGAAAGCAAACTTCGCTCCATTCACTACACTGATAGAGGCGAAGTGTGGTTCTCGATAAAAATCAGACAGGACCATCAATAATAAGGAAAAAGTACATGGCGACGAATCAAGCTCCGTCACAAGATGTGCAAGAAATGGTGGCTCAGGCAGACACAGGTGCACGTAGCCCTTCGGGAATGCAAGGACGAATCCTTTGGTTTGTTCCTCTGTGTTGGTCACTATTTCAATTATGGTACGCATCCCCGTTACCATTTATTTTCAATTTTGGCGTACTGAACGACACGGAAGCGCGATCTATCCACCTTACTTTCGCGATCTTTTTGGCTTTCACTGCTTATCCAGCGATGAAGAATTCTCCTCGCGATCATATCCCTCTTGTTGATTGGATACTCGCGTTGGCTGGCAGCTTTTCAGCAGCCTATATATACCTTTTTTATACCGAGCTAGCAGGACGCTCAGGCGCACCGACAACGGTTGATATCGTTGTTGCTGTTATCGGTATGCTCCTCCTTTTAGAAGCAACACGCCGAGCACTTGGTCCACCATTAATGGTCGTGGCTGCTGTTTTCCTTACTTACACCTTTGCAGGCCCTTACATGCCTGACGTTATCGCGCACAAAGGGGCAAGCTTGAACAAGGCCATGTCTCACTTGTGGCTAACAACAGAAGGCGTATTTGGGGTTGCGCTAGGTGTTTCTACCTCTTTTGTCTTCTTGTTTGTATTGTTTGGAGCAATGCTGGAACGCGCTGGTGCTGGTGCTTACTTCATTAAAGTTGCCTTCTCGTTACTTGGCCATATGAAAGGTGGTCCAGCTAAAGCGGCCGTTGTTGCATCAGGTTTATCTGGTCTGGTTTCTGGTTCTTCAATCGCAAACGTAGTAACAACTGGCACCTTTACCATTCCACTGATGAAGCGTGTTGGCTTTCCCGGCACAAAAGCGGGTGCGGTAGAGGTAGCGGCTTCAACCAATGGTCAGTTAACACCGCCAATCATGGGTGCAGCAGCATTTTTGATGGTGGAATACGTCGGTATCTCCTACGTTGAGGTGATTAAAGCTGCCCTACTTCCAGCGCTAATCTCTTATATTGCTTTAATTTACATTGTTCACCTTGAAGCATGTAAAGCAGGCATGACAGGCCTTCCTCGTCGCCACAACCCAACACTAGTACAAAGTCTGCTGTCCTTTACTGGCACAATCTTAGGATTGTGTGTGATCAGCGCATTGGTTTACTACGGAGTGGGTTGGACAAAGGACGTCTTTGGTGATGCCGCGACACCAATTGTTACCGTCGCACTATTAATCGCGTACGTTGGGTTGGTGAAAGTCTCAGCAAATCACGTGCAAGATGGCGCAATTGAGATTGATGCAGAATTAACAGAAGTACCTGATCCTGGCCCAACCGTTAAGTCAGGCTTGCACTACCTACTCCCTATCGTCGTATTGGTTTGGTGTTTGACTGTCGAACGTTTCTCACCTGGCCTTTCGGCATTCTGGGCAACGGTGTTCATGATTTTCATTTTGCTTACTCAACGTCCGTTGATTGCACTGCTGTCAAAGCAAGGTGACATGCTTCAGCAAACCAAAGATGGCTTTGTCGATCTTGCCGAGAGCTTAGTTTCTGGTGCGCGTAATATGATTGGTATCGGCGTTGCAACCGCGGCAGCGGGCACCGTTGTTGGTGTTGTTACACTAACGGGTATCGGCCTAGTGATGACCGACTTCGTCGAGTTTATCTCTGGTGGCAGTATCATTCTTATGCTGCTGTTTACCGCCATCATTAGCTTGGTTCTGGGGATGGGTCTGCCAACCACGGCGAACTACATCGTGGTCTCTACGCTAATGGCGCCGGTTATTGTTACGCTCGGCGCGGCGCATGGCTTGATTATTCCGTTGATAGCGGTGCACTTATTCGTTTTCTACTTTGGTATTTTGGCCGACGATACCCCACCTGTAGGTCTTGCAGCTTTTGCAGCAGCCGCAATTGCGAAATCAGATCCAATTCGTACCGGTATCCAAGGTTTTACTTACGATATTCGAACCGCTATTTTGCCGTTCATGTTTGTGTTCAATACCCAGCTATTGTTAATGGGGATCGACTCTTGGTGGCATTTGGCGCTCACGGTCATCTCATCGATCATTGCAATGCTGATATTCTCTGCGGCAACTCAAGGGTGGTGGTTCACGCGTAACAAGTGGTGGGAAACAGTCCTATTATTAGTACTGACGTTTTCGTTTTTCCGTCCAGGTTTTTGGTGGGACATGCTGTACCCAGCGAAAGTTCTTTCTCCTGGCGTTGAGGTAGCTCAAATCACGGAAACACTAAATGTAGGAGAATCATTGGAGTTACGTGTTGCCGGTGAAAACCTTGAGGGCGACTACATTGAGAAAACGGTTCGTCTTCCATTCGAAGACAGTGCGACAACAGCAGACGCACGTATTTCATCTATGGGTCTAATGCTGACCGAAAGTGACAACAAAATGATTGTCGATATGGTTGAATTTGGTAGTCCAGCAGAGTCCGCAGGTATCGACTTTGATTGGGAAATCAAGTGGGTTATCCAGGATGCAGACCGTCCGATGAAAGAGTGGGTGTTTGTACCATGCTTAATGATTTTGCTGGTGCTTGCAATGAACCAAAAACGTCGTGCTCGTAAGGAACAATTGAGCGCATAACCGATTTGGCCCCGAGGATAAAGGGGCCTTAATGAGAGACATTGAATGTACAAACAAATTCTTGTTCCGGTTGATCTAAATGACCAAGGCTTTTCAGACCGAGCGGTTGAACTAGCGGTTTGGCAGGCAAAGCAAGCAAATGCTCAAATCCATCTTCTGACGGTACTACCTGGTATTCACATGTCGATGGTTGCCACATACTTTCCGAAAGATGCTGCGGCCAAAATGAAGCAAGACGTGAAGCAGCAACTAAAAACTTTCGCTAATGAGCATATTGCTGAAGATGTGGTTTACCAAGTGCATGTTGCTGAAGGCAAGGCCTACGCGACCATTCTTGATTATGCAGAACGTTTAGGCGCAGATCTCATCATTATGCCAAGTCACAAGCGCTCTAAAATCAATAAAGTAATGCTTGGCTCCGTCGCGAGTAAGGTTGTGGAATATTCTCCAATCAATGTGATGGTCGTAAAACCGCAAGGCTAAGTAAATACAGAAACGAAAAAGGACGCTAACATTAGCGTCCTTTTTATATTAAACAAGTAAGGGTTATGCCATCACTGGGTAATCGGTATAACCTTCTGCTCCACCCAAATAAAAGTGTTCTGGTTTCGCCTCATTAAGAGGTGCATTTTTCTTAAATCGCTCAACTAAATCTGGGTTTGCGATAAAGGGAACGCCAAATGCGACCACATCAACTTTGTTTTCTGCAATTGCTGTTGCCGCTTCTTGTGCACTGTAGCCCACGTTCGCCATTAAGTGGCCTTGATAGTTTTCACGTGCTGGCTTGAGAACATCTGCTTTTTGTACGCCTTTCAGATCCGCACGCATCACGTGCCAATAAGCAAGATCGAAAGAATTAAGTTGCTCTGCTAAGTAACGCACCAAGCCAACTGGATCACTGTCTTTCATGTCATTAAATCCATTTAGCGGAGATGTACGCAGACCGACTCTTCCAGGTCCCCACACCTCAACGACTTCTTTCACTATCTCAAGTAAAAATCGAGCACGATTTTCAACCGAACCACCGTATTCATCGGTACGTAAATTTGAACCGTCACGAAGGAAGTTATCAATAAGATAACCATTTGCGCCATGTATCTCGACCCCATCAAAGCCTGCTTTCTTGGCGTTTTCTGCACCTTGTTTAAACGCCGCAACAATGGAAGCTATCTCATCCACTTCGAGTGCTCGTGGTACCGTATATGCTTGCTTACCCGAAGGGGTATGGACTAATTCATCACGAATGGCCAATGCGCTCGCCGCTACAGGTGTTTTTCCTTCATTCAGATCAGGATGACAAGCTCGTCCCGCATGCCAAATTTGCAGTACAATCTTACCGCCTCTCTCATGAACCGCATCCGTTACCTTTTTCCAAGCTGCGATTTGCTCTTCGCTGTAAATGCCCGGCTCTGCCATGAAAGCAGACGTACCTTCCATCACCATGGTGCATTCAGCAATGATTAGTCCGGCACTCGCACGTTGAGCGTAGTATTCAACCATAAGGTCATTAGGAATATGGTCCGCACCAGCACGAGCTCGCGTTAAAGGCGCCATAATGGCACGGTTATCTAATGCTAATTGACCGAGTTCGATAGGAGAAAATAAGTCTACAGAGTTGGACATGTTGTTTACCTCAAATGACAATAACTTGATGGCTAAGGATGAGGTGCCAGACTATAATCAGATTAATATTGAAACAATATGGATAATTGAAAGTGATTGTTCGCAATTTAGAAACAATTGACTTTAGAACGCTTTCTATCTTTGTCACAAGCTGTCGACTACTGAGCTTAACCAAGTGCGCGCTGGAGTTAAACCTACCAAAATCTACTGTTAGCAAAGCCATAACCAAACTCGAACAACACTTTGAAGCCAAACTGCTAGAGCGCACAACCCGAAAGTTAGTGATCACCGAAGCTGGCCAAATGGTTTTAGAGCGTGCTGCAAGCTTAGTTGAGGAATTCCACTCAATTGGCCATGACGTTCAGGAGATGGAACAACAGATCCAAGGCCGGCTGCGTATTTCCGCGCCACCAGCGTTGGATGCGTATATGGCGGAGCACATCTTTTTGCCATTTTTAAAACAATGGCCAAAAGTACAAATTGCGTTAGAAGCATCGAACGATTTTGTTGATCTCTTTTCACACGGCTTTGATATGGCAATTCGAGTCGGTCAGATAGTTGATGATCGATTGATCGCAAAAAAATTAGGCTATACCACTCGAGTTCTGGCTGCTAGCCCTGAGTATTTAGCTGAGTTCGGCGTACCTGAAACGCCAGAAGATCTGACAAAACACAACTGTTTGAGGTATCAATATGTTTCAGAAATAGGGCCTTGGACGCTGATCTCACACGATAATACCGTCAATGTTTCAATAACCAGTAACTTCTCAAGTACAACTGTAGAAGCAATATTGAAAGGTGCACTTAAAGGACTAGGCATCGCTAACTTACCTGTGCAAAACATGACGCAAGAGCTAGAAAGTGGCACCTTAGTCAGAGTGTTGCCGCAATGGCACACGGTACCAATGCCTATTTATCTAGTCTATCGTCCTGGAGCAAACCGCCCACGGCGCGTACAAGCAATGATTGACCATATCATGAGCTTAAGATCTCAATTTGAATTTGGCCCTCGGCATGGTTTGTGTTGCGGAGAAGCATAACCTAGCAACTATCAGGCACTAGCATGCTGCTCGGATAAATGCCGCAAGCTTCTCACTAGCATGCTGTTCACTCAATGCAGACATATCACCCGCGGCTTCCACTTTACCATCTGCCACAAACACAAAGTGGCTGGCAATCGCTTTGGCATCGCTTAAATGGTGCGTGACCATCAATACGGTTATTCCCCGCTCTGCTGCCAGTTTTTTTACCAAGCCTAGCATCTCTTCACGCAACACCGGATCAAGCGCCGAGAACGGCTCATCCAACAGCCACATGGGATGAGGCTGAACAAAACAACGCGCTAAGGCAACACGTTGACGCTGGCCACCAGAAAGATGCTCTGGCAAACGGTCGAGGTACTCTGCAACACCAACTTGCTGCGCGGCTTGTTCAATCTGACGATTTTGGTCCACCGTAAGCTTTAGCCCTGGGTGTAAGCCCAAACCGATGTTGTCACGCACCGATAAGTGAGCAAACAAATTGTGCTCTTGGAACAACATAGAGAACGGACGCAGATAAGGCTCTTTACGCACAATGGACTCACCATCAACACAAATATCACCACGGTCAGGATGGATGAATCCTGCCACCAACGCCAGCAAGGTTGACTTCCCTGCCCCACTTGGTCCCATCAGCGACACAATCTGTCCTTGCTCAATCGTTAAGTCAAAACGAAACAGTTCACGTTGGTAGGTGTACTGCACATCATCCAACACTAACATTACGCTCTCTCCTTCGTTTTCAATACTTTCTCAATCAAGGCAAAACAGCCCACACTCAACAACAATAAGGTCACCGATACCACCGCAGCCGCGTCCATCTGATAGCTGCCAAGCAGCTGGAATAAATACAGAGGTAAAGTGCGGAACTCTTGCCCGCCAAACAACGCAATAGCACTTAAATCGCCAATCGCAAACATAAAGCTGATCGCAAACGCATGTGCAAACGGCTTGCGTAGCGCCTGCCACTCCACCACTTTAAACCGTTGCCAGCCACGCATGCCTAAGCTGGCACATACATACTGATACTGTTGTTCAATGTGCAGCATTGGCTGCGCTAGCGTTTTGATCACGTAAGGCAAAGCCATCAAACCGTTCACCAAAATCACGACAAAAAATGCCAAGCTAAAAACATCGGTAAATGCGCGCAGTAGTAAGAATAAACCGGTGCTAATCACCAGACCTGGAGTCACCAAAATAACGGTGCCGATTAACTCAATCTGATCGGCTCGCGTGTTTTTGTACTGCAACCGCCAACGGCGACTGGTCAATAGTATGGGCACCCCAGCAGCGACCGCAAGCGCGCTAGCGACACAGGCGACTTTGAGGGAGTTCAATAGCGCAGACCAAAAATGCTCATCGGTTAATACTGTCCAAACTTGTTGGTTGATGCCACTCAGTAACACCATCAATAACGGCGGTATTACCAGTAAAAAGGCACCTATGATCCAAAAGCTATCCCAAGCTTTTGACCACCCATGATCCTTCGTTAAATATTGCTGTACCGATGTGCTTCCAGCACTGATAGAAACAGGCCTTGTTAACTTCTGCACTCCAATAGCAAGCAGTCCACATAACAGCATCTGCCACAGCGCAAATAACGCCCCAGCTTGTAAATCAAAATCAAACTTAATCGCTTGGTAAATGGCCAATTCAATGGTGGTGGATTTTGGCCCGCCCCCCAACGCCATTACAGTGGCAAAACTGGTAAAGCACAACATAAACACCAACCCACAAACGTGGGGAAGCTGCTGCCTTAAACGCGGCCATTCTACCCAGCGAAACTTATCCCAATGGCTCATCCCAAGATGCGCGCAAAGCTTATGCTGCTCGGCAGGAATAGACTCCAAGGCTTGCAGAAGCAATCGTGCCGCGTAAGGTAAATTAAAGAACACATGGGCGAGTAAAATGCCGTTCAAACCGTAAATAGAGAATGGCAGTTTAGTGTCGAAACTTTGCAACCACTGCGCCAACAAACCACTGTTGCCATAAATCGCTAACAGCCCAAAAACACCAACCAAAACCGGCAAAACCAGTGTCGATGCAAACAGCTTAAGCAGTAATGATTTACCAATAAATTGGCGACGCGAAAGTGCGTGCGCTACTGGAATGGCAAAGCCAACACTGAGCAATGTGGAAAGAAACGCTTGGTAGAAACTGAACTTGGTGACATGTTGATAGTACGGGTCGCCCCATACCACAGACACATCAAGTGAAGGGGCTTGAACAATCAAAGCACCTAGGGCAGAAATAACAAAGGTCGCGATGATCATCGCGACCCCTAAACCTATTTTTGGAACAGAATTCAAAGGTAAAACCTATCTCATTCAGATGAGGATGGAAACGTCAGCTAAAACGTCAATGCGCTTTGCCATTCGCGAATCCAAGACTTACGCATTTTTGCCACTTCATCAGCACTAAAGCTCAACGACTTGCTTGGAACACTCAAAGTTTCAAAACCTTTAGGTAACTCAACGTCAGTGACTGGGTACATCCAGTTACCCGTTGGCATCGCCGATTGGAACTCATCACTTAAAATGAAACTCATAAATTGATCAGCAAGTTCTGAATTTTTTGCCCCTTTCACTTTGGCGGCGACTTCAACTTGCATGTAGTGGCCTTCAGCAAAATTCGCCGTAGCAAACTTCGAATCGTTTTCCGCAATTAAGTGGTACGCAGGTGAAGTGGTGTAAGAAAGCACTAAATCGGACTCACCATTGAGGAACATAGAATACGCCTCAGACCAACCTTTCGTGACCGTTACGGTTTTGCTCGCTAGCTTCTGCCACGCTTGCGTCACATCGTCGCCATAAATAGATTTCATCCATAGCATTAAGCCTTGGCCCGGCGTTGAAGTCCGCGGATCTTGGTAAATCACTTTCAGATCGTCGCGCGTTTCCACCAGCTCTTTCATGCTTTTCGGCGGATTAGCCAGTTTCTCTTTGTTGTACACAAACGCGAAGTAGCCGTAATCGTACGGTACAAACGTCGTGTCACTCCAACCGTTTGGTAACACTGTGTTAGCCGTATCCACATTGTGCTCGGCAAGCAGATCGGTTTTCTTCGCTTCTGCCATCAGATTGTTATCCAAACCTAATACGATGTCCGCTTTGCTATTACCGCCTTCAAGACGAAGACGATTCAGAATCGACACACCATCGTCCAACGCTACGAAGTTAACGTCACAGCCACATTTTGCTTCAAAAGCTTGCTCGATTTTAGGACCCGGGCCCCAATCTGCGGCAAAAGAGTCGTAGGTATAGATGGTTAATGTGTTTTCAGCGGCAAACGCTGAAGTAGAGGTGATTGCAGCTAAGGCAATCAGATTTAGAGTGGGTTTCACTGCTCGCTCTCCATGAGTATTTCAGAGAAATAAGTTGAGCGGCACAGGGTTTGAGGCGGCTATTAAGGACTTCCAATATCCAGACTCAATTCCTACGCCAGCATTATCTGGTTCAGGTAATACGGGTCCCTAGTTAAACACTTAGGTCTCAGCGCCCCAATGCATTGATTGACTCAATGCTAAATGGGTTTGCTCCCCGATGAGTTGGATGGATTGTAAAGGTATTTGAGTGGTTACACAATCAGCTCACGAGCGCTGGTCATAACCCCAACGAGGCACCAAACCTTGCTCAATACCTAAGTGGTCAAGAATTCTCGCCACCATAAAATCCACTAAGTCTTCAATACTCTTTGGCTGATGATAGAAGCCTGGAGCTGCTGGCATGATGGTGACGCCCATTTGCGATAGCTTGTGCATGTTCTCCAGATGTAGCGTTGAAAATGGTGTTTCGCGAACCACGAGCAACAACTGCCCGCGCTCTTTCATTACTACATCAGCGGCCCGTTCGATCAAGTTGTCCGACATACCGTGTGCTATGGCTGCAACGCTTCCCGCAGAGCATGGGCAAACCACCATTTGCTTGGGTGCAGCAGAACCAGAGGCAACCGGCGAGAACCAATCGTCTTTACCGCAAACGGTGATGTTATTTCGATTGCAGTTCAGGTGCTCTACCAATGCTTGCTGCGCCGCTTCTGGGCCACTTGGTAGCTTAAGATTATGCTCGGTTGCCATCACAACACGAGCTGCCGAAGAAATCAGAACGTAGACATGATAATCCGCCGCAACCAAGCATTCTAAAAGACGAAGGCCGTAGGGAGCACCAGAAGCACCCGTTAATGCCAACGTGATGGCTTTTTTATGAGAGGGTTGTGTTTTGTTTTGCATATCAATCAGGCTTTTTGTTTTAACTGCTCAAGAAGTTTTCCGTGAATACCACCAAAGCCACCGTTGCTCATGACTAGAATTTGGTCACCTGGTCGCGCACGTTCGACGATCTTGGCTACAAAGTTATCTATATCCGCATCGACAAACGCTGGCTGTGTGCATTGGTCGGCAATGTCTTGCACAGACCACTCGATATTATCTGGCTGGAACAAGAAGACTTCATCTGCACTGTGTAGTGACTCTGCAAGTGTGTTTTTGTGTACGCCACGCTTCATGGTGGCAGAACGCGGCTCTAACACAGCTAGGATGCGTTTTTCACCTACCTTGTTACGCAAACCACCGACAGTAAGTTCAATTGCCGTTGGGTGATGCGCAAAATCATCGTAAACCGTCACACCTTGTTCTTCACCTTTCAGCTCTAAACGGCGCTTGGTATTGATGAAACGCCCTAATGCCTGGCAAGCAAGATCCGGAGTGACTCCAACATGTCGTGCAGCAGCGATTGCCATCAGCGCATTATCCACATTGTGGTCACCCACCAAATTCCATTCGACGGTACCAACCTTCTCGCCTTGCAACGCAACGTCAAATTTTGAGCCATCAAGCACTAATTTGTGCGCTTGCCAGTCACCATTCTCACCAGAGAACTGTTTTTCAGTCCAGCAGCCACGCTCTAATACATCCGCTAACGCCTGATCTTTTCTCGGCGCTAAGATCAATCCATTGCCCGGTACAGTTCGCACTAAATGATGGAATTGGCGCTTGATCGCTTCTAGATCATCGAAGATATCAGCATGATCAAACTCAAGATTGTTCATGATTAAAGTGCGAGGATGGTAATGCACAAACTTAGAACGCTTATCGAAAAAAGCACTGTCATATTCGTCCGCTTCAACGACAAAAAACATACTTTCACCCAAACGAGCAGACACTCCGAAGTTACCGAGTACCCCACCGACTAAGAAACCCGGTTGATAACCACAATCTTCAAGTATCCAAGCAAGCATGCTCGACGTGGTCGTTTTCCCATGTGTACCCGATACCGCCAATACCCAACGATCATGCAGCAAAAACTCGTTGAGCCACTGCGGGCCAGAGGTGTAACGCATGTTAGTGTTGAGCACATGCTCGACACAAGGGTTGCCACGGCTCATCGCATTACCAATCACCACAAGATCTGGTTGAGGGTCGAGTTGAGACGGGTCAAAGCCTTCAATAATTTCAATACCTTGAGACTCAAGCAGTGTGCTCATTGGCGGATAAACGTTGGCATCAGAACCAGTGACTTTATGTCCTAATTGGCGCGCTAGAATCGCTGCGCCGCCCATAAATGTGCCACAGATACCCAAGATATGAATGTGCATAAACTAAACCTTGTAATGCGTTTTTTAATGCTTTCATTATCGCGATTACCGCCTGAAAAGCGAGTGACTTTAGCCTTCTTCTTGCAGTCCCTTTCACAAATATGACAAGGTTGAACACAGACTGTACAACCTCTTGCTTACTGATGAATCCCTCAAACAAGTCTACAAATAAATTGAGATCTCAAACAGTTACTTCATTACCATTAAAAAGATCTGCGACTTAAACTTACATCCAGCGCAATCGTTTAACATCCATAAAGAGATGCTCACTTGCGCACTACCCCCAATGAAATGAAAATGTAAGGATTAACCATGTCAGGACTGCGCACCCTAGGCGAGTTCATTGTCGAAAAACAAGCGGATTTCCCCCACGCTAGCGGTGATCTATCATCCCTTTTAGCCTCCATTCGTTTAGCTGCAAAAATCGTTAACCGCGAAATCAACGCAGCGGGTCTCGGTGATATCACTGGTGCTGTAGGCACGGAAAATGTCCAAGGTGAAGATCAGCAAAAGCTCGATGTTTACGCGAACGATAAGTTCAAAGCCGCGCTTGAAGCTCGTGATCAAGTGTGTGGCGTTGCCAGTGAAGAAGAAGACGAAGCAGTTGCGTTCAATAAAGAACTCAACCAAAACGCCAAATATGTAGTACTGATGGACCCACTTGATGGTTCTTCTAACATCGATGTGAACGTCTCTGTTGGTACTATCTTCTCGATTTACCGTCGTGTTTCTCCAATCGGTACTCCACCAACTGAAGAAGACTTCCTACAACCTGGTCACAAGCAAGTGGCTGCGGGCTACGTGATTTACGGCTCCTCCACCATGTTGGTATACACAACTGGTAACGGCGTAAACGGCTTTACTTACGACCCATCTATCGGCAGCTTCTGTCTTTCTCATGAAAACATGATGATTCCTGATGATGGTAAGATCTACTCCATCAACGAAGGTAATTACATTCGTTTCCCTCAAGGGGTGAAGAAGTACATCAAGTACTGCCAAGAAAACGTGCCAGAAGACGGTCGCCCATACACTTCTCGCTACATTGGCTCGCTGGTTGCTGATTTCCACCGCAACCTACTGAAAGGTGGTATCTACCTTTACCCAAGCACACAAAGCCACCCACAAGGCAAGCTACGCCTGCTTTACGAATGTAACCCTATGGCATTCCTCATTGAGCAAGCTGGGGGCATTGCATCGGACGGCGTGAATCGCATTATGGACATCAAGCCTACTGAGTTGCACCAGCGTGTACCTTTCTTTGTGGGTTCGAAGAACATGGTTCGCAAAGTTGAAGAGTTCCTTGAACTGCACCGCGACGAAGAATAATTTCAGACCTTTGTCCAACGCGGCAGGTGTTTACCTGTCGCGTTTTTGTCGCTAAAGTGAAACGCGAATTTATCATCAGATGAAGCCGCTTTTGTGTGACTCATCGTTAATGAAAAGGAATATTCTAATGAGCTTAAACCATGTACCAGCAGGCAAGTCGCTGCCTGAAGATATCTATGTCGTTATCGAAATTCCTGCAAATGCAGATCCAATCAAGTACGAAGTAGATAAAGACTCTGGTGCTGTATTTGTCGACCGTTTCATGTCTGCACCAATGTTCTACCCATGCAACTATGGCTACGTGAACAATACCCTGTCTCTTGATGGCGACCCAGTCGACGTATTGGTACCAACACCATACCCACTCATGCCAGGTTCAGTCATTCGCTGCCGTCCTGTTGGCGTTTTGAAGATGACAGATGAATCGGGTGAAGATGCAAAAGTGTTTGCGGTTCCCCACTCAAAAATCTCGAAAGAGTACGAGCACATCCAAGATGTGGACGATATCCCAGAACTACTGAAAGCGCAGATCACGCAATTCTTTGAGCGTTACAAAGAGCTTGAAGCAGGCAAATGGGTGAAAGTGGATGGTTGGGCAGATGTTGCTGCCGCCAAAGCTGAAATCCTAGAATCTTACGAACGAGCTCAGAAAAAATAAGCATCACTGCTGATACAAAATTAAAAAGAGCTGCTCTAGGGCAGCTCTTTTGCTTTCATCTTACCTGTGTCAACTAGATAGGTGCGCCTGCTGAAGACATTCGTCCAGCGTCGTAGTCATGTTGAAAGAAGGGGTCAACATCATCACAAATGCCAAAATACGGCCGCCCGATAACACCGAGCATATAAGCACTTTGCTCACAATACTCTTGTTTGCCTTGCTGGTAACCCGCTTGATAAGCCATTATCAGTTCTGGCGTCGCATGGTTAACATCATCCAGCTTCGCAATTCGCTCCTCAGATAACTCCCGTAATCCATCTAAAGCTGACTGCTTACCAAACACTTGCCAATCGGTCACATTATTCGAAGTCGGTAGTGTTGTTTGTGCGCATGCAGCAAGAAGCAACGCCATTACTCCAATTACGAATGCTTTCATCGTGACTCCTTAGTGTTTAGCTCGTTGCTATTGATAATGTCAGTATAGCTCACACCTTTTGACACCAATCTCCGGAAGCGATTTCTTCGGTTAGCTGCTCAGTATCTTGATATAAGTAGATCCAAGCTTGGCCAAAAGGCGTAACGATGCTCTCTCGGCGATATTCCACTGGCACATCTTCTAACCTATCTAGCTCAGATAAGGTTTCACTGTCAATCAGGTACACTTCACCTTGAATCGAGCGTTGCCCATCAGACAACGCTGGATAAGGGCCTAAGTCATACATTGCAAATTGAGCATCCGTTTCATGTAAACCAAGAAACTGCGCCGAGCGCAAATACTGATGGTTGTACTCTCCCTTGCGTAACGTGCCGTAGACAAAAATCAAATGCTGCATAACCACTCCTTAGTCATGACTGTGTATGCTTAGGTTAAAGCACTTTAATCGAACTCAAACTGATAGAGTAGGTCAACGGCGCTATCTACACCAGATACCGCTTCTAAATACAAGTCTTGCATCAATCGGTAACGCACAGTGAACTCACCTAGGGAGTTAAAGATGCCGACACCATATTTCACCTGCAAACCTGGCAGAATATAACCACTCACCGTCACTTGCGAATCATCGCCCGACCCAGCAGTGTCCAACTGTAAATCCTGTACGCCAAAGGCTTCACCGATTTCACCAACCACACGACCACTCTTCGCCAAGCTTAAACCAATTAAGGTAGTCGTCATTGCATTACCACCGGCTTCACCATCAATATCTTGACCACGAAGTAGATAAGAAAGTGCATTGGCTTGGTTCATCGCGGGCTCTGAGAAAATTTCTATACTCGGATCAGATGCTGGGCCTGACACTTGTACCCCCGCAATGACATCATCTTGGGTATTGTCTGGATTACGAATCGCTTTGATAGACAAGTAAGGTTGATCTGGTGGACCATTCATCAGAATCTTACCTTCTTTAATCAATAAGTCCTGACCAAACGAACGATAAGAACCGTCGACAACATTCACTTCACCAACGATGAAAGGACCTTTGTCTTTTTGTGTCACGTTTAGGTTCCCTTTCAACCCACCTTTTAAACCAAAAGCGGCAAGTTGGAAGTCATCACCAATTTTAATGTTGATGTTCGTTTCCACATCAAACGGCATCGCAGCCACATCGTCCACTGGCTGCAAGTTTTTATCGAGAATAACGGTATCACTCGATACGCCTACCGCACTTGGTGGAAGCTCTTCGACGACAATTCTGCCCCATGGCAAATTAATATCACCCTCAATTTTCGCAAGCTGAGGAGTCACATCTATTGTCATGTCAGGCTCAACTTTGATTTTTACCATTGGGGGCAAATCAACATTGAGCTCTTTAGCAAATACACGCGCTTTAGTGCGCCAGTTCTGTAAGTCCTGCCAATCGGCATCACCGATAACGTTCAACTCACCATCCGGGGTTAAAATTCCGGCATCCAAGTCCGCTTGATGGCCTTTAAAGTTGATGACGACCTGCCCTGAGTTTATATCTATCGGTGTGACTTCACCCTGTAGCTTCATTTGGTCAATCAAGAACTGACCATTAACCTTCGGATGCATGACGTCACCTGATATCGCTAGGTCAGTATTCATGTTTGCTTTAAACAAGCTGTACTCACCAATCAACGGTGCCAAGAAATCCAAGTGGAACGTAGAGAGTGAAACCTTACCATCAATAGTGGGCTTTTCAGTCGAGACATTCAGTAAAGAAACCTTACCAGACAAGTCACCGTTATCTTTCACATCAAATAGCCACTCGGCATCAAGCTTGTCTTTCGCTAATGCTGCTTTAAAGTTGAAGCTTTCCCAACCGACTTTAATTGGCTGTTCAAGCGCTTGTTCAACTTGGCCTTTTGGCATATTGACACTTAAGGTTACTTCAGGCTTTTTCTCTGGTGCCCATTTAGCAAAAGCCTGTGCATTAACCGAGCCTTGCAGCTTGGTTTCTGGCGGCAGGAATTGTTTGATTTGGTCAAAATCAAAATCATTGATGGCTAACTTCGCCTGGCCACTCTTACCGACACTAATGTCTTCGGTTAGACATACGCTCGACTCCGCTTGCAACCAACAATGCGCTTGAACGTTCGCGATCTGTTTGTCGATATTGACCTTCACCGCGGTCGATTTTTGCAACGCCCACGGGCCTTGTTGCGAGCTCAGCGTCAAGCGGCGCAGCGCCCCATCCCAAATCATTTCTGGTTTCTGCTGGAATGTCCCTTCAATTTCTAAACTGGTCGACACCAGGTCAGACACTACATCGAGCGTAAGTTGATGCAGTTTTTCATCCCCAGAGACTTCAAGGTCAGCACTATCAACTTTTATGTCGTCATAGGTAATGTTGTTCGCAATTAGGCTTATGTTCGCTTTTGGTGCTGGCAGAGGCTTCACATCACCCTTTAAGGTGATCGTTTCTACGTTCGCCTGTTGCTGCCAGTTTATCTGATTTAAAGCGAGATCAAGATTGATGTCTGGTTCTTTCAAGCTACCACGTAGTGCGACTTTACCTTGCATTTTACCTGCAAGATCCGGAACACTTTTCGCAAAATCAGGGAAGTTAACCTCAACATCCATCAGAATTTGCTTATCGATCTTACCCTTTGCACTCAGTTGGTTCGGGCCATGAGAAAGCGCTAAACCCTGAGTGGTAAGTTGGATGTCTTCGCCTTTGCCGTTCTTATCAGACGCTTCAAGTTGCCCTTCAACATTCAGCGGATAACCTCGCAAAATGCCGTCAATGTCTAACTTAGGCAAACTGACTTGCCAACCGCCTTGTTCTGTTAACGACCCCGAAGTCGAAAGATTACCGCTAATATCCCCTTCGGCTTCTTTCCACTGCAATCCTGGTTGAATGTTCTTCAGGTTTAAGTCAGCTTGCCAGTTGATTGGCGCGGCCCAATTGGCCATGACTTTCCCAGAGAGTTCGCCCCCTAAGGTTTTCACTACAAGGCTTTCGAGGTCAATTTGCTCTAACGTACCTTTGCCGTTTAGTGCGACATCAACGGCGGGAATATCTTTGCCTGACGCTTTGGTTTCTAATGCGACTTCGTAGCCATCAAGTGAGCCTTTTGCCGCCAAGCTTGGTACAGAAACCTGGTAATCGCTTTGTCCAAATAGCGGCCATTGCGCCTGTACATTTTTAATCGCGACATCAAACGGTAACTGCGTTTTAAGCGGTTGAATATCACCTTTGATCTCCGCTTGTACAAGCTCAGAAAGCGTAGCATTTAGTGACAAATCACCAACCGAACCCGAGACCGAAAGCGACAGTTTTTGTCCCTTCGCATCCGCTTGCTTCACTAACGCGTCCAGTTGCGCTTTGATAGGGTAATCAGAAGAAAGCGTCACTTGTGTGCTCAACTTGCCTTCCACTTCTGGCATGTCGAGCTCTAACGTTTTGACATCAACACGTTCACCGCCTGCTCTTGCAACCAAACCAAGATGATTGACGATCACTGGCGTTTCACCTGCCAGTTTAAAGTTGTGAATATCCAGACGGCGCGCTTCCACCGTCAGTGGAATCCATACTTCGGGTAACACAATATCTTGCGGCGTAGCATCGGCTTCTTTCGGCTCTTCAACAACCGCTTCTGGGGTCGCTTCACTTGGTGCGAGCGCAACATTAATGTCTTTCAACGCAGTTGGTGCGATCACCAAACGATCGCCTTGCATCGACAAAGCGGTCGAGAACGTTTGCCAATCAATTTGATTGCCCAGCACATTGACATTGATGTCATTAAAGCTGACTTTATTAACAAAAATTGGCACTGGCGTACTGATAGAACGCAGTGGTTGTGTTTCCTCTTGCTCCTCGCTTGCTGGCGGTAGCTCTGGCATCTTAAAGTCAAGCCCCTGCAGTCTTAACTCATCGACACAGACCTTAGGATCAAAGAAACAGCGGAAGTTCACTGCCAAAGCTAAACGCTCAACTTTGGCGTCGATATTCAAAGACTCATCGACAAAACTGACGTTATGCAGTTCGAAGCGAGGAAACAATGAACCCTGCACTTTTTCAATCTGCAATTGTGGTAATGCTTTTTCAGCTCCCCACAAGGCAAATTTGAGGCCTGGGTGGGTAAACAAAACTGTCGCGACAATAATGATGAGCAACAGCAATAGACCAATCAAACTGAGCGACAGCCATTTGGTCCACTTAAACATCATTTTGATCATAGCTCAGGCCCCAATGAGAAGTGGATACGAAACTCTCGTTCTGGTTTTGCATCCAACCCCCATGCAAAATCAAAACTAACAGGGCCCACCGGAGACGCCCAGCGGATACCAACACCAGCACCTGATTTCCAATCTGGTGTTTCATTAAACGCATCACCAATATCGTAAAACGTTGCAGCCCACCAGTTTCCATAAACACGATATTGGTATTCTAATGTACTGCTAACAATGTATTTACCACCCGTCAAAGCACCACTCTCATCCACAGGTGAAATAGATTCATAGCCGTAACCACGAATATTATTGTCACCACCAGCGAAGAAACGCAGCGACGGTGATAGCTTTTCAAGTTCATCGGTAATATTCGCACCACCTTCTAGGCGGAACAAACCACGATGATTCTCTCCAATACCACGAATCCAAGAAGTCGAGCCAATTAAGCGGAGCACTCTAGTTTCAGAAAGCATAGCGGTATCACCATACTCAATAGTGATGCTTTGCTTGTCTCCCCACATTGGCATATTGCCCCCTCGAACCCTAGTCCGAGAAAATGTCGCACCTGGAAGTACGAAGTTGAATTCATCATCTTGTAAACCTTGCGTAAAGCTCTCGTACAAATGACGAACATAAACGGTATTATGCCAACCACCGTCTGCTAACCAATGACGTTCCACTGCAAGGTTAGACTCGATACTCTGTGTGTCACGGTTGTCTAGGTTTTTAAGCCCATATTGAACTTGATAATAATCGTTAGCGACATCTTCTAAAGGAATTTTGTAAGAAGCAGTCACGGTTTGCTCTGGCTTAGATAGGGATAAAGCAGTGTTGAAACTGTGTCCTCGGGAGCTCACCCAAGGTTTCTTCCACTTCAACGTTCCTCGAACGCCGACATCCGTTGAGTAACCAATACCCGTCTCGATCTGATTCTTCGAAGCAGGAGATAAAGACACTTTAATTGGCAAGTCTCGGCCATCATCAAGCCTATCCAATTCAGGCTCAACAAAAACTGAGGAAAACCACTCCGTATTTGATAGCTTCTGGTTAAACTCGCCCAGCTTCGAAACGTTGTATGGGTCCCCTTCTTTAAAAGGTTGTAATGATGCGACACGATCTTCCCAGATGTGGTTGCCAATAAAAGAAACGTCGCCAAAATTGAAACGTATTCCACTGCTGTAGTGCAAACGGACATTAGCTTCGTTCAGATCAGGGATAACCTCTAATCGACTTAGCGTAAACTCACCATTGAAGTAACCACGCTGAAGCGCCAAGTTACGAATGCCTGACTTAAGGGTGTCGTATTGGCCTTGATTCAAAACTTGGCCAACTTTGAGCGGAGAGCGCTCAATAAGTTTTGCAAACTCTTCATCGTCCTTGGCCTCTCCAGTGATGACCACATCCATGACTTTCACTTTCACTGGCAAGCCCGGCTTGATGAGCACAATTAACTCATCATTCGCTTCAGGAATAGAGTATGAAATTTTTGCATGATAATACCCAAGCGCGTTAAGCGCTTCAGTGATACTTTGATCTAATCTCGCTTGAAAACGCAGAGAAGTGGAGTAATCCTTCTCTGGAATAGATGATAGATACGCACTGACATTCTCTTCTAAAGCGCCATCAATGCCTTTCAAAGTCAAAGAAACATCGGCATAGGCACCATGAGAAAAGGCAAACAGGCCAACAATGGTGGGGAGAGCTTTTTTTATCATGCTTTTATGGCTGAATGAGGTTAAGTAAACGTAAATAATGATAACGCCAATTAGATTCTAAGTCTGTAATATTAATAGGTTTAACGCGGTCTATGTCATCACAGCATCAGATACAGACGAAATGAAAAAGTTCGCAAATTTAAGACACGTATTGAAGGACAAATACCATGCTCAACAAACAAACATTGATCAGTATAGAAGATGCCTTGCCAGGTAGAGATCAACCAATGCAGATTGACGATCATCATTTTGTAAATAAATCTAACCTAAAGGCGCCTCTGGCGTCACACCAACAGCAGATTTTGCTCGGAATGGGCTGTTTTTGGGGCGCTGAGCGCGTATTTTGGCAACTCGACGGCGTTGTATCTACTTCGGTCGGTTACGCTGGGGGGTACACACCCAATCCCACCTATGAAGAGGTCTGTACAGGTAAAACGGGTCATACAGAAGTCGTACGAGTCGTTTTCGATGAACGCGTCATCTCATTAGAAAAGCTACTGGCTGTTTTTTGGGAAAAACACGACCCAACTCAGGGAATGCGTCAAGGTAACGACTTAGGTACTCAATATCGTTCAGCAATTTACACTTATTCGACGGAGCAGCTCGAGAGCGCAGAGAAATCGAAACTCTTGTATCAACAAGCACTGCAAGAAGAGCAACGCGCGAACATCACCACCGAAATACAACCAGCAGGTCCGTATTACTTTGCGGAAACCTACCACCAGCAATATTTGGCGAAAAACCCTGATGGTTACTGTGGCATCGGAGGAACGGGAGTTTGCTTCCCACCAAGCCTCCAAGGATAAACCTAACCAGCAACAAAAAGAGCGACCGATATGGTCGCTCTTTTCTAAATCTAAGTGGGTACCAAGCTAACTAAGCCGATAATGATGCTATCACTTGGTTGACTTCTTTAAAGATGGTGAGCCTTTTATGATCGTTGACGTCAGGTAGTAACACTTTGCCATTGTCGAACTGAAAACAGCCAACCCCAACAATAAAAAATTGACCTTTGAACAACGTTTTAACAAAACGGGCCACTTGTAATGGTCGATATACAGCAAACTCACGTAGCATAACTCACCTCAATTCCTTTGAGAAAACACGGATTGCTTATTTTTCCTCTGCAATCTTAATGCGCAATTTGCGACGGAACTCATTTTAGCAAATTCTAAATATAACGCAAGATTACACCACTCCATACGTTAAATAAATGTTATCAACGGTCCTACAAATTTCTAGGATCTGGATATATACTGGAAGCTTCCAAACCTCGTACGGAATATAACAATATGAAAACTAAGACTCTCCTACCTCTATTACTGGCCTTAACGCCAAGCTTGACCTTTGCACACAACTTGTCAGTGGGAAAAAGCGTTCCTCCTGTCAATGTTGCCGCTTACGGCGAGATTGTTTTACAAGGCGAAGGCGTTGCATACCAACCCTGGGCAACTCAACATATGCAAGGCAAAGTTCGTGTCATTCAAGCCATTGCAGGCCGTAGCAGTTCAAAAGAGATGAATGCCCCTTTAATGTCAGCAATAACAGCGGCAAATTTTCCACAAGAAAGCTACCAGACGACGACTATCATCAACCAAGATGATGCAATTTGGGGGACAGGCTCTTTCGTGAAGTCTTCAGCTCAAGACAGTAAAAAAGAGTTTCCTTGGTCATCCATGGTTCTTGATGAAAATGGCGTAGTTGCTAATACTTGGGACCTGAAAGAAGAAAGTTCGGCCATTATTGTTCAAGACAAAACGGGCAAAATTCTGTTCGTCAAAGAGGGCGCACTTGAGCAAGATGAGATAATAAAAGTCATTGAGCTTATTAAACAGAACATCTAGCTTCATTGAATGGCTCCTTGCTCTTGTTGTAAGGAGCTATATGAATTTGATTAGAAGCATGGGCAGTGATAACTCTGCTCTTTATAAGTGCGACACTTCCATCAGAGAGTATTACCAATATTTTTCGGCACGTATGTGTGGAGTTAAATTTTTCTGCTAGCCAACAAAAGAGTGAACTTTTATTCATTATGGGTGTTATATTATAACAGTCGGTAAGAGGAGCTCAGATGTACCACCACCAGCAAAAAACACTAAGATATTGGTATCGCACTGCTTTATTTTTCAGTGTTGCGTTGCTGATCGCTTGGAACTTTGCGGTTGTACTTCATCAAGTCGATCTGACGCCCGACCATCATACCCATCATCATTGCCAATTATTTTCTGGTGTTCAGCACGGTATAGCAAAGGTACAACCTACCCTCTCTACACCGACTTTTACGCGCGCCCAGCATCATCATGTTTTTTTGCATCTCGTGTACGGCGAAGAAGTTCTTGGCGCTGCTCGTGCCCCTCCTTATTTTGCTTAATTTCCAAACTATTCCACACTCAAAATTATTGAGTTCATTTCCGCACCTAGTGTGTCAGGGAACAATAACTTAGTGAAACTCGAATCTGAGCAATACCGCCTTTGGTTAATGCCAGTAAAATTAGGAAAAATACAATGTCATCAAAACACGTTTTAGCCCTTGCTATTGGCCTCACTTTATCGACAGCAGCGAATGCAAACGAATACCGCCAGCATGGTGCTCATGTGCATGGTCACGTCGAGTTTAATATCGCCCAAGATGGCAAAGATCTGTTAGTAGAGATCACAGCTCCTGGAGCTGATGTTGTGGGTTTCGAACATGCTCCAGAAAACGCACAACAAGAGCAAGCGCTTAAACAAGCCGTCGCTACACTCGAAGACAGCAACGCATTGTTCGCTATTAACTCACAAGCTGATTGTAATATTGAAGAAGCTTACGTGAGCCACAACCTAAGCGAAACTCATGAGGAACATGATCATAGTGAGCACGACCATGATGACCATGCACATCACGATCATGAAGGACACGAACACCATGATCATAATGAACATCATGATAAACATGACCACCATGACGATCATGATGAGGCGCACGATCATGGCGGTCACGGTGAATTTTCGGTGCAATATCGCTTCAATTGCGAACAAGTTAATCAGCTTAGCCAAATCCAAACCGATTGGTTTAACCAATTCCCAACTACAGAGTCCATCAGCGTCAATATATTCACTGATACCATGCAATCAGCAATTAAATTAAGCAAAGATAACACCCAAATCGTAATCAAATAACACGAGTGGCGTGTAAGTACCCACTTACACGCCACAGCTTTGGTGATTTAATATGACTGAAACCACACCAAATGTTGTCGAGCTAGAGGATGCCCAATTTTTCTGGCCCGGTTCAACCAACGCGACCATCCACATCCCCAAATTACACATTACACAAGGCGAACATGTGTTTATCAAAGGTCCAAGTGGCTGCGGTAAATCGACCTTGCTCGCTTTGTTGACGGGGATTAACACATTAACTTCAGGCTCTCTATCTGTACTCGATACTGACCTTGCTAGTTTAAGTGCCAGTCAGAGAGACCGCTTTCGCGCCAATCATATTGGCTACATCTTTCAACAGTTCAATTTATTGCCGTACCTTAACGTACTTGAAAACGTATTATTGCCATGTCAGTTCAGTAAAATACGACGTGACCGTGCCCATTTAGGTGCCTCATCTCAAACGTTAAATGAACAGGCTCAGGCCCTACTAGAACGACTGCACTTGCCAAACGAGCTTCATACACGCCCTGTCTCTGAATTGAGTATTGGTCAACAACAACGTGTGGCTGCGGCTCGAGCTCTGATAGGACATCCAGAGTTAGTGATCGCTGACGAACCAACCTCAGCTTTAGACTATGACAATCGTAAGGCATTTATTGAGCTCCTCATGGAGCAAGCGAATCAAGCCAATGCCACACTGGTATTCGTTAGCCACGACCCAACACTCGAACCCTTATTCGATCGCACGCTCAATCTACCCGACATTAATCAAGTATCTAGCCTAGGAGCCATATCATGAGTGCTGTTGTAAAGCTCGCCTGGAAGAGCTTGATGAACCGCAAAGCGACGGCAATTCTAACCATCATGACCGTTGCGATTTCAGTGGTACTCCTCTTGGGCGTCGAGCGTATCCGAACTCAAGCCAAGGATAGCTTCGCCAATACAATTTCAGGCACAGACCTCATTATTGGTGGACGCTCTGGGCAAGTGAACCTATTGCTCTATTCTGTGTTTCGTATTGGTAATGCGACCAACAACATCGATTGGAAAAGCTACCAAGAGTTTGCCAATCATCGTTCAGTCGATTGGGCTATTCCAATCTCGCTTGGCGACTCGCATAAAGGCTTCCGAGTTATGGGAACCAATCACAGTTACTTTGAGCATTACAAGTTTGGAAGTAAGCAACCACTAACATTCAGCAAGGGTAGAGAATTCAATGGTTTATTTGAAACCGTACTAGGTTCTGATGTCGCTAAACAACTTGGTTATGATATCGGTAGCGAAATCATCATTGCCCACGGCATTAGCGACGTTGGCTTTAGCCGTCATGACAATCTGCCATTTAAAGTTGTCGGTATCCTTGCACCTACAGGAACACCAGTCGACAAAACTGTCCATGTATCATTGGAAGCCATCGAAGCCATTCACGTTGGGTGGGAAAGTGGTGCGCGTTTGGGCCCGACACCCAAGGCACAAGATCTCAAAAACAGAGACTTTCAGCCCAAACAAATTACCGCTATGCTCGTTGGTTTGAAATCTCGTATTCAAACTTTCGCCCTGCAAAGACAAATTAACACCTACCCCAAAGAGCCGCTTAGCGCCATTATGCCCGGCGTTGCGTTGCATGAGTTATGGGGAATGATGTCGGTTGCAGAGCAAGCCCTAATGGCAGTATCTGGTTTTGTCGTGATTGCAGGGTTGTTAGGTATGTTAAGCAGTCTATTAACTAGCCTACAGGAACGCCGCCGTGAAATGGCGATTTTGCGTGCCATGGGAGCAAGGCCTCGTCATGTTTTCTCACTCTTAATTAGTGAAGCTAGCTTGCTTACTGCTGCTGGTATTATTACTGGCGTTACTGGGCTGTATGCCATTCTTGCTATCGCGCAGCCGATCATCCAACAGCACTATGGAATACATCTCACCTTAAGCATCTTATCTACTTATGAGTGGATGCTATTAGGTTTCGTACAATGCGCTGGTATTGTGATTGGTTTCATTCCCGCACTCCGCGCCTACCGACAGTCACTGAGTGACGGAATGACAATAAGGATTTAATAAAATGTGGAAAAAAATACTCGCAAGTTGCTTGCTGGTCGTCGCATTCACAGCGCCTGTTATGGCCAGCGAAGAACCATTAAAGCTTGACTGGATTGACCTTGTTCCAGAAAAAGAGCGTAAATTGTTCGACAGTATAGGCATGCCCGCATCTGATCACAGTGGTGGCGCAGCCCAGCAGTCCAAGATTGGTAACGTTCGACCAGAACTGAACGGAAGCCAAGTTAAAATTCCGGGGTTTGTTATCCCACTTGAAGGTGATGCCGATACCGTCACCGAATTTTTATTGGTGCCATATTTTGGAGCTTGTATTCACGTGCCACCACCGCCTCCAAACCAGATCATTTACGTGAAGTTTCCGAAAGGCGCGCCTGTTCAAGAGTTGTGGGATGTTATATATGTGGTTGGAACGTTGAAAACCGAGACGATAAACCACGAACTGGCAGAAACGGCTTACGTTATTGAGGGATCAGAAATAGAAGCCTACGACGATATGTAATTTAAGTCGTCGATAAGCCTCGCTACACCTAAGGCGTCACACTGGCGCCTTTTTTAGCTTTGTGCTACACGATATAACGAGATAAATACGCTAACACGCCCACATAAATAACCAAAAGAAACGCTATCGACAGGTGCTTTTTGAGTTTACCTGCTTCTGAGAACTTCATAGCCCCTCCAAAATAACGATAACAATTTTAACAACTCATTATCATTTTGAATAGCCCTATTCGTTCAAAAACTGAGAACTCCTGTCTGGTCGCTTGGTCAGATAAGGTGTAAATTTAAACGTGCGAACCGCGCAGTTCTTGGTAGGAAAACGAATGGCAGACCCGACAAAGCAACCTGTTGTCATCGAACATCAGTCAGACACAAAAAAAAATACGCAACAAGAAAAGAAACAAGGCTACATAAAAGACAGTGCTAGTAAGGTAAAAACCATTGCCCAAATACACGGTCTTGACGCCTTACTGCAAACCGAACCGCCAGCCAAATCTGCGTTTGAAAGAGCCCAATTGCGAGAGCAAAGACGCCAAGAACAGCGACAAAAAAACTTAGAACAGATTTTAAAATTAGCGCACAGTTCATGCCGAGATGAGACAGCGGGAGAGCCAGACCAAGATTGGTTGCATCGATTTTTTGAGATGGCTCAAGACATCCATAACAGCGCGATGCAAAAGCTATGGGCTCAAGTGATGAAGCGTGAAGTGACCAATCCGGGTTCAACGTCCATGAAAGCGTTGAAAACCCTCAAAGATATGTCACCAAAGGAAGCACAAACTCTGCAAAGAGCCGCCTCTTTAGCGTGCAGTTTTGGAGGGGATCACAGCAGAAAACTGCTGATTGGTTACAAAGCGCAAGGAGGAATATTTAGCTTCGGCAAGCGAGACGTCGCCAACAGCCTAAATATGGGAAGTTTTCAACTGCCGTATTCAAGCTTGTTGCTCTTATTTGAATTAGGGCTGCTGCACAGTGCCGAACTTGAATCTGGCGAAATTAGTATCGAGACACCGTTGGTCCTCACCTACCAAGGTAAAAACTTGTCACTGAACGTAAACAGTAAAGGTGTCCGCCTTTTATATTACCGCTTCACACCCACAGGCAATGAGCTCTGTACCTTGCTCGGAAACAAACCACATGCCGAATACTACGATCAAATGCTTGCACTGTTAAATCATAGATTTAGTGTCCATAGTGAAGCTAAAAGTACGGTTCATCATACCGTCTAGCCAGCTTGAGAAGCATTTGATCACCTATGATCCAAATACTTCTCCAGCTGCTCAAAGAGCTTTAGGTCACCTATGATCTAAATGCTTTTTTATCGGATCACACCGCGTTGTTTAAGATCGATTAAGCACAAATCCACCAGCTCATCGACACTCTTTTCTCCCGCGGGCAAATCGATTTCAGGGTTCTCTGGCGCTTGATATTCCGAATCAATACCAGTGAAATTAGGAATCTCTCCCGCACGGGCTTTACGGTATAAACCCTTAGGATCTCGACCTTCGCAAACCTCTAGAGATGCATTGACATACACTTCGATAAACTCACCTTCTGGCAATAAATCGCGTACTAACTTCCGCTCTGCACGATGCGGTGAAATAAACGCCGACAGAACAATTAAACCCGCATCTGCCATCAACTTCGCCAGTTCACCAATACGACGAATGTTCTCGCGACGGTCCTGTTCAGAAAAACCTAAATCGCTACACAAACCATGTCGTACATTGTCACCATCCAATAAATAGGTGTGGTAACCCAATGCTGCAAGGCGATTTTCCAACGCCCCTGCTACGGTTGATTTACCCGCTCCAGATAAACCAGTGAACCACAATACGGCAGGTTTTTGCTTCTTTAATTCAGCACGAAACTGTTTATCAACCGAATGCTGGTGCCAAACAATGTTTTCATCTTTTACCGTAGTTTCGGCAGTCATAACGTATCCTTGTAAATATCGGAATTAAAACGGGAAAAAGACCGGGATCAAAGTAAGTACTAATACAGAGTACACAATCGAAATTGGCACTCCAATTCTCACGTAGTCGGTCAATTTGTAATTTCCTACGCTGTACACCAGCAGGTTAGTTTGGTAACCGTAGGGAGAGATAAAGCTCGCACTCGCGCCGAACAAAACCGCCATGATGAATGGCATCGGATCCACGCCATAACCCACCGCCATGCTATAGCCGATAGGAAAAGAAAGCGCAGCCGCGGCATTGTTTGTCACCAATTCAGTGAGTACCAATGTCATGATATAAGTCGCCACCAAGGCACCAAATACTCCCCAGCCATTAAACGCTTCAATAAACATCACTCCCATTCTTTCTGACAATCCAGAAGAGATCATCAGTTGAGCAATAGACAAAGCGGAACCGACAATCACGACGATATCGATCGGAAAACGGCGGCGCAGTTCTGAAACCTGCACAATACCAAACGCAATAAGCGCGATAAGGTACGCAGCTAGACCTTTAATAATCGGTACTAACTCTAATAGAGCGCATCCAATTACGGCTGCAAAGCCCAGTAATACAATAGAAGACTTATTCGTATCAAGCCGAGCGCTAGAGTCCAAGTCATGCACTAAAACAAACTCTTTACGATGAGCTCGGCGTTCAGACTCAAAACGCTTTCCTGGAACCAGAACTAACGTGTCTCCTGGCGCTAAGGTAATACTACCCAAGCCACCTTCTAGGCGTTCGTGGCCTCGGCGAATCGCCACAACAACGGCATCGAATCGGTCGCGGAATCGGCTCTCTTTGAGGGTTTTGTAGCAAAATGTCGCCGACGAGCTCACCACAACTTCGATAAAGTTTTGCCCATTTAAGTGCTGCTGACCAAACAACTTGAGGCCCGGAATTTCTTGCAGGGTCGCGACGCTCTCAACATCGCCACAAAATAACAGGCGGTCTTTTGCATTGAGCACAAAATCCGGTCCCACAGAAGAAACAGTAACACCATCGCGCACCACTTCTGCAAGAAACAGTTTGCGCAGCGCACGTAAATTATTCTCGCTGATCGTACGCCCAACTAGCGGTGAGCCTGGCTCAACGCGAGACTCAAGAAAGTAAGGTAAATCTTCTTGACTTTGATCATCATAATTCGGTAGCAAGTAGCTCAGTGGGATAAGAATCAGCATCCCTCCCACCAGCACAGCCAAACCTATCATCGTAGGTGTAAAAAAGCTCAGGCTCGGTAAGCCTGCGTCTTCGACAAAGCTGTTGATGATTAAGTTAGTCGACGTACCAATCAAAGTTAACGTGCCACCAAAAATGGCGGCATAAGACAAGGGAATAAGTAATTTCGAAGGTGCATGCTGCTGATTACGCTTAATCGCCCCAATCAATGAGACAACCACAGCGGTATTATTCGTAAATGAAGAAAGCAAGGCGGTCGACACACCGAGCTTAGCAATCACGCTGCCTAACTGACCCTCAGAGATACTTCGGCTCACCCAACTGATCAGCAGTGTTTTTTCTAGAGCACAGGATGCAAGAATCAATAGAACCAGGGTTAACAATGAAGAGTTGGTAAAATTGGATGCGATAGTGGCTGAATCCATCATCCCAGCCATGAATGCAATAAAAGCGGCACCCGCAAAGACGTAACTAGGCTTAATTTTCGTGACAAGCAAGCAAGTGATAATGCCAAGCAAAATCGCTAACACAAACCCTTGTTCCCACATAGCCTTTCCTTACCAAATAGCCCCAAAGGGCACAACAACGACTCATTTATCCATGAAACACCGACAAACGAGTAAACAGACAAAAATCAGCGCAAGCGAAAAGAACATCAGAATGCTCGGTTTTCTTGGGCTCCACCGAAGCATTCTGGTATTAGGAGAATACCTAACGACATTTCGCAATTCAGTTAGGTAGCGACGCCCCAAGTACAACAGCAGACAGAGCCTGAAATTATCGTACTTGGGTAAGCCAGTTACTTTTTCAGAAACTGGCTGACGTCTTTTGCTTCCCAGTGTGGGAAGTGTTTACGGACAAGCGCATTAAGCTCAACTTCAAACGCAGAGATGCCCGTCAAATCGCGCTCAACCACGGCGAGGCTCTCTTTAACCATGCCAGCACCAACCGTCACGTTTGTCAGACGATCGATAATGATAAAGCCACCGGTATCTGCACAGTCTTGATAATTGTCCAGCGCGACTGACTCATTAAGAGACCATTCACACAAACCAATACCATTCAATGGCAGCTCTGCCGAGCTATGAGTCGAGAGATTATTAATGTCATATTGATGACGAATCGCTTCAACATGACCTACGGTTTTCTTACCTGCGATTTTGATGTCATAGTCACGACCCGGTTGCAGGGGGTGCTCTGTCATCCATACCACATCGGCAAGCAAATGGTTTGTGGTTTCCACTTGAGCATTATCTAGAACAATCAAATCGCCACGGCTAATATCGATCTCATCGCTTAGCGTCAGAGTGACAGCTAATCCGGCACGAGCTTCTTCGATATCACCATCAAAGGTCACAATACGAGCCACAGTTGACGTTTTACCCGATGGCAATGCTTTAATGGCATCACCGACTTTGATCGAACCAGAAGAAATGGTCCCCGCAAAACCACGGAAATCGAGGTTAGGACGATTAACGTATTGCACAGGGAAGCGGAATTCACCCGCGCCTTTTTCTTGATCCACATCGACCGTTTCAAGAAGCTCAAGCAATGATGGGCCTTTAAACCAAGTCAGGTTTTGGCCTTTATCCACCACATTGTCCCCTTCAAGCGCTGAGATCGGGATGATTTGAATATCAATATCCCCTGTCAGATTCTCAGAGAACTTCAGATACTCATCGCGGATCTCTTCAAAGCGCTCTTGGGAGTAATCCACTAAGTCCATCTTGTTGATCGCGACAACAAAGTGCTTCAAGCCCAACAGGTTGGAAATGAAAGAGTGACGACGAGTTTGATCGAGAATGCCCTTACGTGCATCAACCAGAATCACAGCTAAGTCACATATCGATGCACCTGTAGCCATGTTACGTGTGTACTGCTCGTGTCCAGGAGTATCTGCAATGATGAATTTACGTTTCTGCGTCGAGAAATAGCGGTAAGCTACATCAATCGTGATCCCCTGCTCGCGCTCAGCTTGTAAGCCATCGACCAACAACGCAAGGTCAGGTTTTTCACCCGTGGTGCCCACACGTTGGCTGTCTGAATGCACTGCCGCTAGCTGATCTTCATAAATTTGTTTTGAGTCATGGAGTAAGCGACCGATTAATGTACTTTTACCGTCATCCACCGAGCCACAAGTCAAGAATCTAAGTAACGACTTGTACTGGTGTTGTGTTAAATAGCCTTCGATACCAAGCTCGGCTAATTGAGCTTCAACTGCACTGTTCATTATCTTTCCTTAGATCCTTTAGAAGTAACCTTGACGTTTCTTAAGCTCCATCGATCCTGACTGATCGTGGTCGATCGCTCGGCCTTGGCGCTCACTCGACGTTGCCACTAGCATCTCTTCAATAATGCCAGTTAAAGTGTTTGCTTCAGACTCGATGGCCCCGGTCAATGGATAACAACCAAGGGTACGGAAGCGCACACTCTTCTCTTCAATCACTTCACCCGGTTGAAGCTCCATACGATCATCATCAACCATGATCAGCATGCCATCGCGTTCAACAACTGGGCGTTTGTCCGCGAGGTAAAGCGGCACGATCTCGATGTTTTCTAAATAGATGTATTGCCAGATATCAAGCTCAGTCCAGTTAGACAGCGGGAATACACGAATGCTCTCACCCTTATTGACCTGGCCGTTGTACGTCTTCCATAGCTCAGGACGTTGGTTTTTAGGATCCCATGTATGGTTCTTATCGCGGAATGAATACACGCGCTCTTTCGCCCGTGATTTCTCTTCGTCGCGGCGCGCACCACCAAAGGCCGCATCAAAACCGTACTTGTTCAGCGCTTGTTTTAAGCCTTGAGTCTTCATGATGTCAGTGTGCTTAGAAGAACCATGAACAAACGGACTACAGCCCATGGCTAGACCTTCTGGATTCTTATGTACCAAAAGCTCAAAACCGTATTTGGCCGCGGTGCGATCACGAAATTCAATCATCTCGCGGAACTTCCAATCGGTGTCGACATGCAGCAATGGAAATGGAATCTTACCTGGGTAAAAAGCTTTACGCGCTAGGTGCAGCATCACTGATGAGTCTTTACCAATCGAATACATCATGACTGGGTTATCAAACTCAGCCGCAACTTCGCGGATAATATGGATACTCTCCGCTTCGAGTTGTTTAAGGTGAGTTAAACGTTGTTGGTCCATGTTTTGTATTTCCTTTTTAAGCTTGAAGGCGCATTACGTCTCTAATCTTTGGTCTGAAATTATATGGAGTTGGCAATAGCACTTTTGTTGAATTCAGTACTAGACAAAAACCAGTCTAACTTTTGAGACAGTCGCACTACCTCTCCGACAACAATCAAAGATGGCGATTGTGCTTCCTTCGATAAATCAGAGAGTTGGGAGAGTTCTCCCGTAAATACTTTTTGTTGAATCTGCGTGCCACGCTCAATAATGGCAATCGGAGTCGACGCTGAACGGCCATGCTTAATGAGTTGATTCTGAATATAGTGTGATTTCATCAGCCCCATGTAGATCACTAAAGTCTGATTCCCACGCGCCAACGTGGACCAATCCATCTCATCACTTTCTTCTTTCAAGTGGCCAGTCACAAAGATGGCCGATTGCGCATAATCACGATGAGTCAGTGGAATACCAGCATAAGCGGTTGCGCCAGCTGCTGCGGTAATGCCAGGGACAACTTGAAAACGAACGCCGGCATCAGCAAGCACTTCTAACTCTTCACCACCACGACCAAATACAAACGGATCCCCACCTTTAATGCGCACTACTTTGTAGCCCTGCTTGGCAAAATCCACCAAAAGCTGATTCGTCTTCTCCTGCGGCACACTGTGATGCCCAGCTCGCTTCCCAACGCACACCAAAATCGTATCGCTTGGAATCAATGCCATGATTTCTTCAGACACCAAGTAGTCGTACAAAACCACGTCAGCTTGCTGCAAGCAGTTCAGTGCTTTCACCGTCAGAAGTTCAGGATCGCCTGGTCCTGCACCTACTAAGGCGACTTCACCAGGCTGTAGCGATTGCTTTGCAAAACGAGTAACACCAGCGACTGGGTTGTCAGAAACTAACCGGGGCTTTGGTTTAGGAAAAGAAGTGACTGAATCGTTCGTTGCCATGTGCTTGCTCATCGTCCATTGATATCGTCATGCAAGCATTATGGCGGGGCGTTTATATTACCTGAAATTCTAAAATTTCATTTTTTATTCAAAAATCTGCTAAGAAGTTTTTGTTTGGTCTCATTCAAAAGCGTGAAAAAGTCGGCGGTTAATATGAATAAGGTTCAGTAAACTGATTAATGTTCACAGTTTTCTGTATCTTTATCATCGAGTTGCATCTGTGTTTGATACATTACGCAGTGCGATTTCCCCTTATCATTGAATTGGAGCACCAAATGAAAGTGGCAGTTCATCCTATTTCCCTCGCAGTATTAAGTGGCATGCTAACGCTTGCTGGCCCAACAATGGCCGATACCATCAAGCTTCGTATTATCGAAACCACCGACATTCACACCAACGTGATGGATTACGATTACTACAAAGACCAACCATCACAGCAAATCGGTTTAAGTCGCGCAGCGACAATAGTGAAACAAGCTAAGTCCGAGACAGAAAACACGGTACTAGTAGATAACGGTGATTTAATTCAGGGCAGCCCAATGGGCGATTACATGGCGGCGAAAGGGATTAACGCTGGCGAAATCCACCCGGTATACAAAGCGATGAACCAGTTGGATTACGATGTGGGTAACATTGGTAACCACGAATTCAACTACGGCCTTGAGTTCCTGAAAAACTCTATCGACGGTGCGAACTTCCCTTATGTTAGTGCTAACGTTTTCGACAAGAAGACAGGCGAGCACTACTTCAAACCTTATCTAATTAAAACGCACACGTTCAAAGACACTGATGGTCAAAGCCACGAAATCAAAGTGGGTTACATCGGCTTCGTCCCGCCACAAATCATGGTATGGGATAAGAAGAATCTAGAAGGAAAAGTCTTCGCTGAAGACATCACTGAGACAGCGAAAAAGCTGGTTCCTCAGATGAAGAAAGAAGGCGCAGACGTTATTGTGGCGATTCCACACTCAGGCATTTCTACTGATCCATACAAACTAGGCGCTGAAAACTCTGTTTACTACCTCACAGAAGTTGAAGGTATTGATGCGATTGCTTTTGGCCACTCTCACGCCGTCTTCCCAGGGAAAGACTTCGCAAACCTACCTGGTGTTGATATAGATAAAGGGACCATCAATGGTGTAACGTCCGTGATGCCGGGCCGCTGGGGAAGTCACGTAGGTGTGATGGATTTGATGCTGAAAGAGAAAGACGGCAGATGGCAAGTCGTCGAAGGCCAAGCAGAAGCACGCCCTATCTTCGATAAAGTAAATAAGAAGTCATTAGCTAAAGCCGATGCAGATATTGTGAAAGCGTTAGAAGAAGATCACAAAGGCACTCGTGAATTTGTAAACCAACCAATCGGCAAAGCAAATGATGTCATGTACAGCTTCTTGGCATTAGTGCAGGACGACCCCACCATTCAAATCGTTAACCTTGCTCAGAAAGACTACGTAGAACGCTTTATTCAAGGCGACCCAGACCTTTCTGACATTCCAGTACTGAGTGCGGCAGCACCATTTAAAGTCGGCGGTCGTAAGAACGATCCGAATAACTTTACAGAAGTAGAATCCGGTCAGCTCACCTTCCGTAATGCGGCCGATCTTTACTTATATCCAAACACCTTGGTTGCGATGAAAGTGAAAGGTAAAGAAGTTCGCGAATGGCTAGAGTGCAGTGCGGGTCAATTCAACCACATCGACATCAACAATCCTAAACCGCAATCTTTGATTGATTGGGATAATTTCCGTACGTACAACTTCGATGTTATTGATGGGGTTAACTACCAAATCGACGTTACCCAACCGCCGAAGTACGATGCGGATTGTAAAGTGATTAATCCAGATTCTCAGCGCATTGTGAATCTGACGTTCAATGGTAAGCCTGTCAATCCGAAGCAAGATTTCATCATCGCAACCAATAACTACCGTGCTTATAGCAATACTTTCCCTGGTACAGGCCCAGATTTCATTGCATTTGACGCACCAGATGAAAACCGCTCTGTCGTCGCCACTTATATTTCTCGCGTGAGTGAAGAAAAAGGAGAAGTGACACCAAGCGCTGACAACAACTGGTCTTTCGCACCGATTAAGTCCGATAACAAGCTAGATATTCGTTTCGAAACCTCCCCTAGCGATAAAGCGGCGCAGTTCATCAAAGAGAAAGGACAATACCCAATGAAACGCGTGTCAACAGACGACATTGGTTTCGCAATTTATCAAATCGATCTGAATAAATAAGGTTGATTTGACAGCAACACTAAGCGGCTCTCATGAGCCGCTTTTTTGTTATCAATAAAACCCGTTAAAATAAAGAAAACCGTTTCCGAGTTATCACATGCACATCGATCTTTTTTCAGACTTAGTCAATCATGGCTTTTTAGAGACAGAAGCAAACCAACTTATTGAAAATGGTGAGTTGCTCGAACTGCCTACACGCCACATTCTTAATCACCAAGGGGAGTTGAGCTCACACCTTTACTTCATCATTGAGGGGTTATGCCACGCAAGCTATCTCACGGAGCACGGCAAAGAATTCAGTAAAGAATTTTATTGGGAGAAGGACTGGGTTATCGGGTTTGAGAGCATAATAAAGGACCAACCTTCGCCTTACTTATTGGAAACGCTGAGCGCTTGTCAGCTATTTTGCTTGCCAATTGAAACGTTGCATCACTGGCGAGCAGAAAAGCACGCCATTTACTTAAAGCTACTCGAAAACCAACTGGTTAATAAAGAGAATAAAGAACGCTTTATGTTGCTCTACTCTCCAGAGGAACGATATCAATTATTTTGCGCTCATTACCCAGATTTAAAGCAACGTATTACCGATAGTCAAATTGCGGCCTACCTGGGCATTACGCCAATCAGTTTGAGTCGAATCAAAGCACGCTTAACCAAAGATCACACTCTCAAATAAACTCAAAAAAGAAAAAAGCTCTTCAAACGAAGAGCTTTTTCTCTGCTATTTGAGCTATTTAAGAATTCGCGCCCGGAACTGGCGCCCTTTCATCTTGCCGTTACTAATGGTTTGTAGAGCCTTTTTAGCCACAGACTTTTCGACGGCAACATAAGCGCGCACAGGGAATAGGTGAATCTTTCCGACTTGAGAGCCTGGAATACCATTTTTTCCTGTCAAACAACCTAAAATATCACCCGGTCGTACTTTCTGTTTCTTACCGCCATCAATGTTAATCGTCACCATTTTCGCTTGGTATGGCTGCTGATTTGATTTGGCAGGCAATGTTGCTGGTACCACGTCCATCTCTAGGTATTCTTCAATACGAGCTACACGTAAACCGTCTTTCTCACCAAAAAAGCTAAACGCTAAACCTTTACTACCCGCACGACCTGTACGACCAATACGGTGCACATGAACCTCAGGATCGCGTGATAGCTCAAAGTTAAAGACAGCATCAAGATTATCAACGTCTAAGCCACGCGCCGCAACGTCTGTTGCAACAAGGATAGACACACTCTTGTTAGCAAACTGCACCAATGCTTGGTCGCGTTCACGCTGCTCTAAGTCCCCATGGATATCGATAACGCTGAATCCTTTGTGATGCAACTCATCTGCGACACTTTGCACTTCTTTTTTGGTATTACAAAAAACCACCGCGGACTCTGGCTGGTGAGTCAGCAGCAAATTCGCCAACGCTTCATCACGTGCTTCCGAGCCTTCAACTTTATAGAAGTACTGCGCAATGCTTGAGGTATCATGCGTCGATTCCACCTTAATCACTTCCGGTGTCTGCATTATACGCTGCGCAATTTGCTCAATTTTCTCTGGAAAAGTAGCACTGAAAAGTAGAGTTTGGCGCTGCTTTGGCGCTGCATCGATGATTGCATCTAATGCGTCTTGGAAACCCATGTCCAACATGCGATCAGCTTCATCTAGCACCAAGGTATTCAGTTCGCTAAGATCAATTCGGCCTTTCTCAAGGTGATCCAAAATACGACCAGGAGTACCAACTAGGATATGCGCACCATGCTCTAACGAACCAATTTGTGGCCCCATTGGCATCCCACCGCAGAGAGTAAGCACTTTAATATTATGAATGCCGCGACCTAAAGTACGAATTTCCTTCGCTACTTGATCTGCAAGCTCACGTGTTGGACACAATACTAATGACTGGACACGAAAGCGTTTGACGTTGAGGTTCGATAAAACCCCTAAACCAAATGCAGCGGTTTTACCTGAGCCCGTTTTACCCTGCCCGATGACATCACGATGTTTTAGGATTGCAGGCAAGCTCAAAGCTTGAATTGGCGTCATGTGGGTATAGTTCAGGGAATCAAGTGTGGCGAGTAACGCTGGGTTAAGCCCAACTTGATCGAATGTTTGTTTGCTCACGGGGATATCCTCAGGTGAGATGGAAAGAGGGCACATTATCACCAGATTTGGTGGGAAAACCAGTGCTAATTAACCTTTGTTAATGAGTATGAGCTCAAAACAAAGTAAAGTCAGTCACTCTATTCTCATTACGGATAACAACATGCTCACTTGGATTACTTTGCCCTTTGCTCAGCTAACAACCACGCAGCTGTATGAAATGATGAAATTGCGTGTGGATGTATTCGTTGTTGAACAAACCTGCCCTTACCCTGAACTTGATGGTAAGGACACGCTGGAAGGCGTTTATCATCTAATAGGCTATCACGGTGATGAACTGGTTGCTTGCGCAAGATTACTGCCCGCAGGCACTACGTATGACAATGTGAGTATTGGTCGAGTGGTGACAAAGCAGACCGCGCGAGGCGGTGGCTTAGGTCATAAATTATTGGACAAGGCCTTGGCACAATGCGAAACATTATGGCCAGGACAGACAATAGATATAGGTGCTCAAGAACACCTCATCCAGTTTTATGCTAGTCATGGATTCAAGGTTATCTCAGAGTGCTATCTTGAAGATGGTATCCCTCATGTGGATATGCGGAAAGAATCCGTAGCGCTATAAGCTTCAACTCGATTGGTTACTATGAAAACTAATCGCTATGAAAAACTAACTAAAAAGACGCTATATCTTCGCGTCTTTTCATTTGAAGCGTTTACTTGTTACGTCCAAAGGTCCCATCCGATAAACGGAAAAACATAACGGACCGCCCGCTTTTTTCCAGCTGTAGCATATCTAACTCGCCTTCGTCACTAAGCTTAAAGCGAATCAACTGTCCCTGCTTTATTTGGCTTAGCGGCTTATCACTGCCTTCTATTTTGACTAGAGCGCTAAGATCCGCCATAGAGAGCTGATTACTTCTGAAAACCTGCGCTAATGTATCACCATTTTTAACCGTGTACTCTTTCCAGTCTTCAGATTTCGGTCCAGAGTTCTGAGAGGTTCTCTGCTGGCTTAAACTCTGCGCGTTCAGCTCAATCGCTACGCGTTGATGATCGACCTCAGTCTGCTCAACTGGTTGATCTGTTTTATTTGGCAAAGGAATAACAAGGAGTACCAGAATCAATGGCACTAAGACCATCAAAGCACGCTGATGAAATTTAGGCAGACGCAACCAAAACTGCTTAACAGGCTGTATACGCTCCAACCATTGCTCTTTGTTGAACGGCTGCTTCCAGTCGATAGCAGCGAATTTTTGTTTAACCAATTCGACATAGTCGACTTGCTGCTTTTTCTTTCTGCGACGATTCATTGTAATGAGTCCCTTAATACTTCTACGGTCAGTATAAAAATACCGACGCGGAGAGTATATGTTTTTCACCAAACTAAAATGGAATTGGGATTAAATTAGCAGAAATTTCACTTGGAGTAAGAGATAAGTCACAACCTGGCCGCCTCAATTAAGCATTCAGTCGCAATCATTTAAACCTAAGCTCGAAACTGATATCCTGTTACCTTTATCACTCCTAATAAGAGCGACATTCATGTCTGAAATTAAATTTGAAACTGCAGAACAAAAAGCAAGCTACGGCATTGGTCTGCAAATGGGTCAGCAACTTGCAGGCTCTGGTCTTGAAGGTCTTAGCGTTGATGCTATCGCAGCGGGTATTGCAACAGCACTAACTGGTGACATGCCATCAATCGAAATTGATGAAATCAACAAAGCACTACAAGAACTTCACACTCGTGCAGAAACAGCTCGCCAAGAAGCAGCAAAAATTGCGGCAGCAGAAGGCGAAGCGTTCCTAAAAGACAACGCTCTACGACCTGAAGTTAACGTTCTAGACTCTGGTCTTCAGTACGAAATCATTTCTGAAGGTACTGGTGCAGTTCCTACATCAGAAAGCTCAGTTCGCGTTCACTACCACGGTGAGCTAACTGACGGTACTGTATTCGATAGCTCTGTATCTCGCGGTCAACCTGCTGAATTCCCTGTTACAGGTGTAATCAAAGGTTGGGTAGAGGCACTACAACTAATGCCTGTTGGCTCTAAGTGGAAGCTATACGTACCACAAGATCTTGCGTACGGTGAGCGTGGCGCTGGTGCGGCTATCCCTCCATTTGCAGCTTTAGTTTTCGAAGTAGAACTATTAGATATTATCTAATTGAAACCATTTTCAATTATGATTAAATAAAACGGCGCACTAGCGCCGTTTTTTTGTCTAAACTGAATAGACTTTCTCACCTCTGAACCTTTCACTCTGATAGCCTTTAAAAATAAAATCACTTTTAAAAAACGCTCAACCTTTGGAGGTACTATGCGTAAAACACTCCTAACTCTAGCACTCCTATCAATCAACATTGGTAGTGCGCACGCATTCTTAGATTCAGTCACTCAAAAAAGTAAAGAAAGTGGCCTGATGGACATGGTCGGCAGCAGCTTGAACACCGAGTCATCTCCATTAACAGACATGCTAACTAGCCAATTACCAGTATCCACTGAGCAAGCAGCCGGAGGCAGTGGTGCGCTACTCGCTTTGGCTCAAAGCCAGCTTTCGCAAGAAAATAGTAGTGAATTACAGTCTTTGATTCCTGGACTTTCAAACTTGCAAGGAGCACAAAGCTTACTAGGAAATATTGAGAATATCAGTGCAGTCAAAAGTGCATTCGATACGTTAGGTTTAGACCCATCTATGATCAGTCAGTTTGCTCCAGTCATCTTGGATTACTTGAACAAGCAAGGCGCTAGCGAAGGGCTTCTAAGTTCGTTGGGCGGATTGTGGAATACTAGTAAATAAGCGTAAGTGATAATCACTTTTTAAATTGCCAGTCTGCATGGGTTGAAATAAATGCAGGCTGGATATAAAGGTTTACTGAATTACAGATACAAAAAAGCCGAGCTAATGCTCGGCTTTCTCGTTCTTACGAACTGATTACTCAGCAGCTTCTTCAGCAGCTGGGCGATCTACAAGCTCAATGTAAGCCATTGGAGCTTTATCACCAGCACGGAAGCCAGCTTTTAGGATACGAGTGTAACCGCCCTGACGAGCAGCAAAACGTGGACCTAGTTCGTTAAATAGTTTTGCAACTACTTCGTTGTCACGAGTACGTGCAAATGCTAGACGACGGTTAGCAACACTGTCAGTCTTAGCTAGTGTAATCAAAGGCTCAACTACGCGACGTAGCTCTTTTGCTTTTGGCAAAGTAGTCTTGATAACTTCATGACGTACTAGAGAGCTAGCCATGTTGCTGAACATCGCTTTGCGATGTGAGCTGTTGCGGTTGAGTTGACGACCACTCTTACGATGGCGCATGACCTAATCCTTCTAACTAGTATCGATTAATCTTCAGCGATTGATGCAGGTGGCCAGTTTTCTAGGCGCATGCCCAGAGACAGACCACGTGACGCAAGTACGTCTTTAATCTCAGTAAGAGATTTTTTACCAAGGTTAGGCGTTTTAAGTAGCTCAACCTCAGTACGTTGTACTAGATCACCGATGTAGTGAATCGCTTCTGCTTTCAGACAGTTAGCAGAGCGAACTGTTAGTTCAAGATCGTCTACAGGACGCAGTAGGATCGGATCGAATTCTGGCTTCTCTTCCTTCTCCTCAGGAACTCGTACATCACGAAGATCTACGAATGCATCCAATTGTTCAGCTAGGATAGTAGCTGCACGACGGATTGCTTCCTCAGGTTCTAGAGTACCGTTTGTTTCCATATCGATAACAAGCTTGTCTAGATCAGTACGCTGTTCTACACGAGCTGCTTCTACAGCGTAGGCAATTTTGTCTACTGGGCTGTAAGTAGCATCTACTAGTAGGCGACCGATAGGACGCTCGTCTTCTTCGTTATGGATACGCGCAGAAGCTGGAACATAACCACGACCACGTTCAACTTTGATACGCATTGCGATCTCAGCGTTGTCATCCGTTAGGTGACAAATTACGTGTTCAGGGTTAGCGATCTCTACATCACCATCATGGGTGATGTCACCTGCAACCACAGGGCCCGAGCCTGATTTGTTCAAAGTAATGAACACTTCATCTTTGCCTTCGGCAACGCGCACAGCCAAACCTTTAAGGTTTAGAAGAATTTCAAGAATATCTTCTTGAACGCCTTCTTTCGTGCTGTACTCATGAAGTACGCCTTCGATTTCTACTTCTGTTACAGCACAACCTGGCATAGAAGATAGAAGGATGCGGCGAAGTGCATTACCCAGAGTATGACCAAAGCCACGCTCTAATGGCTCAAGAGTTACTTTTGCGTGAGTCGAGCTGATTTGTTCGATGTCAACTAGACGTGGCTTAAGAAATTCTGTTACAGAACCCTGCATTGTGTCCTCTCTTTAGTTTAAACCTTACTTAGAGTAAAGCTCGACGATCAATTGTTCGTTGATGTCAGCTGATAGATCAGAACGCTCAGGCATACGCTTGAATGTACCTTCCATCTTGCCACCATCTACTTCAATCCAAGTTGGTTTTTCACGTTGTTCAGCAACTTCTAGAGCTGCTTTGATACGAGCTTGCTGTTTAGCTTTCTCGCGAATAGAAACAACGTCATTAGCCGCTACTTTGAAAGAAGGAACGTTTACAACTTTACCGTTTACTAGGATAGCTTTGTGGCTAACTAGCTGACGTGCTTCTGCGCGAGTTGCGCCAAAGCCCATGCGGTAAACTACGTTATCAAGACGACCTTCAAGAAGCTGAAGTAGGTTTTCACCAGTGTTGCCTTTTAGGCGAGCAGCTTCTTTGTAGTAGTTACGGAATTGTTTTTCTAAAACGCCGTACATACGACGTACTTTTTGCTTCTCACGAAGCTGAACGCCATACTCAGATAGACGACCGCGACGAGCGCCGTGTACACCTGGTGCGTTATCAATTTTACACTTGGTATCGATCGCGCGAACACCAGACTTAAGGAATAAGTCAGTGCCTTCACGACGGCTAAGCTTCAGCTTAGGACCCAAATATCTTGCCATGATTCTTCTCCAATTGTCCTAGAAACGTTATACGCGACGTTTCTTAGGTGGACGACAACCGTTATGAGGGATTGGTGTAGCATCAACGATGTTTGTGATGCGGAAACCAGCGGCGTTTAGTGCACGAACAGTAGATTCGCGACCTGGACCAGGACCCTTAACCATAACTTCCAAGTTCTTTAGGCCGTATTCTTTAGCCATTTCAGCACAACGCTCAGCAGCAACCTGTGCAGCGAACGGAGTAGACTTACGAGAACCACGGAAACCAGAACCACCTGCAGTAGCCCATGCAAGAGCGTTACCTTGACGGTCAGTAATGGTTACGATTGTGTTATTGAAAGAAGCATGGATGTGCGCAACGCCATCTGCAACTTGCTTGCGTACGCGCTTACGAGCGCGAGTTGGTTGTTTAGCCATTGTACTCTACCTTCCCGATTATTTCTTGATCGGCTTACGCGGACCCTTACGGGTGCGAGCGTTGGTTTTAGTACGCTGTCCACGTAGTGGTAGACTGCGACGATGACGAAGACCACGGTAACAGCCAAGGTCCATAAGACGCTTGATGTTCATAGATACTTCACGACGTAGATCACCTTCTACAGTGTACTTAGCTACACCATCACGCAGTTGATCGATCTGCTCTTCAGTTAGTTCACTGATCTTAACATTTTCAGCAATACCCACTTCAGCTAGGATAGCTTGAGAGCGAGTTTTACCGATGCCGTAGATCGCTGTTAGAGCGATTACTGCATGTTTCTGATCAGGAATGTTAATGCCTGCTATACGGGCCATTATTCACTCCTAAGTGTTTCTATAAAAGAATTAGCCGCAGCAAAGCCCGTTATGGATACGCTGCGGAATACTACTTCTTTTGCACGCAAAAGGTAGGCCGAGGAATATACTCGACCCAACCTTCATTTTCAAGTAAAAATTTCTGCTAATTAGCCTTGGCGCTGTTTGTGCTTTGGCTCACTGCAAATCACGCGAACGACACCGTTACGCTTGATTACTTTACAGTTACGGCAGATTTTTTTAACGGAAGCACGAACTTTCATTGCTAAACTCCGTAAATGAAACTGAGTCTACCGCCGGATTAACGGCCGTAGCCTTTCAGATTCGCTTTCTTCAACACAGAATCATACTGTTGAGACATCAGATGAGTCTGTACCTGTGCCATAAAGTCCATAATTACAACAACTACGATTAGTAGCGATGTACCGCCGAAGTAGAAACGTACGTTCCACGCGACCATCATGAACTCGGGAATCAGACAGATAAAGGTAATGTACAGTGCACCAGCAAGGGTTAGACGTGTCATTACTTTATCAATGTATTTCGCTGTCTGCTCACCTGGGCGGATACCGGGTACGAATGCACCAGACTTCTTCAAGTTATCTGCTGTTTCACGTGGGTTGAAAACCAACGCCGTGTAGAAGAAACAGAAGAAGATAATTGCTGCTGCATAAAGCATTACATACAACGGTTGACCTGGGCTAAGAGCCAAAGACACGTCAGTTAACCAACCGAACGCGCTGCTCTCACCGTTTTGACCAAACCACTGAGCCAATGTTCCTGGGAACAAGATAATACTTGATGCAAAAATCGCTGGAATTACACCTGCCATGTTAATTTTAAGAGGCAAGTGCGAGCTTTGCGCAGCAAATACTTTACGACCTTGTTGACGTTTCGCATAGTTAACGACGATTCGGCGTTGACCACGTTCCATGAAAACAACGAAGTAAATTACTGCAAAAGCTAATACCGCGATTAGCAACAGAAGAAGTACATGCAATTCACCTTGACGCGCTTGCTCGATTGTTTGACCGATTGCAGAAGGCAATCCAGCAACAATACCTGCAAAAATTAGTATCGAAATACCATTACCAATTCCGCGCTCTGTAATTTGTTCACCTAACCACATCAAGAACATGGTACCGGTTACTAAACTTACGGTAGCAATTAGCGTAAACATGGTTTGGTTGATAACAACCAGATTGTCGACCATGTTTGGTAGGCCAGTTGCAATACCTATAGCTTGGAAGGTTGCAAGTACAAGCGTGCCGTAGCGTGTGTATTGGCTTATCTTACGACGGCCTGCTTCACCCTCTTTTTTGAGTTCAGCTAACGCTGGATGAACTACAGTTAGCAATTGGACAACAATAGATGCCGAAATATACGGCATGATGCCCAATGCTAATATAGATGCACGCTCAAGAGCACCACCGGAGAACATGTTAAACATTTCAACGATGGTACCTTTTTGCTGTTCGAACAAATCGGCAAGTACAGCAGCGTCAATACCAGGAATCGGCACAAAAGAGCCGGCTCGGAATACTAAAAGTGCACCAATTACGAATAACAAGCGCGACTTTAGTTCACTTAAGCCGCTCTGAGCACTACGAAAATCTTGTCCTGGTTTCTTAGCCATCTGTACCTCGTTCCTCGAGATTATTCCTCGATTTTACCGCCTGCAGCTTCGATTGCAGCTTTAGCGCCTTTAGTCACACGTAGACCTTTAACAGTCACTGCTTTGTTGATTTCACCAGAAAGAACAACTTTTACAAATTCGATGTTCTTAGTGATGATGTTAGCAGCTTTAAGACTGTTTAGATCAACTACGTCACCAGAAACTTTCGCTAGCTCAGCTAGACGAACTTCAGCAGACACTAGGCTCTTACGAGAAGTGAAACCGAATTTTGGTAGACGTTGTTTCAGAGGCATCTGACCGCCTTCGAAACCTGGACGAACACTGCCGCCAGAACGTGATTTTTGACCTTTGTGACCACGGCCACCAGTTTTACCTAGGCCTGAACCGATACCACGACCTACTCGCTTCGCAGAAGTTTTCGCGCCAGCAGCCGGTGCTAGAGTATTCAAACGCATTCTGATTACTCCTCAACTTTAACCATGTAGTAAACCTTGTTGATCATACCGCGAATACACGGAGTATCTTCAAGTTCTACTGTGTGGTTGATTTTACGAAGACCTAGACCGCGCAAAGTAGCTTTGTGCTTTGGCAGACGACCAATTGAGCTTTTAGTTTGAGTTACTTTAATAGTTGCCATGGTGTTCTTACTCCGAAATAGATTCAACAGTTAGACCACGTTTAGCAGCAACCATTTCTGGTGACTTCATGCTACCTAGTGCATCGATCGTTGCACGAACGATGTTGATAGGGTTCGTAGAACCGTACGCTTTAGATAGTACGTTGTGTACACCAGCAACTTCTAGTACTGCACGCATCGCACCACCTGCGATAACACCAGTACCTTCTGCAGCAGGCTGCATGTAAACTTTAGAGCCCGAATGGCGACCTTTCACTGGGTGGTGAAGAGTGCCTTCGTTTAGAGCGATCGTAGTCATGTTACGACGCGCTTTTTCCATTGCTTTTTGAATCGCTGCAGGTACTTCACGAGCTTTGCCGTAACCGAAACCTACACGACCGTTACCGTCACCAACTACTGTTAGTGCAGTGAAGCTCATGATTCGACCACCTTTAACCGTTTTAGAAACACGGTTAACTGCGATTAGCTTTTCTTGCAAATCATTCGCTTGAACTTGTTGTTCTTTAGCCATCTTCCAACCCTACCTTAGAATTTCAGACCAGCTTCGCGAGCAGATTCTGCTAGCGCCGCTACTCGACCGTGGTATTGGAAACCAGAACGATCAAATGCAACTGCAGTTACGCCCTTCTCTAGAGCGCGCTCAGCAATAGCTTTACCCACTGCTTTAGCTGCATCAACGTTACCAGTGTATTTCACTTGCTCACGGATCGCTTTTTCTACAGTAGAAGCTGCTGCGATAACCTCAGAGCCGTTAGCCGCGATAACCTGTGCGTACACGTGACGAGGAGTACGGTGTACAACTAGGCGAGTCGCACCCAGTTCTGCAATCTTACGACGTGCACGTGTAGCACGACGGATGCGAGATGCTTTCTTATCCATAGTGTTACCTTACTTCTTCTTAGCTTCTTTAGTACGCACATTTTCATCTGCGTAACGAACACCTTTGCCTTTGTATGGCTCAGGCTCACGGTAAGAACGAATGTCAGCCGCAACTTGACCAACTAGCTGCTTGTCAGCACCAGTGATCACGATTTCAGTTTGGCTTGGACATTCAGCTTTAATACCCGCTGGCAACTCGTGCTCAACTGGGTGTGAGAAGCCTAGTGTTAGACCTACAGCGTTGCCTTTGATAGCAGCACGGTAACCTACACCTTTAAGAGTTAGCTTCTTAGTAAAGCCTTCAGTAACACCAACAACCATGTTGTTAACTAGAGCGCGAGCAGTACCTGCTTGAGCCCATGCGTTAGCAACACCTTCTTTAGGACCGAAAGTCAGGTTATTTTCTTCCTGAGCGATTACAACTGCGTTGTTAAGAACGCGAGTTAGTTCGCCTTTCGCACCTTTTACAGTGATTTCTTGGCCGTTTAGTTTCACCTCTACGCCAGCTGGAATAGCGACAGGTGCTTTTGCAACACGAGACATAGTCTACTCCTTATTAAGCTACGTAAGCGATGATTTCACCACCAAGACCTGCTTTACGTGCAGCGCGGTCTGACATAAGACCCTTGGAAGTAGAAACGATAGCAATACCAAGACCACCCATTACAGAAGGAAGTTCATCTTTCTTCTTGTAAACACGTAGACCTGGACGAGAAACACGTTTAAGTTGCTCGATTACTGGTTTAGCTTGGAAGTACTTAAGTGTAACTTCTAGCTCAGGTTTTGCTTCGCCTTCAACAGCGAAGTCAACGATGTAACCTTCAGCTTTTAGTAGTGCAGCAATTGCAACTTTAAGCTTTGAAGAAGGCATTTTTACAGCAACTTTGTTTGCTGCCTGACCGTTACGAACGCGGGTCAGCATATCCGAAATCGGATCTTGCATGCTCATATGATTTACTCCAAATGATTAAGTGGCAATTACCAGCTAGCCTTACGAAGACCCGGAATCTCGCCTTTCATGCAAGCTTCACGAACCTTAATACGGCTTAGACCGAACTTACGTAGGTAACCGTGTGGACGACCAGTTTGGTTGCAACGGTTGCGCTGACGTGATGCACTTGAATCACGTGGAAGAGATTGCAGTGTAAGAACCGCGTTCCAACGATCTTCTTCAGATGCGTTTACATCGCTGATGATAGCTTTTAGCGCTGCACGCTTTTCAGCGAACTTAGCTACTAGCTTCGCACGTTTTGCTTCACGTGCTTTCATTGAATTTTTAGCCATAACAGTAACCCTTCACCTTACTTACGGAATGGGAAGTTAAAGGCAGCCAGCAGAGCACGGCCTTCCTCATCAGTACCAGCAGACGTCGTAATAGTGATGTCTAGACCGCGTACTCGATCAACTTTATCAAAGTCGATTTCCGGGAAGATGATTTGCTCGCGAACGCCCATGCTGTAGTTACCGCGACCGTCAAAAGACTTAGCGCTAACACCACGGAAGTCACGTACACGTGGAAGAGCGATGTTAATTAAACGCTCAAGAAAATCCCACATACGTTCGCCACGCAAGGTTACTTTACAACCGATAGGGTAGCCTTCACGGATTTTGAAACCTGCAACAGATTTGCGCGCTTTTGTGATAAGTGGCTTTTGACCAGAGATCGTTGCCATATCAGACGCTGCATTTTCTAGCAGTTTCTTATCGTTGATTGCTTCACCAACACCCATGTTTAGGGTGATTTTCTCGATTCTAGGGACTTGCATGACGCTTGTGTAACCGAACTGTTTGGTCAGTTCAGCGACTACAGACGACTTGTAGTAATCATGCAGTTTCGCCATAGTAGAACTCCAAATTACTTCTATTAGTTAGAAACGGTTTCGCCGTTAGACTTGAAGAAACGAACTTTTTTGCCGTCTTCAAAACGGAAACCGATACGGTCAGCTTTACCAGTAGCTGCGTTAAAGATAGCCACGTTAGAAACGTCGATAGCTGCTTCTTGCTCTACGATACCGCCTTGGATACCCATAGCTGGAACAGGTTTCTGATGTTTCTTAACTAGGTTGATACCTTCAACGATAACTTTACCAGTTGCTAGAACCTTAGTTACTTTACCTTTCTTGCCTTTGTCTTTACCAGCAAGAACGATTACTTCGTCATTACGACGGATTTTAGCTGCCATTTCTACGTGCTCCTTACAGAACTTCTGGAGCCAGTGAAACGATCTTCATGAACTTATCGCCACGAAGTTCGCGTGTCACAGGACCAAAGATACGTGTACCGATTGGTTGCTCAGTATTGTCGTTTAGCAATACGCAAGCATTTCGGTCGAAGCGAATGACAGAACCGTCAGGACGACGTACGCCTTTACGGGTGCGCACTACCACCGCCTTCAGAACATCACCTTTTTTAACTTTACCGCGAGGGATTGCTTCCTTCACAGTAACTTTGATGACGTCACCGATATGTGCATAACGGCGGTGAGAGCCACCCAGAACCTTAATACACATTACGCTGCGTGCGCCTGAGTTATCAGCTGCGTCCAGCATACTTTGCATTTGGATCATGTTAGTGCTCCGCTAAATATTAATAACTAGACCCATCACGGGTCGGGCTGCCTCTTTAAAAGGGACGCGAATTGTACCACCCTTTTTTGTGATTGGGTAGTCAAAAAATAAACGGCTCCAAAAATATTTTGGAGCCGCTTTAGTTTCATAGAATTAACGAGATTAAATCTTCGCCTTTTCTAGAACTTTTACCAAAGTCCAAGACTTAGTCTTAGACAGTGGACGACACTCTGCGATTTCAACTGTGTCGCCTAGGCCACACTCGTTGTTCTCGTCATGTGCGTGTACTTTAGTCGTACGTTTTACGTATTTACCGTAGATTGGGTGTTTTACGAAACGTTCGATAGCAACAGTGATAGACTTGTCCATCTTGTCGCTAACAACACGACCTTGTTGAGTACGTTTTACTTCGCTCATTATGCGCCTGCCTTCTCAGTCAAAACAGTTTTCACACGTGCGATATCACGGCGTACAGCTTTCAGAGTATGAGTTTGCTGTAGTTGACCAGTCGCAGCTTGCATGCGCAAGTTGAACTGTTCGCGTAGCAAATTCATTAGCTCAGCGTTAAGCTCTTCAACGCTTTTCTCGCGTAGATCTTGTGCTTTCATCACATCACCTGCTTAGTTACAAATGTAGTTTTGAAAGGCAGTTTACGTGCCGCAAGACGGAACGCTTCACGTGCCAATTCTTCAGGTACACCACCCATTTCGTACATAACCTTACCAGGTTGGATTTGGGCTACCCAGTACTCAACGTTACCTTTACCCTTACCTTGACGAACTTCAAGTGGTTTTTCTGTGATTGGTTTGTCTGGGAACACACGGATCCAGATTTTACCTTGACGCTTAACGTGACGTGTCATTGCACGACGTGCCGCTTCGATTTGACGAGCAGTTAGACGACCACGGCCAACAGCTTTAAGACCGAATTCGCCGAAGCTTACATCAGTACCTTTAGCTAGACCACGGTTACGACCAGTCTGAACCTTACGGAACTTAGTACGTTTAGGTTGTAGCATCTGTCGACTCCTTACTTACGGCCTTTACGCTGCTTCTTAGGCTTGTCGCCTTTAGGCTCTACAGCGTTAGCTGCTGGCATACCACCTAGGATTTCACCTTTGAAGATCCAAGTTTTAATGCCGATCACACCGTATTGAGTGTGAGCCGAAGAAGTTGCGTAATCAATGTCAGCACGTAGAGTGTGTAGAGGCACACGGCCTTCACGGTACCACTCTGAACGTGCGATTTCAGCGCCGCCTAGACGACCGCTTACTTCCACTTTGATACCTTTAGCGCCTAGGCGCATTGCGTTTTGTACTGCGCGCTTCATAGCACGACGGAACATAACACGACGCTCTAGCTGAGACGCGATGCTGTCACCAACAAGTTGCGCATCTAGTTCAGGCTTACGTACTTCAGCGATGTTAATTTGCGCTGGTACACCTGCAATTTTAGCTACAGCTGCGCGTAGCTTCTCAACGTCTTCACCTTTCTTACCGATAACAACGCCTGGACGAGCAGTGTGAATAGTCACACGGATGCTCTTAGCAGGACGCTCGATAACGATACGTGATAGAGACGCTTTTTTCAGTTCACTTGTAAGGAACTGACGTACCTTGAAGTCGCCGTCTAGGTTGTCAGCGAAATCTTTGGTGTTAGCAAACCATGTAGCATTCCAAGGCTTAACGATGCCTAGACGAATACCATTTGGATGTACTTTTTGACCCATTGCTTACTCTCCTAGTCTCTAGCGATCTGCTACAACAACAGTGATGTGGCTTGAACGCTTCAAGATACGATCCGCACGACCTTTAGCACGAGGCATAATACGCTTCATGGTTGGGCCTTCATCTACAAAGATTTTTGCGACATTCAGATCGTCAATATCTGCACCTTCGTTGTGCTCCGCGTTAGCGATAGCAGACTCTAGAACTTTCTTAACTAGTGCAGCAGCTTTTTTGTTGCTGAACGTTAGGATTTCTAGAGCTTGGTCAACAGATTTACCACGGATTAGATCCGCAACTAAGCGAGCTTTCTGAGGCGAAATGCGAGCAAAGTTATGTTTAGCAATTGCTTCCATTATCTACTCCTTAGCGCTTCTTAGCTTTCTTATCCGCAGCGTGACCGCGGTAAGTGCGTGTTGGTGCGAATTCACCCAGTTTGTGACCGATCATTTCATCAGTTACAAATACTGGTACGTGCTGACGACCATTATGGACAGCGATGGTCAAACCGATCATCGTAGGGATGATCATTGAACGACGGGACCAAGTCTTAATAGGCTTTTTGTCTCCGCTTTCCACCGCTTTCTCTACCTTCTTCAGCAAGTGTAGGTCAATAAAAGGACCTTTCTTGAGAGAACGTGGCATGGCGATTCCTCTTTATATAGATTACTTGTTACGACGACGTACGATGTACTTGTCAGTGCGTTTGTTCTTACGAGTCTTGAAGCCTTTAGTAGGCATACCCCAAGGAGATACTGGGTGACGACCACCAGAAGTACGGCCTTCACCACCACCATGTGGGTGGTCAATCGGGTTCATTACAACACCACGAACCGTTGGACGGATACCGCGATGACGTGATGCACCTGCTTTACCAAGTTCACGTAGCATGTGCTCAGAGTTACCAACTTCACCGATTGTTGCACGGCCTTCAGAAAGAACTTTGCGCATCTCGCCAGAACGTAGACGGATAGTTACGTACGCACCGTCGCGAGCAACGATTTGAGCGTAAGCACCAGCCGAACGAGCTAGCTGACCACCTTTACCAGGCTTAAGTTCAACGTTATGTACTGTTGAACCTACTGGGATATTACGCATTGGTAGAGTGTTACCAGCTTTGATTGGTGCATCAACACCAGACTGAATAACATCACCAGCTACAACACCTTTAGGTGCTAGGATGTAGCGACGCTCACCGTCTTTGTAAAGAACTAGAGCAATGTTTGCGCTACGGTTTGGATCGTATTCAAGACGCTCAACTGTCGCTGGAATACCATCTTTAGTACGTTTGAAGTCAACTACACGGTAGTGGTGCTTGTGACCACCGCCGATGTGACGTACTGTGATACGACCCTTGTTGTTACGACCACCGTTCTTAGAGTTTTTCTCTAGAAGAGGTGCGTATGGCTTGCCCTTGTGTAGGTCAGCGTTAACAACTTTAACAACGTGACGACGACCAGGGGAAGTCGGCTTACATTTAACAATAGCCATTTTTAACTACTCCTGTTATTCCGCGCCGCCAACGAAGTCAAGATCTTGACCTTCTTTCAAAGTAACGTACGCTTTCTTAACGTCGCTGCGGCGACCTTGGCGTAGACCTTGACGTTTGGTCTTACCCTTAGTGATAAGAGTATTTACAGACTTAACTTCAACTTCAAATAGCTTTTCTACAGCTGCTTTGATCTCTTTTTTAGTCGCATCTTTAGCTACTTTGAAAACGATAGTGTTCGCTTTCTCAGCTGCCATAGTTGCTTTTTCAGAGATGTGCGGTGCACGTAGAACTTTTAGGATACGCTCTTCAGTGATCATGCTAGCATTTCCTCTACTTGCTTAACTGCTTCTGCAGTCATTACAACTTTGTCAAACGCGATTAGAGATACTGGATCGATACCAGCAACATCACGTGCGTCAACTTTGTATAGGTTACGAGCAGCTAGGAATAGATTCTCATCTACTTCGCTAGTCACGATTAGAGCGTCAGTTAGCTCAAGCTCTTTAAGCTTAGCAACTAGCTCTTTAGTCTTTGGTGCTTCAACTGAGAAGTTATCAACAACGATTAGACGCTCTTGACGAACAAGCTCAGAAAGAATGCTCTTCATAGCACCACGGTACATTTTTTTGTTTACTTTTTGGCTGTGATCTTGTGGTTTCGCAGCAAAAGTAACACCACCTGTACGCCAGATTGGGCTACGGATTGTACCAGCACGCGCACGGCCAGTACCTTTTTGACGCCATGGCTTAGCGCCACCGCCAGAAACTTCTGAACGTGTTTTTTGAGCACGAGTACCTTGACGAGCACCTGCTGCGTACGCAACAACTACTTGGTGTACAAGAGCTTCGTTAAACTCACGTCCGAAAGTAGTTTCGGAAACAGTTAGTGCATCGGCACCTTTAACCATTAGTTCCATTACTTACTCCTGAGACGTTATGCTTTAACAGCTGGTTTAACGATCACGTTGCCGCCAGTTGCGCCTGGGACTGCACCTTTAATAAGAAGCAGGTTGCGCTCAGCGTCAACACGTACGATCTCTAGGTTTTGAGTCGTTACACGCTCAGCACCCATGTGACCTGCCATTTTCTTGCCTTTAAATACGCGACCTGGAGTCTGACATTGACCGATAGAACCAGGAGCACGGTGAGACAATGAGTTACCGTGAGTCATATCTTGAGTACGGAAGTTCCAACGCTTAACAGCGCCTTGGAAACCTTTACCCTTAGATGTACCAGTAACGTCTACTTTCTTAGTTTCGTTGAATAGTTCAACAGTTAGTTCTGAACCAACTTCGAACTCTTCGCCGTTTTCTAAACGGAATTCCCAAAGACCGCGACCAGCTTCAACGCCAGCTTTAGCAAAGTGACCTGCTTCAGCTTTGTTTACACGGTTAGCTTTCTTAGAACCAGCTGTAACCTGGATTGCTGCGTAGCCGTCAGTTTCAAGAGTTTTCACTTGAGAAACACGGTTAGCTTCAACCTCAACAACTGTTACTGGGATAGAAACGCCTTCTTCAGTAAATACGCGGGTCATGCCCACTTTACGACCGATTAGACCAATCATACTTCTAATCTCCCTTAACCTAGGCTAATTTGAACGTCAACGCCCGCAGCAAGGTCTAGACGCATTAGAGCATCAACAGTCTTGTCTGTTGGCTCAACGATGTCGATTAGACGCTTGTGAGTACGGATTTCGTACTGGTCACGTGCTTTCTTGTTAACGTGTGGAGAGATAAGAACTGTGAAACGCTCTTTACGAGTTGGCAGTGGGATTGGACCACGAACCTGTGCGCCAGTGCGCTTAGCTGTTTCAACGATTTCCGCTGTAGAAGCATCGATTAGTTTGTAATCGAAAGCTTTTAGGCGGATACGGATACGTTGGTTCTGCATGAGACAGAGCTCCAAATTTAATAAATTACACAAACAATATCGCCACTCAAACTCGTCAAGACGAGAGAATGCCGATTGATTTATGTGAAACCGTAGCATCCAAGATTAGGACGCATTGTCAGTTAATTTTCGATTAACTATCCCTATATGCCAAAGTCACCTTTGAGGATAGTTTTTCCGAAGAAAAGATAGCTAATTGTATTAACCGCGAACATAAGCTGAGTATACATTACCTCACAAATCCTTAGATTTGCTCGCTCCTCACTGCTCATTGGTTCACAACTGGCTTAACCAGTGCGCTGCATTATACAGTTCACACTTTAGGTTGCAAGCACTGAGTGAAAAATAATCGGGAATATTTCAAACCCTATACATCCCTCTTCGCTTGGTAACCATTAAAGTAAATTACCACCTTCTAAAGAAGGTGGCTTTGTGTGAGCCCCCTAAAAGGGGGCCTTTGTTTAGTCCAGCGCCAATTGCTGCTGCTCTACTCGCTCTTGCTTCTCTTGATGTCTTACATATCGGCGTATTATTTCTTCATTGATTCCAACACTATCGACAAAATAGCCTCTTTGCCAAAAGTGATTACCCCAAAGCCTGTTCTTCCTAAGGTGAGGAAACTTGATTGTATCTACTCATGTTATTTGTCCTCTTTGACTTCTGGAAAAATCAAAGATGCATTTAGCATGAGTAGATTTACAGGCAAAGCCGAGGCGGATGATAACCACCTACTGAAGTAGGTGGTTTAGGGCTGAAAACAAAAAGGACGCCGAAGCGTCCTTTTCTAAACTGTAATCGTAATAGCGGCTGCTATTATTTCTTACCGCTTGATAGTGCACCGAAACGCTTGTTGAAGCGATCAACACGGCCGCCTGTATCAACGATACGTTGCTTACCAGTGTAGAATGGGTGACACTTGTCACATACGTCTAGGTGGATAGACTCTTTACCTAGAGTAGAGTTGAACTCAAAAGAGTTGCCGCAAGAACAAGTCGCTTTTACTGCTTTGTATTCTGGGTGGATACCAGCTTTCATGGGATAACCTCAATAGTAGGCCGTGTCGCTATACGAATCTAAGCCGCACACCACACGCAATTAATAATAAAATGGGATACCGCATCAACTAATTGCCGAAGCCATATCTCAAGGCGCGATATAGTAAAGAATCACATTGCTCGGATCAACACATTTGACAACTTTTTCGCCACTTTTTTAGCCAGACTAATCATAGAGGCACGATTCACGCTGAATCATATTGCTTTACTCGAATTTCCATACCGATTTTAATAGACTCTCATTTCCTTTCCCTCTTTTTAATAGCTAAAAATTTATGCGCCCAACCATTGCTAGAGTGGCATTACCCGTTCCGCTCGACAAACAATTTGATTACGCCATTCCGGGGCACCTGTTTCCGATCATTGGCGGGCGCGTATCCGTACCTTTTGGACGTCAAACGTTAGTTGGCATCGTCACCGCAATGGTAAACCACTCCGACTTTCCTAAAGATCAGCTTAAGCCAATCAAAGCGGTATTAGACTCCCAACCGATATGGCCAGAGACGCTTTATTCTCTGCTAAATTGGTGCAGCCAGTTCTACCAATACCCACTTGGAGATACGCTACACAATGCGATGCCAGCAGCTCTACGTAAAGGAAAGCCTGCAGATTTTGCGACGCTACAAGAGTGGCAAATTACCGAATCCGGTAAAGACAAGCTGATGCAAGGGCTTGATCGTCGGGCCGTGAAGCAACAAAAAGTTCTGCAAATCCTGGTAGACGGAGCCGTACCGCACCAAGAATTTGTAGAGCAAGAGATCGCCTCAACAGTGCTGAAATCGGTCGAAGAGAAAGGTTGGATTGAGCGAATTGAGAAAATGCCAACGATTTCAAACTGGCCTCAGCAAGTCGAAAACGACGTCGACAAACCCAAACTTAACCATGAGCAGGCGTTAGCCATCGCCAGCGTCAATAGCCAAAGTGGTTTTGCCTGCTATTTATTAGAGGGCGTAACAGGTTCTGGTAAGACCGAGGTTTACCTCAATCTGATCAAGCCAGTGTTGGAAAAAGGACGACAAGCGTTAGTTCTGGTGCCAGAGATAGGCCTGACACCACAAACTATCAACCGCTTTAAGCACCGCTTTAACGTGCCGGTTGATGTTATCCACTCAGGATTGAATGATACCGAACGTTTAAACGCTTGGTTATCGGCTCGTGATAAAGCGGCTGGAATTATCATCGGGACACGCTCCGCCCTACTGACGCCATTTGCCGATCTCGGCATTATTATTGTCGACGAAGAACACGACTCTTCATATAAACAACAAGACAGTTTGCGCTACCACGCTCGTGATGTTGCTGTAATGCGTGCGCACAAAGAGCAAGTGCCTATTGTGTTGGGTTCTGCGACTCCGGCTCTTGAAACGCTGCACAATGCGTTGACGGGTAAATATCATCACCTGACACTAACTCAGCGTGCAGGCTCAGCGGTGCCGACCACCAATAAAGTACTCGACGTAAAAGGTCAGTATTTAGAAAGTGGATTGTCTGCGCCACTGATTGCCGAAATGCGTAAACACCTAAAAGCGGGCAATCAGGTGATGCTGTTTCTTAACCGCCGAGGTTTCTCCCCAGCCCTAATGTGTCATGAATGTGGCTGGATAGCCGAGTGTAAGCGCTGTGATGCCTACTACACCTTTCATCAATACAGTAACGAAATACGCTGCCATCATTGCGGATCTCAGCAACCTGTAATTCATCAGTGTCAGGGATGTGGTTCCACTCAGTTAGTAACAGTCGGTGTCGGCACAGAGCAGTTAGAGCATCAATTGATGCAACTCTTCCCAGAATACAAAGCCATTCGTATCGACAGAGACAGCACCCGCCGCAAGGGCAGCTTAGAAGATGCCCTTGAATCGATTCGTAAAGGTGAGTTCCAGATTTTAATTGGTACCCAGATGCTTGCTAAAGGACACCACTTCCCCAACGTAACGCTGGTTGCCTTGTTGGATGTGGATGGCTCTTTATACAGCAGTGATTTCCGGGCATCTGAACGCCTCGCGCAGCTTTTTATTCAGGTTGCGGGGCGGGCTGGTCGTGCGAGTAAGCCTGGAGAAGTAATTTTGCAGACTCACCACCCCGAGCACAGTTTGTTACAAGCACTGCTGCAAAAAGATTACCGCCACTTTGCCATGACCGCATTAGAGGAGCGGAAATTAGCGCAACTGCCTCCCTACAGTTACCTGACTCTATTTAAAGCAGAGGCAAACCAAAGTGAGGTAGTCGAAGACTTCCTGCGCCAAGTTCGTTTTACGCTGGAGTCTCACCCACTGTTTGACGACACTTGTATGGTACTTGGCCCGACCCCCTCACCTTTGGCTAAACGGGCGGGCAAATATCGCTGGCAACTCTTGCTGCAAACCCAACACCGGTCATTAATGCAAAAGTTATTAACCAGTGCCAAACCTGCTATTGAGTTGTTACCTAATGCCAAGAAAGTACGTTGGAATTTAGACATAGAACCACAGGATCTCAGCTAGCAAACGTTTAGCTATGTAATGAATTACCTTTTAATGTGATACATATCACGTTGTCATTGTGGATTTTGTTAAACAGACCGTAACTTTCGCTATAGAAATGAATAGACTATCCCAATTAGTAAAGTCTTAAGTGCTTTGCAGAAAAAGACTTTAAATGAACACCATAGCGATTCCCCAAATTTGAAGTGTTGTTCTGGTAATAAAGACGTACTTTACTCGGCAAATAAACACCAGAAATGTGATGGTAAAGTGCGAATTTATCTGTACTCAATAACAGTAATTTCACTACAGGGAATAACGTCACCTTGGCGAACAATTTGAGAGGTTAAAAAACTATGGCGACAATGAAGGATGTTGCCCAGCTTGCGGGAGTGTCTACCGCGACGGTATCTCGAGCATTAATGAATCCGGAGAAAGTCTCCTCTTCAACCAGAAAAAGAGTTGAAGACGCGGTACTCGAAGCAGGTTATTCACCAAATTCATTAGCGCGTAATTTACGACGAAACGAATCGAAAACCATTGTTACGATCGTTCCTGACATCTGCGACCCTTACTTTTCCGAAATCATCCGTGGTATCGAAGATGCAGCGATGGAGCACGGCTACCTGGTTTTACTTGGAGACAGTGGCCAGCAGAAGAAACGCGAAAGCTCATTCGTAAACTTGGTATTTACAAAGCAAGCAGACGGGATGCTGCTACTTGGTACTGACTTACCGTTTGATGTGAGTAAGCCAGAGCAGAAAAACCTGCCACCAATGGTCATGGCGTGTGAATTTGCGCCTGAGCTGGAACTGCCAACCGTTCATATCGATAACCTGACTTCTGCCTTTGAAGCGGTCAATTATCTGACTCAGCTTGGCCACAAACGTATTGCGCAAATTTCAGGTCCTGATACCGCGGTATTGTGCCAATTCCGTCAGCAAGGCTACCAGCAAGCGCTGCGTCGTGCAGGGATCAATAAAGACCCACAATACAGTATTGTCACCGAGTTCTCTTTTGACGGCGGAGCAAAAGCAGTGCGTAAACTGCTGGAACTAGCGGAACCACCAACCGCGATTTTCTGCCACTGTGACACGATGGCAATCGGCGCCATTCAAGAAGCGAAAAAACTCGGCTTCCGTGTACCACAAGATCTATCGGTCGTAGGTTTTGATGACATCAATTTCGCGCAGTACTGTGATCCACCGTTAACGACTATCTCTCAGCCTCGCTACGAGATTGGCCGACAAGCGATGCTAATGATGTTAGAGCTTTTAAAAGGCCACGATGTGCATTCTGGATCTCGTCTTCTGGAGACTAACCTGATTGTGCGCGGAAGTGCGGCGCCTCCTCAGCGAGCGTAAGCTTTTCTCGCTAAGAGCAGTTAAGTTTCTGTCCATTAAAAGCAGCACTCATTTGGTGCTGCTTTTTTATATGTATCTATCAAGATTAGAGAAACAGGGTGTTTTCTCAACTCGTTCTGGATTAACATATTTGGAAGAATTCTTGATGACCAGAAATGACCGTGGCAAACAAAGATTATGTAAGAAGGGGGCGTGGTACCCCAAAAAAGTCGACAAAAAAACAGCCTTCAAGAAAGAAACCTTGGCGTAGTGGTCTACTGGCAATCGTGCTAGTGGGTGGTTTTGGCTATGGGCTATATTTGCTAAACAATGATCCAGAGCCCCAGCCACAAGTTGTGCAGCAATCAACGGCTCCAGTCAGCAAGCCTAAGGCAAAGACAGATTTACCTCCCCCACCCGAAGAAAAATGGGAATACGTAGAATCTCTCCCAAATCGCGAAGTGGAAGTGGTCGCCAAAGAGATTCAAGTCTCGAAAATCCCTTACATCATGCAGTGTGGCGCTTATAAGACCCAGGCACAGGCAGAAGAGCGTAAGCTCGCCATCGCTTTCCAGGGCTTAACCAGCAAAATTGTTAAGAAAGAAGGCAGCTCTTGGTACCGGATTATTCTAGGCCCATACAAATTTAAGCGCGATGCAGAGAAAGATCGCCATAAATTGCAACGCGCTAAAATCGAGCCGTGTGCGATTTGGAAAGAGAATTTCTAGCGATAAAGTACAACCTGGGGCCAGTTTAATCGGCCCTAGGTCACTAGAAACCTACTCCACCGAAACCCCATCCTTTAATTTCCCCTTGAATCCCCTTTTCCTATCCCCCATATACAATATTACTTCCAAAGAGAAATAATTAAGAGGTCGACTGTGACTACCATTGTATCTGTACGTCGAAATAATAAAGTCGTCATCGCGGGTGATGGCCAGGTATCTCTAGGCAATACCGTAATGAAAGGTAACGCGCGTAAAGTTCGCCGCCTTTACAACAATAAAGTACTGGCTGGTTTTGCCGGCGGTACTGCGGACGCCTTCACCCTTTTCGAGCGCTTCGAAAGCAAACTGCAAATGCACCAAGGCCATTTGACCAAAGCCGCTGTAGAGCTGGCGAAAGACTGGCGTAGTGATCGCGCGCTTCGTAAGCTAGAAGCACTACTTGCTGTTGCAGACGAAACTGCATCTTTAATTATCACCGGTAATGGTGATGTGGTTCAGCCAGAAAATGACTTGATTGCGATCGGTTCTGGTGGTGCATACGCACAAGCAGCAGCAACGGCACTGTTAGAGAACACAGATCTGGATGCTCGTGAAATCGCAGAAAAAGCATTGAACATTGCGGGCGATATTTGTGTATTCACCAACCACAATCACACTGTAGAAGAGCTAGAATCAACTGCAGAGCTGGCCGCTCCAGCCGAGTAATCGTAACGAAGTAAGGAAAGAATATGTCTGAAATGACCCCTCGCGAAATCGTTCATGAACTGAACCGCCATATTATTGGTCAAGACAAAGCAAAACGTTCGGTTGCGATTGCTCTTCGTAACCGCTGGCGTCGTATGCAGCTTGAAGAAAGCCTACGTGTCGAAGTTACACCTAAAAACATCCTAATGATCGGTCCAACTGGTGTTGGTAAAACTGAAATTGCACGCCGCCTCGCGAAGCTTGCAAATGCGCCGTTCATTAAAGTAGAAGCGACTAAATTCACTGAAGTAGGTTACGTTGGTAAAGAAGTAGAAACCATCATCCGTGATCTTACCGATGTTGCAGTGAAGCTCACTCATCAACAAGCGATGGAAAAAGTAAAATTCCGCGCTGAAGAGCAAGCTGAAGAGCGTATTCTTGATGCACTACTGCCACCAGCTCGTGACAGCTGGGGACAAGCAGAACAGAGCGATGATAGCTCACACACTCGCCAGATTTTCCGTAAAAAATTACGTGAAGGTCAGCTGGACGATAAAGAGATTGAAATCGATGTCGCCGCGCCGCAAATGGGTGTCGAGATCATGGCGCCTCCTGGTATGGAAGAGATGACCAACCAACTTCAAGGTATGTTCCAGAACCTAGCGGGCGATACCAAGAAGAAGCGCAAGCTGAAAATCAAAGATGCGATGAAAGCCCTTGCCGAGGAAGAAGCAGCGAAGCTTGTGAACCAGGAAGAGCTGAAAGAAGCAGCGATTTACAACGTTGAAAACAACGGTATCGTCTTCATTGATGAGATCGACAAGATCTGTAAACGTGGTGAAAGCTCTGGCCCTGACGTTTCTCGTGAAGGTGTTCAGCGTGACCTGCTACCTCTGATTGAAGGCAGCACTGTTTCAACCAAACACGGCATGGTAAAAACAGACCATATCTTGTTTGTGGCTTCTGGTGCATTCCAGGTCGCGAAGCCTTCTGACCTTATCCCAGAGCTGCAAGGCCGTTTGCCAATTCGTGTTGAACTTGAAGCACTAAGCAGTAACGACTTCAAACGTATTCTGACCGAACCTAAAGCGTCATTGACTGAGCAATACATCGCGTTGATGAAGACAGAAGATGTAGACATTGAATTTACTGAAGACGGTATCACGCGAATTGCTGAAGCCGCATGGACAGTAAATGAAACCACCGAAAACATCGGTGCTCGTCGTCTGCATACCGTTATGGAACGTCTGATGGACGAAATCTCTTACGATGCAGCAGAGCAATCTGGCGCTAAGTTTGTGATTGACGCTGCCTACGTGCAAGCTCGTCTGGGCGATACAATTGAAGATGAAGATCTAAGCCGCTTTATTCTTTAATAAGCACGCTAATCAACAAAGCCCAGAGATTTCACTCTCTGGGCTTTTTAGTTCTGCGGAGACAATTCAACATCAGTGTATTTGTGCAATCGCCGGCACTCGTGCTTGAAATGCTATTCTCATACTTCAAAATCCAGAACCTCGCTTTTCAACCAACCCTTAACTTCCTGACTCTCTTTGACTTGCTTTAGGTCAATAGCGCATCTGCTTCTTTATGCTTATACTGGACACATCGGTTACTAGCACGAAATATCCATGAAACAATCTCTACAGATCTGGCTCGACGCCGCTCGTCCCAAAACATTACCACTGGCATTAGTCTCTATTCTTACTGGTAGTGTGCTTGCGTATGCTGCGGGTCAATTTTCTCTGCCTATTTCCTTGATGGCGTTTATCACCGCGACTCTGTTACAGATCCTTTCCAATCTGGCCAACGATTATGGCGACGCAGTAAAAGGAACCGACAATGAAAAACGCCTTGGTCCACTGCGTGCTTTACAGTCTGGCGCGGTAACTAAAGAGCAAATGAAGCAGGCAATTGGCTTCAACATCGTGCTAACCGTCATTTCCGGCCTGATCTTAGTGTTTTACTCTTTGAGCTCTCTTGAAAGTATTCTCACCTTCATCGGATTGGGTATTCTTGCCATCCTCGCCGCCATCGCCTACACAATGGGCAGCAAACCGTACGGTTATGTCGGACTGGGTGATATTTCTGTCTTTCTGTTTTTTGGCTTGCTTGGCGTATCCGGTACCTATTTCCTGCATACCGGACATGTCGATACCACCCTATTCTTACCCGCTTTAGGGTGCGGCTTACTGGCCGTCGCCGTTCTTAATATCAATAACATGCGTGATATTGATAACGACCGTGAGTGTGGAAAACGGACCGTAGCCGTGCGCTTAGGACAACAGAAAGCCAAGCAGTACCATTTCATCTTATTAGGTGGTGCTATTCTCGCTTTCGCTGTTTACCTGCTTATTCAGGACAAACCGGTTTGGATCAGTCTGCCATTCTTATTAAGCATTTATTTTGTCGCCCATCATGGCAAAGCCGTTTGGGAAACCGAAAAGCCTGCACAGATCGCACCTATGATGCCAGTGATCGTAAAATGCTCGCTGGTTACCAACGTTTTATTTGCAACAATTGTGGTAGCTCAAACTCTGGTAAGTTAAAAAAGGATTGTCATTGCATTGACTTAATGCCCAGATATACTCAAAGACAACCAGTTTCTGTTTAGAAAGGTACGCTATGGAATACAATACCTCAGCACTCTGTGATATTTACCTCGAGCAGGTAGATGTGGTTGAACCAATGTTCAGTAATTTTGGCGGTCGCGCTTCCTTTGCCGGACAAATCACCACCATCAAGTGTTTTGAAGACAATTCTCTGATCCGTGAAACGTTAGAGCAAGATGGCTTAGGTCGCGTGCTGCTAATTGACGGCGGTGGTTCCTTACGCAAAGCCCTTGTCGACGCAGAAATCGCAACCATCGCAGAAGAAAATGAGTGGGAAGGCATTGTCGTATACGGCTGCGTTCGTGAAGTCGACGAACTGGAAGATATGAACCTTGGCATTCAGGCTCTCGCCTCTATTCCTGTCGGCGCATCTAGCCAGGGTATAGGTGAACTCGACGTACCGGTGAACTTTGGCGGCGTTAGCTTTCTACCAGAAGACTACATTTACGCGGACAGCACTGGCATCATTCTGTCTCCAGAACCGCTCAATATCGACCTAGAACTGGACGAGGAAGTTGAGGAAGAAGAGTTAGAGGAACAAGATCCTAGGCTTTAGCGCTTTTCCCTACACCAAATACACAAACACCCGCTTATAGCGGGTGTTTTCAATTCTGGACAGAAAAGTAGAATTATTCCACTTCTTCCATTTTGCCAAGTAGTGCACGAATGCGCTCTTGCCACTGCGCGTGCTCTTGCTGTGCTTGCTCAGCTTTTTGCTCAAGCTCTTCACGTTGCGTGCGAAGCTCGTTTGCTTGTGCTTCTAGCTTTACTTTATCTTCTTTCAGCTCTTCAACTTCCATTTGAAGAAGAGTGATTGTGTCAACTGCAGTTTGAATTTTAGATTCTAGTTGTGCTAATACTTCAAAAGACATCTTGGCCTACCTATGTTGTTCCGTTGGGATGATGCACGAGACAGGCGCGCACCTTACCTATATGAGGTTCATTCTACTCAGCGTTGCGACGAGAAACACTCACTATATTCGATATTTTGCATCATTCGGTTAAAAAACCGGCGCAATCTCACTAAATGCTGACTTTTCTGATCACCGAAGCATTTTTGAGCAAGGTATTTGCCTCTCGCCACGAGAAAAACGCACTCAGTATTGATCAAATTCAACTTAACCAAAGTAAAAGCTCGGCAAAAACGCAAACGTTTAACACTCGTTATGGTAAAATCGCCGCGCAAATTCTTCTTCCCTCTTGCTTACTTGGAGACATCATGAAACGTGATTTAGCAATGGCATTTTCCCGTGTTACTGAAGGTGCAGCACTGGCTGGTTATAAATGGCTTGGTCGCGGCGATAAAAACGCAGCGGACGGTGCAGCCGTTGAGGTTATGCGCACACTACTGAACAAAACAGAAATCAGCGGTGAAATTGTTATTGGCGAAGGTGAAATCGATGATGCACCAATGCTGTACATCGGTGAGCAAGTGGGTATTGGTGGCGATGAAGTCGATATTGCAGTCGATCCTATCGAAGGCACACGCATGACGGCCATGGGTCAATCAAATGCTTTAGCGGTTCTCGCGGCCGGTGAAAAAGGCAGCTTCCTTAAAGCACCTGACATGTACATGGAAAAACTCGTGGTTGGCCCAGGTGCAAAAGGCGTTATCGATTTGGAGAAGCCTCTAAAAGAAAACCTAGAGAACATCGCCAAGGCCCTGAACAAAACTCTAGACACTTTAGTTGTGATCACGCTGGCTAAGCCTCGTCACGACAAAGTGATCGCAGAAATGCAGGCAATGGGCGTACGTGTATTTGCTGTGCCAGACGGTGACGTGGCTGCTTCAATCCTGACTTGTATGCCAGACAGCGAAGTCGACGTCATGTACTGCATTGGCGGCGCACCAGAAGGCGTAGTTTCTGCGGCGGTCATTCGTGCACTAGATGGTGACATGCTTGGCCGTCTACTTCCTCGTCATGAAGTAAAAGGTAATACAGAAGAAAACCGCATCTACGGCGCAGCAGAACTAAAACGCTGTGAAGAGATGGGTGTGAAAGCAAACGTCGTGTTGAAACTGGAAGACATGGCATGCAGCGACAACGTTGTTTTCTCCGCGACAGGCATCACCAAAGGTGATCTGTTAGAAGGCATTACTCGCCAGGGCAATATCGCGACAACAGAAACCTTACTCATTCGTGGTCGCTGCCGCACCATCCGTCGCATCAAGTCGATCCATTACTTAGAGCGTAAAGACCAAGAAGTGCGCGATATTATTCTTTAATAAATATCAGAGATTTTAGGGCCTGGATAAACGGCCCTAGAATCTCGCTTATCTCACCAAAACTAAGTCAACACTTTTCTTTACAAAACCTATCGCGCATAATATGTCATGACATATAAATGGTGGGAATATGAAAACCGTAGATAGGATATTGCAAATCGTTAAGCGTGACGGCTCTGTCACGGCAAAACTACTCTCTTCTGAACTTGGAATGACCACCATGGGTGCTCGCCAGCATCTGCAAGGTTTAGAAGATGATGGCATCCTGTCTATCTACGACGTCAAAGTCAAAGTCGGTCGCCCGACCAGACACTGGGCTCTCACTCAAAAAGGCCATGAGCAATTTGCCGACCGCCATGGTGAACTCACCGTACAATTCATCGAAGCGGTCGAACACATCTTTGGTAAAGATGGCCTCGAGAAAGTGACCTCTGAACGCGAAAAGCTCACGTTACAAAACTATCGCCTACATCTTGAGCAATGTGACACGCTGGAAAGCAAATTGAAAACGCTCGTCTCATTACGAGAACAAGAAGGCTACATGGCAGAACTAGAGCAAGATGAGCACGGTTTTATCTTAATTGAGAACCACTGCCCTATTTGTAAAGCTGCTACACGTTGTCCTAGTCTCTGCCAGTCAGAGCTAAGTGTGTTCCAAGCACTACTTGGCGATGAAACTCGTGTGGAACGCACTGAGCATATCATTAGCGGCCAGCGACGTTGCGTATACCGTATTCAAGCGTAGGTAATGATTAGAAACACGCTGCTCCTGCCTACAACTCACCTATGAAAATGCTCTCTTATATCTGAGACTACAGAGTCATTTCGCCGTTCTCCCCTTCTCCGTGATATACGCTTTTAATATCGAAGTGTAACTATCCGTATGGATTGGGAGACAAACGATGGCCAATCTGCGTACTCACAAACCGCAACCTCTGCCCTCTTTCGACGAACTGATGCAAATGGCACAAGATGACCCGGAAGCTTTTGAGCAATTCCGACAAGATAAGGCCCGCGAAATGATAGAAGGCGCATCGAAAAGCATGCAGCCACGACTTTGGGCGCAGCAGAGCCATATAGACAGAGTGATCAACAACTGTAAAAACCCAAATCATGTCAACGTGGTATTGATGAATGAACTACAGAAACAAGTGATGAAGTTCAGAGAAGCGTTGCAAGGAACACCACAACCTGAAAAGACACGTAATGTGGTTCAATTCAGGTCAATGAGGGACAATGACGATTATTGTTGATGACTCTCGGATCCTGTAATAATCGCCCTTAAACTTACCAATACGCTCACTCGTCGTCCTAGCGAGCAGCATCATTTATCCAACCGGATCAGGACCGTACTTATTAGGGCCTTTCGTTCCTTTTAATAAACCACATTCAACCAAAATCCATACGCCACAAATTAAAGATATAGAAGCAATGAACAGTTGCGGCGTAGCCGACTCTTGTGAAACTGGACTCGTCATTGGTGTAGCGAGTCGGCCCAAAACCAAAGGAATATTCAGCGCTAACCAATAAATCGATTTATCACGGTCATGCCAGCGCTTTGTGGTAATTGCGAGATCAGGAATAAGCATGACCAAGAGAAAAATAGGCAGCAGAAGGTGAGAAAAAGCCGGAAACAGCTGATTGATACCCACACCAAAACCTAAGATAGAAACGTAATAGATAATGTTCCATATCCAAAACGTTTTACGCCCGATGCGTCCTCGAAAAGAAAACAGTAGCTCTTTAGTCAACATTCACAATTACCCCGAAAATAAAAACTCTAGATTAGCCGAGCCCGTTCACTTTAGGAAGGAACAACGTAAAACTAAAGACACGAGAAACAAGCTGTTTCTATCAATTCACTACTTTTTGAAAACTCTCCACATCCATATCGCGAATGTTCACCGTTAAGCTATGAACATGGCTGGCTTGCTCTTGAAGTACAACCATTAAGTCTCGGGATAACGCACGTTTTTGTTCTGACGTTCTCCCTGCCAGTAACTCAAAGTTTACATGGATAAAATCCAGACTGTCGCCTTCTTCACCTATTAGCCAGTTATGACAGCGGAGTGTTCTTGACTTCACTGATGCCAATTCAAAAAGCCCGCAATCCAACGCTGCTCTATGTAAATCTTCTAGTAAACCTTGAACGTTGACGCGCTCTTCCACTGAGTTCGAATACTCTAAAACCAAATTTGGCATTTTGATTCCTTTCTACAACATTAAAATCCAGTGCGTAGTAATACCAATCCAAGCTGCAATTTCCGAGGAATGAACTATCATTCTGTCTACGTGATCACCAATCGATTGCTTTTGATAAAACTGACAGAAACAAGTGCTACGCTGACCAGATGTACAAAGCCGAACAAGACATGATACCAATCATGATCTGTTCAAATTATTCTGTTATATTCTTTCGTAGATTTTTTACATTAATCATTAATAGATAATACGGAGATATTCCTATGCGTCGTCCTGTAGTTATGGGTAACTGGAAACTAAACGGCAGCAAAGCGATGGTAACTGAGCTGCTAACTGGTCTTAACGCTGAGCTTGAAGGCGTTGAAGGTGTTGACGTAGCAGTAGCTCCACCAGCACTTTACATCGATCTAGCAGAGCGCGTAATCGCAGAAGGCGGTAACAAGATCATTCTAGGTGCGCAAAACACTGACCTAAACAACAGCGGTGCTTTCACTGGCGACATGTCTCCAGAAATGTTGAAAGATTTCGGTGCTACTCACATCATCATCGGCCACTCTGAGCGTCGTGATTACCACAACGAATCAGACGAGTTCATCGCGAAGAAATTTAACTTCCTTAAAGAAAACGGCCTAACACCAGTTTTCTGTATCGGTGAATCAGAAGCTCAAAACGAAGCTGGTGAAACTGAAGCAGTATGTGCTCGTCAAATCAACGCAGTTATCGACGCTTACGGCGTTGAAGCTCTAAACGGCGCAATCATTGCTTACGAACCAATCTGGGCAATCGGTACTGGTAAAGCAGCAACAGCTGAAGATGCACAACGCATCCACGCTTCTATCCGTGCACTAATCGCAGCGAAAGACGAAGCAGTTGCTGAGCAAGTAATCATCCAATACGGCGGTTCTGTTAAACCAGAAAACGCAGAAGCATACTTCTCACAACCAGACATCGATGGTGCTCTAGTTGGTGGTGCTTCTCTAGACGCGAAGAGCTTCGCAGCAATCGCTAAAGCAGCGGCAGCAGCAAAAGCTTAATCTTGTTTTAAACAAGACAAATAACAAAGGGATGCTCAATGCATCCCTTTCTCTATCTCGGTTCAAAACCTTCACGCACCAACATCAAACTACCAAATAAAACACCTTCAAAGGTACAGGGCTTCAAACTTATCGATTTTTTTACCGTAAGCCTCTAACTCTTCAACTGTTTTTTTTCTTCTTGATGAAGACGTGCAAGTTTTTCCTTAGAAATTTCTTAAACTTACGATTAATCTTCTTATGCATTAGGTAAGGGATAAAGTCCGATACCGGAATAAACTCTGTATTACCAAATCCATCAATCAAATAGAGTGTAATAGCCCCTTCAGACTGCCGCACCAACAAGTTCGTCAACACTAAATCGCTTGGTATAACTCGGTTCTCGATCAAGTAATCTTTTAGAATTCGAATCTCCAGCAGCAAATGATCGATATCGAGTTCATTCCCTTGCTGCACAATATATTGTGTAAGGTTTAATGAAACTGACAGGTCCTCGTCCAAAACCACTTGCTGCTTAAAGCCAACTTGAGTCTCTGTTGTCACCTTCCCCAAAAATTCTGGGATATGCGTGAACTGAACGCTTTTCTTTTTTAGTCGCTCAAAAAACTCAATTTCTCGATAGGTTTGCTTCGCGGCGTCTTTCTGGCTCAACTTAACACATTGAGCAGGATTGGAAGGGTTTTGAAAACAAACTCGCTCTGCACCTTTACCGATAACCGTCCAGTTTTGGAATTCATGATCTGATTGCATCTTTAACCTTTACATGTTTTCTCTTGTAATCGACAGCAGGAAAGCGCTTACGTTGTATTTACGAGAGGAACTCTTTGAACTTAATACTAATTGTACCACGAACTTGAAAAACTGTGACGAGTCGCTCGCGTCTTGGTAAGATAAGCCTCGACCTAGCTCATCTCCTCAACACCGTCATTCCGAGAAGTTCCTGCAACATCAGGAATATCCAAACAGAAAGTAAACTAATGCAAATACACTTAACAACAGCTAACTATTTCCGTATATCCTAAACTCTCCTTATTAGCCCTTTAAGGTGGCAATGTTTTTCGGTGCTAACCTCATCGCATTTCGTTACTTTTCCAACTTATTACATCTAATCTACGGAAGCATAAGCCTTACTCTTTCACTGCCTGCTCGCCTATGCTGAATAGTTAAGGAGAAAGCATGACGACACCAATATCAGACATCGCCAGTGTGATCCATCATGGCGGAAAGCATACCGTTACTGGCTCCTGTCATGAGCTTAAGCTCGCCAATGGCAGTATTTTGATTGATTGTGGACTATTTCAAGGCAAGGACTTCAGCTTTGGTGGACGCAATGCCTCACTGAATATCGAGTTTCCTATCGAGCAGATAAAAGCTCTCGTTCTCACTCACGCTCATATAGATCATATTGGCCGACTGCCTTGGTTACTGGCTGCTGGATTTAAAGGGCCAATCTATTGCACGCAAGCCACAGCGGAACTCGTTCCCTTAATGCTTGAAGACGGCTTGAAACTGCAACTCGGTTTAAACTACCACCAGCGAAAACAAGTCCTCAATATCATCAAGAAACAACTCAAACCTTTTGATTATCAGCAGTGGATAGAACTCCCTGTTCTCGCAGATGTTCGCTTTCAGCCCGCAGGTCATATTCTGGGTTCCGCCTATGTTGAGTTTAAACTGTCAAATGGTGAAATCGTCGTTTTCTCTGGAGATTTAGGACCATCGAATACGCCACTTTTACCCGATCCACACCCTCCTAAAAGAGCTGATTACCTATTTATAGAGTCAACCTACGGCGATAAACAACATGAAGACATTGCGACACGTACAAAGCGTTTAAACAACATCATTGATCATGCGTTAAAAGACGGTGGTGTAATTTTGATTCCTGCCTTTAGTGTCGGTCGAACGCAGGAGCTGCTGTTTGACATTGAGCAACTGATTAACCAGCATGATTTGGCATCTTCCTTGCCGATCATCTTAGACTCACCTCTCGCCAAAGAAGTCACCAAAACGTATCGTCGCTTCAAAATGTTATGGAGCCAGGAAGCCAAGCACAGGCTAGAGAATCAACGCCACCCACTCGCGTTTGAACAGTGTATTACTGTAGAGAGTCACACCGAGCATAAAGCCCTAGTCAACCGGCTTGCTTCAACCGATGAACCTGCCATCGTCGTGGCCGCTTCTGGTATGTGTGAAGGTGGCAGAATCGTCAACTATTTAAAAGCACTACTCCCTGATAAGAAAAATGATGTGCTATTCGCAGGTTATCAAGCTCAAGGCACGTTAGGTGAGGAGATACAATCAGGCAATTCAGAGATTGAGATAGATGATCAAGAAGTCCAAGTTAATGCTCAGATTCATACTATTTCTGGTTATTCCGCCCATGCAGACAAAAGTGATTTACTCAAGTTTATTACTGGCATTCCCACACAACCAAAAGCCATTCATTTGATTCATGGGGAAGATGAAGCCCAACAAGTATTGGGGAAGGAGTTAGAGAAGAAAGGATTTACGGTGGTTTATTGATGTATGAGGTTATAGGGCCTAGGACTTAAGTACCTAGGCCCCAACGTAATTAAGCTACCTTCTCGGCAGGCACTTCTTCAACCTGGTTTTTCGAAGGTTTGTTGTAAATATTCTCGAAGCAGTAATTTGTCGCCTCAATATAACCTTCTACGCTACCACAATCGAAACGCTGACCTTTAAACTTGTACGCCAATACGCAGCCGTTCTGTGCCTGCTGCATCAGCGCATCCGTGATTTGAATTTCGCCACCTTTGCCCGGCTCAGTATTTTCAATTAATTCGAATATATCCGGAGTCAAAATATAGCGACCAATGATCGCCAGATTACTTGGTGCGGTGCCCGGCTCTGGCTTTTCAACCATATTGTCGATGCGGAAGATGTCATCTTTGATCATCTCACCCGCAATCACACCGTATTTATGCGTCTCTGTTTCTGGGACTTCTTGTACGGCGACAATCGAACAGCGGAACTGCTTGTACAACTCAACCATCTGCGCCAGCACACCTTTGTCTTCGTTAACACACAGGTCATCGGCCAATACCACGGCGAACGGTTCATCTCCCACAAGCTCACGCCCGGTCAGAATAGCATGACCTAAGCCTTTCATTTCGCGCTGACGGATATAGGTGTAGCTCGCTGAATCAATCAAACTACGAATATCATCTAGCAGCACTTCTTTGCTGCTGCCGCTGATTTGATGCTCTAATTCGTAGTTTTTATCGAAATGATCCATCAGTGAATGCTTGCCACGACCCGTCACAATACACATGCCGTCCATGCCTGCTTCAATAGCTTCTTCGACGCCATACTCGATGAGTGGTTTGTTGACCACTGGCATCATTTCTTTTGGCATGGATTTAGTCGCAGGCAAGAAACGCGTACCGTAACCCGCTGCTGGGAATAGACATTTTTTTATCATTTTTAATTACCAACTGAAAAAAAGCTCCACGGAAGGAGCCTTTAGCTTTAAGAAAATTGAAATTAATCGCTACCAAACAGGTCACGTGTATAGACTTTATCAGCGACGTCAGCCAGTTCTTCTACCATGCGGTTTGAAACGATCACATCAGCAGTCTGTTTAAACTCATTGAAGTCTTTAACCACACGGGAGTTGAAGAACTCCTCTTCTTGAAGAACAGGCTCATACACCAAGACTTCAATGCCTTTTGCTTTGATGCGCTTCATGATGCCCTGGATAGAAGATGCGCGGAAGTTATCGGAGCCGGCTTTCATGATCAGGCGGTAGATACCGACTACCTTAGGCTGACGTTTGATGACCGACTCTGCAATGAAGTCTTTTCGTGTGCGGTTTGCATCTACAATCGCACCAATGATGTTGTTGGGTACATCTTGATAGTTCGCCAGTAGTTGCTTGCTATCTTTTGGTAAGCAGTAACCACCATAACCGAATGATGGATTATTGTAGTGATTACCTATACGAGGGTCTAAACCAACCCCTTCAATGATTTGACGAGCATCTAGGCCATGCGCTTCCGCATAGGAATCGAGTTCATTAAAGTACGCAACGCGCATCGCCAGGTAGGTATTTGAAAACAGCTTAACCGCTTCAGCTTCTGTTGAATCCGTAAACAGGACTTGAATATCTTCCTTTACTGCCCCTTCAACTAACAAACCTGCGAAGGTCTCAGCACGCTCACTACGCTCACCAACAATAATACGAGATGGATGAAGGTTGTCGTAAAGCGCTTTACCTTCACGCAGAAACTCTGGTGAGAAGATGATATTTTCGCAACCTAGTTCTTGCTTGATACGAGCGGTATAACCGACCGGTACCGTTGACTTAATGACCATTACCGCATCGGGATTAATGGTCATCACATCGTTGATCACCGCTTCGACTGAAGAGGTATTAAAATAGTTAGTCGTCGGATCATAGTCGGTGGGTGTCGCGATAACAACGTACTTGGCTTCGCGATATGCCGATTCTTTGTCTGTCGTGGCAACAAAGTTGAGTGGCTTATTCGCGAGAAAATCTTCGATTTCCGCATCCACGATTGGGGATTGCTTGTTGTTTAGCAACTCAACCTTTTCGGCAATGATATCGAGCGCTACAACTTCGTGGTTCTGCGCTAACAGCATGGCGTTCGACAAGCCAACATAACCGGTACCTGCTACTGCTATTTTCATCGTTTAATCCTTACGTAATCTCTACTTAGAGCATATCAGAATCGGCAAAGTGCGACTAGCGTTTGCGTCCGCAAAGCCGCGGTGGTCTCGCGGGGGGTGAGGTTTTTGCAAAAAGAGCCCCCAAAGGCTTGGGCACATTAGACCCCTGTCAAAGACCATTCAACAATAGCTAATAAATTCAACGCTTTAACAAATATCTAATTTTACCCTGAGACAACTTTCTGCCTCAAAATGGCCAATTGAGACAGTTGTTGTTGACCAAACACTGAGATGAACGCGAGCCTTTTACCCCGTGTCACTAGTGTTTACCACACGCCTGCCTGCGGCGTATCCACCGGAAAAAGCGCCAGAGCGACCGCGCTCAGAGTGAGAAATGAGAAGTGAGAAGTGAGCGCCATCGTCATCGAACTTTTCTTGACAATCGTAGTTCATTGTTTACTCTGGATAAATGGGTAATCGTTCACCGTTTGCTCTGTCAAAAGAAACACATAAACAAAACGGCGGGCAATAACCCCTCGCCCTAAAAACAAAACGGCTGGCAATCACTGCTCGCCCTAAAAAAATAAAGCCTGCTATCAGGCTAAAACTTGTTGTCGGTGGCGGTTTGAGTGATCAAACAGAGCCGTCAGCACTTGGTGATTATGCTCATGGCATACCAAGTCGGAGGGGAGTCCAGGCTCCAGGAGGACGATGGTAGCGTCATGTCGTTTTCATCAATGAATAAATAATGAATCGTGATCCGCACTCTTGCGATGTTCTCTCACAAGAACGGTGCGATGTCGGAGACGATATCAACCCACACCCTTGCCTATTCAGGTCGGCGTTTTCGACGCTGATCGCCGTCTTGGCACGAGTGGGGGCATGAAATAATTAAATTCGGATTGTCGTCCTAAAGGTCAGCCGCAACATAGATGTTGAACGGTGTGCTGCGCCTATGGAATGACAGTCAATGAAAACTCCAATTCTTTGGCGCTTGCCAACAGAAATGCCTAACAGCTCGCGCTCACGGCCTACAGAGGCTTCAAGAAATTGAGGTTTCGACTCAACGATTTCAGTGCCAATACCGCTGAACCTAACTCTAATCAAGTTGATTAAAACTTGAACCTTCAGCCGCCTCATAAGAAGGCGGTCTGCAAGCGATCCGGGCACTTGTGAACCCTTCACTTCACAACACACGCTCGAACTCGGAACTGAGCTGCCGCCTTTGACGGCAGACGATAGCGTTCCTCACTCACACTACGAATGTATTTTTTTGATCGCCTTTCGCGAGGCTTCGCATTGCCTGTCGCAATGTCCGTCCGCGTATGGGTTTCGATCGCCTTTTTGTCATTAAGGAACCGATATGTCCTATCAACAACATGAAAAAAAACGTCATCGGGCCGCCAATTCAGGCGGCGTGCCGATTGACGCCTATCGCGCGAGCCTGACACTGGCCACCGCGATGAATGAACTTCGCCCTAAAGCGCGAGGTAAACGCCCTCATTCAAGCACCGAATTGACCCTGTTCCACCTGTACTTTCTCTACCTATGGATCACGGGCAGCCTCGAAGGGTTAACGGATGCAAAAGATATCCCAACGCTGGCGTTAGTCACTGCGACCGCTGACTGCCGTGCGCATTGCCTGCGCCGAATTCGAACAAATGGCATTTCGTGGATCGAGTACGCCGTAGCCTATCCCTGTCAGGCCGGCACGCAATACCTCTGGCAACCGTTCCCAAGCGCGCTCAATCCCCTGTTTAGTTATTGGCTGACTCACCATGACGATGACTTGGCATTAACCCAAGAGCAAAAACAAGCGCTGTTCTGGACACTCAAGGGGCGAAAGTGGCGGGCTCCAGCCCCCCTTCGTCACCACCATATGCTGCGTAAAGACCGCTTATTCTCGTACTTATCTCACGAAGCCAGCATCGACCCGTTTTTATCCACCCCGGCCAAAACCATATTGATCGGCCAGGCACACCATGGCAGTGCGATTGCCTATCAAAAACTGAGCAGCAATCACATTCGTTATGAGATTTTTTGCGCGCACAATCGATATTTAGGCCGTTTGGCCAGTGCCATCAATGAAAACCAGCTTAGCCCGTATTGTGAATTAACCACCCCAAGCCGGCACTCCGCACACCCACTATTGAGTCAGACGATGACATTACCAGCCTACCTACAGCAAACGGGCGCGATCTGTGCCTATCACATGGAAATCACCGAGGGGACGCGCACCTATATCGAGCTCCCCGCGACCTATTTTGGCTCTCATCGAGCGCTGGCGATGTCAGATCTCAACGTGTTTTTTCACTACCTACACACACAAGTGGCGTCGCTTGCCCCGTTGAACTGTCACGATGACGAAGCGCTGCGACATTATCACAATGCAAAAGCATTGGAGCTGTCACTGCTCTTCGTTCTGCTGACGGGCACACGCCCGACCCACCACATCTCCATCGAACGCCAACACTGTTTTGATCTGCGCTTTGCGCTGATCAAAGACAAGGGGCGTTATCGCAGTATCGAGCTGTGTGATCACCTTAAAGGGAAAATTCAGCAATTCCAAGCGCTGCAGCGTCGCACCCTAGACGCCCTTGAGCCGACTTCGTCCAACGCCAATCGACTGCTCTGGTATTGGATTGATGAAGCCAACTGCACTCAACCTTGCCGCGCCAAACAACTGCGTCAGTTTATGGTGCAACACTGGCAGGCGTGCTTTGCCCAAACCCCGTCAATGACCGCGGCCAAATCGGTCGTTCCTTACCAACTGCGCCACTCCTTTGCACAGCACGCGCTATTGGCCACCAACCCAAGACTGACCACGCAGCAAGTGGATAGCCTGATGGGACACAGCAACGTTGGCGAGCATTTGGGTGATCACTACAGTTTCTCTGCGGTTCATCACGTACTTAGCCATCATCTGGCGCAGTGGGCTCAGGCGTTGCAGCTTGACTCTGACTCATCGATTGCACAACAGGAGAATTGAACATGGCCCATCCCGCTTTAGATCACCCCGGCGCAAAGCCGCTGCATTCAGAGACGCACACGGTCGCGCAATTTTACGCGCAGCAATCGCTCAACCACGCACCATTAGACGAGATCAGTGAGATCTTAAACAAAATAGACACATACAGCACGCACCCCAGAGCACTTGAACAGTCTGAGTTAGCCGCAATGAATCACGACATTCATCTCATCCCCTCGGGGAGGCAAAGCGTGCTTAAGCAAGCGAGAGATGAAGTCTTACTGTATCTCCAGCAGCTTTGTGGTTGGCGTCTGCCCGAAACCAAAACAAAGCAGTTTATTGACCACCAACACAATTCAATGGTGGCGATTTATCAACACAGTGAAATCGCCGACCTCATCTATCGTGCATATTGCCAAGCGCTGCCATTGCACGTCATGCAGCGATCAGACTTTAACGTTGCTTGGGTAGCGATCACGTTAATGGTGGACGTGGCACCGTTTCCCTTACACTATTGGTGCGAGCGTCTTATGGACCCACAACCACTGGAGTGGGTGGACGGCATGCTGACCATCAGAATTACGCACCCCAAAAAACTGTCCTATTTTGACGATGATGAACCGGCAAGTTTTACGCGCTACGCCATCCCCCCACTGGCAGCGAGAGCTTTTACCCACTGGCAGACGCTCACACCACTCAACACCACAGCACGGAAAGAGAAGAAACTGCTCGACGCCTTAAACCAGTGGCTGGTTGGTTACTATCCTGACCAACGTCCACTGAGTGCCCTCAACTGGCATCGTGCTTTACAAGCGTTATGGCTCCATCGCTACCACTTACCCCCAGAAGTGCTCAACGACTTTTCCGATCCGCTGCGCCATGTCAGCCCCAGATCCCATGGCATTGCCTCATTGAATCGTCAGCAAATGGAGCACATCTTTGCTGAGCACGATCTGCATTCAAACGAGATGGAGGGGGAACATCGAGCCAAGCGACCATTTCGACATTGGCCACATAAAGCGCTGCTTAAATTCATTGACGGCCGCCGCGCAACGAGGCCTGCTCAGCCGCCATTCGATCGCCACAACATTCTCCCTCGACTGGTGTATGACTATGTAGAAGAACTACACCGACTGGGCGGCGTAAAAAAAGGCACCCTTGCGGCGAGCAGCATTACACGCTATGCCAATGTGGCCACAGATCTTGTCACACACCCGCTCTCCTACGAGGTTGCCACGCAAAAAAATACGCTTCAGGCGTGGGCAAACACCGTATATGGCGCATTACGAGACGAGCAATCCCAATGGTTTATGTATCGCTTTTTCCGTTTTTTGACCCAGCAGGCGCTCACCTCTGAGCTGGATCTTCGTGTCTTTGACAAGCCAGTTCGGCCAACAAAAGTGGATGCGTTATCGCTGGGCGCAGAGGATGTTCACAGTCTGACCACAACCCTGTTGTCTGGCGGCGGCTCTCCATTGCAACGGCTATTCAGCAGTGTGGCCACGTTACTCGGTTATTATGGTGGCTTACGGCGAGGCGAAGTCCTGCGGCTCAGGATGAAAGATATTCGCTGTACCACCAGAAAAGGGGCCCATTTTGATGTTCGGATCACCCGTACCAGCGAAGGAGGTCCCAAAGGAGGGAAACCTCGTTGGGTGTACATGGTGCTCCCCGAGGCCGCGGCCAAGCTTATTCGATTGGTGATGTCACTCAAGCAAACCTGTCAGCCCAAAACGCCCTTTCTTGGTTTCATTGGTGAAAGCAAAAGTTCTCGTGAACGCCATTACCTTAAGCCGATATCCAAAGCCCTCAAAGCACGGTTTGGTAAACGCGTCCGGTTTCATCACTTGCGCCATGCTGGGGCCACATTACTCTACCGCCAAGGGCTTCACCTTGCATGTGGACGTTTCAGCGAAGCCTCGATGAAAGGCGTTGAGCAGCCCATTACCTCCCATTTGCTCGCAGAGTCCATGGTGAATGCCAGATTTCAATACTGGTTACAAGGCCGAGAATTTGGGCACGTTAATAATGCGCTGCTGTTTGATGAAATTGGTCGCCAGTTGGGACACCAATATTACGCAACAACCCGACTGCATTACCTTCATGGCATGGAGTGGGTCACCCCATTTTTTGTGCCTCAACAGCGCCGCTATAGTCGTGCTGAGCTGCGCTATATCTTTGGTCTGTCTACCCAATCCAATGATGTTTCCCGCATCCTCACATTATTGGTGCCTGAATATGCCACCCTCTCGGTACCAGAGAAAAAGTCGTATCACCCAATACTGACTCATGAGCAACTCAACGGATTATTGATGGGACGGCTGAATGTTCGCAGGGTCTCCATGCCTGGCCCCAACCCCGACACGCAGTTCAATGATAACGATTGGATAACCCTATGGAATCACACCACTGAGCAACAAGCCTTGCGTTGCGCCAATCCGCAGCATGTCGAATTTATGTGGCAGACTCAGGCTTGCCTGCACATGTTGCACACCGGCCAACAGACGTTTGCCGCCATTAGCAAGGTGTGGCAAACATTCGGACAGCACAAACCATTTCTCATCGAGAAAACCGCCCTCTCCGCGCTGAAAACACTGGGGCCTTTAATGCTGACACAGGCGCACAACTTCATCTTTGAAGGTCCGTGTAATCAGAAAACACAAAAAGCGCTGAATGCGCTTCGTTCAATCGGTATTGATGCCCAGCTCCATATGACGCTTCATCAAAACCGAAAACGCCTGGACAGTAAAAAGTGGGCGTTCATCCAACATCAGCTACTTAAACCCGGCGACACGGCAGAAAAACGCATCCACAACGCAGGGAAAACCTACCTCACTTTGACGTTATCTATTCCCAATCTCCCACTCGCTGCGCGACATGAATTTCACCAGTGGTGGACACGCCATACCCAACCAAACTTATAAGGATAGCCGCATGAAAACATTAACTTTCCAACCTGAAACGCATGAAAGCATCACACACTTCACTCAACGCATCAGACATGGCGATCCCAACCCCTTTATTACGCTGGTGATCAGCCATCATGCTGACATTACAATGATTGGCGGACCGAGCAGTGATCTCTGCCAAGTCACGATCCCCAAAGAAGACAATCCGGAACTTCCGACAGGCACCTGGTCGTTCAGCGCGACCGCCTTTCGCCAATACTGGCAAGGACAAGCAACAAAATTGCAGAAAAAAGAGCCCATCACACTCAAGGTCATAGATACACGCACCCCCTCCCACCTGACACTCGAGGGGATCACAGATCTGAACTCGTTTCGCTATGCCGAGTCGCAACCTGCGTGTGAGCACCACCTCGCGTTTTATAACGCCATCAACACCAAATCCACGCGTACCTTAAAAACGGACCAAGCCATTGCAATCCTCAACACCGCTGAAACCTATGTGCCCTATCAAGTGTTTGAACTCAGCAAAGAAGACCGTATGGTTCGCATTGAACGTGACAATGACATCTTGCCTTTTCCACTGCCTGACACGTTAGACGTGGACTTCAATATGACATTAACCCCCGAGGCCATGGCGTCAATGGCGTATTTGGCCCACTCGACCCATAAACCGGCGCTGTCGATGTATTTAGATGATGAACAAGCCATTTTTAGCGATGGGATCACGACGCTGAGCCACTCACTGGCACCACTGCGCGCCTATCGTGAGAAACAGCAACAACACTACGAGCTGGAAGCAAAAATAGTGATCAATATCTTTGAGTTCAAAAAGGAGCTTCAAGACTTTAAAAACATTGAAGAAGTAAGTAAGGCTAATCAGGCGCTTCTTTATATTGCTTCTGAGAACGTTTATCTAGGCGCACTCTCAAGTGCGGGCAGCGTTATGCGTCTGCACACAGCGGATATTAGCGTCACCCACCCACAAGTTTATGCCGTGAACCTCAATGCCATCACTAAAGTAAAAATTAAAGATATTACCGGTGCAAAAGCAATCAAGCTGACCGTATTGAAAAATACGCATGGTGAGCGAAAGTTGGGGTTTCATAATGATAAAGACAAAGAACACCCTTATGTTAGCGTGCCGTTGGAATTGGCGACCTCAAAACTGGCTGAACTGAAGCAGCGTATTGAGGCCGAAAAAGAGCTTGAGCAGGATCTCTCTGGCAAGCAAGGCGATATGATCGGCTTTGATGACGTTTGACCGTTTTGCGCCTGATGAAAAATAATGGGGCGCAAATACTGGACAAACATCCAGCTGCAACTATAGTATTAAGTAATCTTTTATCCAATAGAGGGTTATCAATTTCCTTTTATTGGACTGAAGACTTGAGAGGTGCCGAGGGTTCTCGGGATTTCGAAGAGATAAAGACAAGCAGTTGGGATAGGAAGGCTGCAACCTCCCTACCCCGTACCGGCTGCACCGACGTTTAACACGATCCCAGCCGATGGCACGATTCTAGCGAATTCCATCGGTGAGGGACAGATCTATTTATCAATCTGGCACCGATGGAGACCACTATGGCTCATATTCGCATCCGCCCCAACGGGCGCATTCAATTCGATCTGCACTTGTACGGACAGCGTTTTCGTGAAGGTACCAAGCAGATGGCCACGCCCAAAAACCTCAAGCTCGCGCAGGCGACCCTGAAACAGATGAATGCGGAAATCGATTTGGGGACGTTCCAGTACCGCGACTATTTTCCACACAGCAAAAAAGTCGCCACTTTTGAGGCGCTGCAACGCGCCAAATGCCCCGATCACCTTTATCCTTTTTTTGATGTCTACGCCAAGCAGTGGTATGAGCGCCAAAAGGCCAACTGGAAACCCAGCTATCAACGTGTGGTCTGGAACACCTTAGAATGCTACCTCCTCCCCGAGTTTGGTAACACACTGGTATCCGAAATCACCCTGTCTCAAGTGGATTTCTTTCGTCAGTCTTTGAAAGAGCGCACCAAAAGCAGTGGCACAAGAAAACTGACCAACAAACGCATCAACAATATTCTCTGGCCATTGATTGCCATCGTCAGTTTGGCCGCCGAAGAGCTCAAATTTGATTACCCGTTTCGCCGTTATAAATCGCTTCGAGAAGAGAAGGCCGAGTCCAAACCGCTGACCGCCGAAGAGGTGCACCACTTTCTCGCGTGTGTGGATGCGCACTGGCGAGATTATTTCCAGCTACGATTTTGGACAGGCATGCGAAGCTGTGAAGTACACGGACTGTGCTGGGAGCACATTGATTTTGACCACCGCCTGATCCGAATACGACAAAATCTGGTCAATGGGGCGGTGTGCGATGTGAAAACGCCGAAATCCCGACGTGATTTAGTCATGAACGATACGCTTTATGAGCTGTTCCTACGCCAAAAAAACAGCCCTTATACCAGTGATACGTTTGTGTTCACCAATAGGAAAGGCCAGGGCTTAGACACCCACTGGGTGAGTAAAAAAATTTGGCATCCAACGCTTGGCAAAGCGGGGCTTAAAAAGCGCCGCGCCTACGAAACCCGACACACGGCTGCCGTGCTCCATATTGCGGCTCATGAGAACCCACTTTATATCTCTCATATGCTTGGGCACAGTGATACTCAACTGTTGTTCGACGTGTATGCGCCTTATGTCGCTAACGCTTCTCGTATTGATGGGCAAGCGTTCACTGCCATGATGTCAGGAGGCGCACAATGACGATCCTCACCTTTGAGAAACCCGAGCATTTTCTGAAAAGCCTCACACAATACCAACAAATCGCCGCTTTTGCGCTCGGGGGGCAGAACCCTAAAGTTTATGTACATTTAAAGGCAGCTGGGATACCTCAAGCACTCGCACACCAACAGGCGATTGAGAGGCTAGCGAACCATTTCTATCAAACGCTCAAGTACAAGCCCGATTGTCAACGTGCACTGGATCGTCATCATGCTTTGGTTGTTGAGAACCTGCCTATCATGTGTGAGGATGTCGAACTGCACCTAAAATACCCTGAACTTCCTCTAGTAAAATATTACTCGGCGATCCAATATGCGAATAATCAAGTGGATGTCATCGAAATTTGGGAGCGTCATTTCAGTCTGTCTCGGACGTTGTGCTTTGCCATACACCACAAGCTAATAGAGCCTAAATCGCAAATTGGGTATACCAATGATATGGTGCTTGTTGAATTGTCAAACCAAAAGCAGAGCTTTTGTTATGTTCAAAACAGCATACCCCTTTGTTTTCATGTCGGGCAATTTCAATATTTCCAATTACCCTTGCCCTGGACTACATCCCTCTAACAGAGCCGTACGTATGGGTCTCGTATACAGCTCATGCATACTCCATATCACCTCGATTGGTCGCACAATGCTAATCTTAGGATCATGTGTTGTACGCTTTGTGGGGACAGTTTGTTGTTTTCAACATTGTTGGTAACTTTCATTGCAGGATTTGGCATTCTGACCATTAGCCACCATTAGCCAGTGACGCCCTTGCCATTCGGATTGCATTCCCCTTAGTCACGATAACTCCACTTTCTTTCAAATGAAGGGGGTTGCCAGCTTTGCTGGGCAAACAACGACGAGGGCTCCCACATGGGGGCCCTCGTATTGATGTTGCATTTTAACTAGCCTCTGTCACAGGTCACGTATGTAAATATCGCAGTTTCCTAAAACTGCGATTTTCTTCGTCTATTCCTTCATACACTTTTCCAAAAACAACAAAAATTGAATATTGAAACTTATCTCTCCTAACCCCTACTGAATAAGATAATTAGATAGATACTTAAAAACGAGCTTTTGGAGTTATAGAATTTGAGCTAAAATTAGTCGATATAATGAAAATAACCGTTGGCTAAATTATGTTCCTCGAGCTTAGTTTTATCTTTTTTTCTTCATTTACAACTCTATTCTTGATGCGAAAAATAGCAAAAAGAATTGGTCTTGTAGACAAACCAAATGCCAGAAAACTGCATGATGGTGCAATTCCTTTGGTAGGTGGGATTTCCATTTGCCTAGTGCTGGCGCAGTACTTAACTTTTAGGCCTGAAGCAATCGAACATAGCTGGCTGTTCTTGTTATGTATTGCTGTCCTTACTTTTGTCGGTGCTGTTGACGATAAAATAGATTTGAGCTTTAAAGTTCGTATGGGAGTTCAAGCCATTTTATCGATTATAATGATGAAAGTTGCTGGTATTGAGCTACATAGCTTAGGCAATTTGTTCGGAATCGGTGAGATATCATTAGGTTTGGGGGGGACATTAGTTACCATTCTGGCTGTCATTGGAGCGATTAATGCGTTTAATATGGTGGATGGTATTGATGGCTTGTTGGGTGGACTATCTATCGTAACTTTTGGTGCCATTGCATTCTTGCTACAAATAGACAGTCAGCACGGTTTAGCTTACCTATGCGTTGTCATTATTGTAGCGATGCTGCCTTATATCTTTATGAACTTGGGAGTACTGGGACGAGAGCGTAAGGTATTTATGGGAGACGCCGGTAGTATGATGATTGGCTTTACTGTCATTTGGTTACTTTTAGGAGTAAGCCAAACGGAAGGCACTCCACTTATGCGCCCAGTAACTGCACTTTGGCTTATTGCGGTACCATTAATGGACATGGCAGCAATTATGATTCGCCGAGTTAGAAGAGGTGATTCCCCATTTAAACCGGACAGAGAACATTTGCATCACATTTTCCAGCGTTTAGGCTTAGGCCCAAGACAAACGCTAGTTGCTATATGTTTGATCGCCGCAATGTATGCGTCATTCGGAATTTATGGTGAGGCAACAAACATTCCTGAAGTAATAATGTTTATGCTATTTATTGCCTGCTTTATAGTTTACTCTGTTGTCTTGGCGTATATCTGGAAAATAACTCGCTTTATCCGTGCTAAGTTAGGAAAGGACACCCGCATAAACGATACTTCTTTTGCAAAATAGTTCGGCCTATTGGGAAGCATATCAGCTTGATAAGTCGTTGCGACGCCTTACCTGCCAACATGCGAAGGCCATCGTCTATTCACGCAATCGCGTTTTTGAAGACTTGTCTTGGCATATCAGCCACCCAGAACTGCCGTTGGTGAAATACTATGCGGCCTTATTGGAAGCGGAGGGACAAATGGAGAAGGAGCAGGTGTGGCGGCGACATTTGATCTATTGCCGAACATTGTGTTTAGCCCTTCTGGAACAACAGCAACATCCAAAGGCTGACGTGTGTTATTTCATCAATGCGGTTCTGGTGAACATGGTTGAGGAGAGTCAATGCCTATGCTACTGCTTTAGGGCTACGCCGCAATGCTTTCACATAGATCAATGGCGTTATTTTCTCTTGCCGATGCCTTGGGAAAATAACGCCATACTTTACAGTGATTCGAAACGTGAGCCGAATTAAACACAGCCCGTTCTAATTTCAACACAGCCAACTCGGTATACATCTGGTTGGCTGTATCTTACAAAATATCAACACTACCTCAACTGAAATTACAATTCGCAATGACTAATAAAACTCGTTAGCGATTAGATAGTCGCCAAATCTCATAGTCTCATTATGCAGGCAAAAGTTCGTCAATACTCTCTCGTTGCTGGACCTGTTGCTCGTTAGCCGGAGGCGTCAAATAGAGGTTTTGATAACAATAATTGGTTGCTTCAATGTAGCCTTCCACACTGCCACAATCGAAACGTTTACCTTTGAATTTATAGGCCATCACACAGCCTTGCTGGGCTTGTTTTAACAGTGCATCGGTGATCTGAATTTCTCCACCTTTGCCAGGTTTGGTATTTTCAATGTGTTCAAAGATATCTGGTGTCAAAATATAGCGACCTATGATTGCGAGATTGCTTGGAGCCGTGCCAGGCGCAGGCTTTTCGACCATGTTGTCCACACGGAAGAGATCACCTTTGAGTTGCTCTCCAGCAATCACCCCATATTTATGCGTTTCAGAGTCCGGAACTTCCTGTACAGCAACGATGGTGCAACGGTGCATATTTCGGAGCATTCCGATCAGTCATTTCCCCTCAACACACCTTTGTCTTCGTTAACACAAAGATCATCGGCAAGCACAACTGCAAATGGGTTGTCGCCAACCAGTTCTTTGCCTGTCAGGATAGCATGCCCAAGCCCTTTCATTTCGCGCTGACGAATATAAGTAAATGAAGGAGAATCGATTAGGGAGCGAATATCATCCAACAACAACTCTTTCGACGTGCCGCTAATTTGATGCTCTAGCTCATAATTTTTATCAAAGTGATCCATCAGGGTATGTTTACCGCGACCGGTTACGATAGCCATATGGTTCATTCCGGCCTGAATCGCTTCTTCCACACCATATTCAATAAGTGGTTTGTTGACCACTGGCATCATTTCCTTCGGCATGGACTTTGTGGCAGGTAAGAATCGGGTACCGTAGCCAGCGGCAGGAAACAAACCGTGTTTGATCATGACGTTGTCCTTTGATTTTTTTATTAAGCCTATTCAATGGCATTATGTAGCGACAAAAAAGAGCAGCGGTCAAAAGACTCACTGCCCATTATGTGTAATATAAAACATCGATAACAAACACTATAAATTAGTTACTTGTACAATTATTTTTTCAATATACCTACAACAGAACCTTGCTCAACAACTAACAAAGAAGTGATACCTCTGTCAGACATTAATTCGTAAGCCGCTTGAATATTAGTACTTGGTGACACAGTAAGTGGATCGTTAGATGATATGTCTATAGCAACCAAATCGAACACTTCTTTGCCATTTTTATCCATAGCTCGTCGAATATCTCCATCAGTTATGATTCCTATACCGGAAGGTGAATTAACTAGAGTTAACCCCAGTTTCCCGCTAGTAATTGAGTGAATAACAGACTTAAAATCATCGTGTTGATCTACGATTGGATATTCAGAGACCATTTCATCTCCGACTTTAGAAAGCAATCTTCTTCCTAAACTTCCACCAGGGTGAAAACGAGCAAAGTTTTCTGGCTGAAAATTACGTGAATTCATTAAGGTTACCGTTAAAGCATCACCCATCACCAAGGTAGCTGTAGTCGATGATGTAGGAGCAAGTTGCAACGGACATGCTTCTTGTGGAACCGCAATATCTAAGTGACAATGCGCAGCTTTTGCCAAAGTGGATTCTGGCCTACCAGTGATTGCGACAATAAAGTTACCGTTATCACGTAAAAAAGGCAGCAACTTCAATACCTCGTCTGTTTCACCAGAGTTGGAAATAGCAATGAAGACATCTTCTGTCTTTACCATACCCAAATCGCCATGAAATGCTTCACCTGGATGCATGAAAAAGCTAGGCGTGCCTGTGCTCGCAAAAGATGCAGCGATCTTCTTACCAATAATCCCCGACTTACCCATACCGCAAATAATGGTACGGCCTTTGGTGTTTAAAATTGCTTCTATAGCAACTTCAAAAGACTGGCCAAGCTGTGTAGCCATATATTCTAATCCACTGATTTCTGTGCGGATAACTTCCCTAGCGCGCTCAATTACTGACATTTTAGTTTTCCATTATTGTTTTAACATTTAAATAATCTTGCTCAGTATCAATTCCGTGTGGTGGGGCCTGTTCTACAATCGTTGCTCCAATGGAAAAACCATTGCTCAAAGCACGTAATTGCTCAAGCTTTTCCATATTCTCTAATGCTGATTCTGAATATTGGCAAAATTGGCGAAGGCTTTTTACAGAATAAGCGTAAATACCAATATGACGAAAGACTGAGTCAATTGATTCAGGTTGGTCACGATTAAATGGAATGGCCGAACGAGAGAAATATACAGCCCGACTATATTCCCCCATGGCAACTTTAACGATATTTGGGTTAGTCACATCATCAATACAATGTATCGGTGAAATAGCTGTCGTAATATCAAATTGGCCATTCTCTTGGGTAAAATTAATTAGCTGACATATCAATGCGCTTGGAATTAATGGCTCGTCTCCTTGAACATTAATGATTAACGTCTCATCATCCCAACCAAGTTGATCCGCAACCTCATTTAACCTATCCGTTCCGCTAGGATGCCTTGAATCGGTCATAACACATGGTATAGCTAATTCAGATGCTTTTGAAAAAATACGGTCATTATCTGTAGCGACCACAATATCTTCAGATTGTACACCTGCCTCAACAACACGCTGGAACACATGCCAAAAAATAGGTTTACCACATAATGGAAGCAAAGGCTTACCAGGTAAACGTGAAGACCCATATCTCGCGGGTATGACAACTTTTATCCTGCTATTCACTGCTCTACTCCTTTGAAGTCGTCTTGAGCAATTTTGTTCAAAAGCGGTTGATAGATCTCTTTTAGCTGAAGGCCACTTTGTGTCATGAGTAAGTGATCCACAAAATCCCGGACCATTCCAAAGCCACCGTTACATTGAGATATCCAATTAGCTTCGGCTAAGACCAATTGGTGAGCATCCGCTGGTGCGGCTGACAAACCACATTGGCTCATAATGGGCAAATCAAGCACATCATCACCACAAAAAGCTATTTCATCTGTAGCAATATCAAAACGATTACAAATTTCTTCCAATTTAGGAAGCTTATGCTTGCAGCCAGTTTCAATAACTTCAAAGCCAAGTTGTTGGCAGCGCTTTGTTAGTGCAGGACTAGCTTTACCAGAAATTACACCGGATTTAATTCCATGCGAGCGGAGTAACTCGATAGCAAGTCCATCTTTGACATTAAATGCTTTGATGAACTCTCCAGATTCTGACATATAAATAGAACCATCAGTCATGACACCATCTACATCAAAAAGAACCATTTTGATTGGTTTGTTGATCTTTATAGACATACTTAGATTAACTTAGATTCAATCAATGGACGCTTATTCACAACCTGATCAATTTCAAGCAATGTTTCAAGAAGCTCCTCCATATGCTTAAGCGGCAGCATATTCGGCCCATCACATAGAGCATTATCTGGATCTGGATGAGTCTCCATAAATAGACCATCTACTCCTACAGCTACGGCTGCTCTAGCTATTGCAGGCACATGATAACGATTACCGCCTGTCGAACCATTCAAGGTGCCAGGCATTTGAACACTATGCGTAGCATCCATGACAACTTTGCATCCGGTTTCTTTCATAATAGTTAAACCCGGCATATAGTTGATCAACTGACCAAATCCAAAGCTAGTGCCACGGTCACATAGCCAAATATCTTCATTTCCTACAGCACGACATTTCTCAACGACTGGGGCCATATCACTAGGATGCATCCACTGGCCCTTTTTGATATTGACAGGTTTACCCATCGAAGCCACTCGTTGGATGAACCCTGTTTGCCGAACTAAAAAAGCTGGTGTTTGAAGTACATCAACTACTGATGCGACTTCATCTAGAGGTGTATCTTCGTGAACATCAGTTAAAACTTTAACATTAAGTTGGCTCTTTGCCTTTTGCAATACGCTAAGACCATTATCTAGCCCAGGGCCAGTAAAAGCGCTAATGGAAGATCGATTGGCTTTTACAAAAGAAGATTTAGCTATATATTCTATACCCAAGTTACCACAAATTTCTTTAAGTGAACCAAAAGTATCAATTACCAAAGACTCCGATTCAATAACACACGGCCCTGCTATTAAAAACATATCCGACTCCAAACAAATAGAAAGAGGAATAACAAAAACTTATAAAATAAATTTAGACTTAGCGACTCTCAAAACATACTTGACAAAAAATCTTGGATAATCGGAAACCAATCTTTTTCTGACATGTTGGTTTGATACTGCTCTCTGCAACCACCTTAGCCCAAGCTTTTTAACCCATCGATGATAATAATCACCTTTCACAGCAGTTTGGCTTAAAAAGCCACCACAGGTGAAAGCTATAAAATTTTGCTCCAAATGGGAATCAATTTTGCTTATAAAATCTTCCTGGTAAGGCGTACCCATACCTACTATTATCAAATCCACCTTGAGTTCTTCTAGAGATTTTAAGCATTCTACTAACTCTTGATCAGTATTGAAGTATCCGTTCCGATAAAATACTATGTCAATTCCAGAATACTGAAGCTTAATATTTTCAACTGCTAAACTTATTTCTTCTTGCTTACCACCGATAAATGCAACTTTCTTGGAGTTCTCTACAGCAAATTCCAACACATCACTAGCTATTGACGAAAAGTCAAAACTATACCTACTAATATTTGCACCATGCATTAGATTAAATATTTTTACTAATGATGCTCCATCCACATATACTCCATCAAACACGTCTTTATATTCACTTCGTTGTTCTACTAAGTTATATGAGAATGGATTAACGAATGTTACTTTAATGGAATTTGTTTTGTGATTATTAAGCAATGTTTCTATGTTTGGCGAGAGTAATATTTTTTTATCTAACCAATTCATTATCACCTCTCACCATTTCAATTTGTTAATAGTTAATCTAAAATATTTCCTAGATATAATCTTAAGCCTATCATAATAGGACAACTTCCAACTATGCTGCCAATGATGAATAGCTAGTGTGGTATTTTTTATATTTTTATACATCAGCTGCATTACAGTATCCCTATTGGGTTTATAAGGATAAAAAACTTCTTGAGTAAATATTTCAATATCTTCATCGAATGTATTTTCTTGAAGAACGTTACTCACCACTATTGGTGATATTTCAAACTTGCCAAGTTTATGGTTATTTTCCATTCTATCCATACAAGCCTTTACAAAAGCACTTCCTTTTTTTGCTCCAAAAACACCATTTGTAATCAACTTGTCGTCCTGATAGCCTAAGAAACAATCAAGCAAAAAAAGATGATCGATATTTTTTACCAACTCTATATCTGTATCTAAGTATATTCCACCGTACTCGTACACAGCCCAAAGTCGGACATAATCTGAAGCGAAAGCCCACTTTTTATCTCGTAATGCCTGTTGAACAACAGGATTATCAATTGGTGAATTTTCCTCACTCCATTTAAATATCGTAATGTTTGAAACATAATCGCCCCAAGTACTAATGCATTCTTCATTTAAATTACTTATTGGATTAGGACCAAACCAGCAGTAATGTATCAAATTACTCATAATTTACTCTTCTAAAAAATGTTGTCTAACTCAATGATTTTCTTAATTTCTGCCTTATTAAATCCTTGCGGCCTGAAATAATCAACATTTATTAAATACCGGGTAATAAACACCTTCATATCAATATCATTGAAATACTTGTATATTGCATTTCCGAATATTTGAACATCTTTATCCATTATTTTTGATTGAAGTCCTACAGTAGAGTTTATTGTAAATACAACTTTTGCACCTTTTATTAACTCTATAGAATCACAATCATTTTTCAATATAACGCCATTTAAATTACAAATAGAGTAAAGTTGTTTTATATGCTCATGATTTTCTTCAGCTGGGTGTATTTTTGCAACCACTTGAATATTGTTATTTTTAGAAAATTCAATAGCCTTTAATATCAAATCAATATTATTGATTTTGCTATTAACTAATACTTGAGTATCATTAGAAACTTGGAAAGGCACAAAGACATAATTATTAATCTTTTCGGAACTTATGTTTGAAGATTCATAGTTTGATTTTATTTCTTTTTTATTATGAAATTTATACAATCTATAGACTTTATTAATGTATGAATCGTCAGCTCGTTTACAAAAACCGAGAATATAATAACCAAAGTATTTAATTGATTCATTAAGAAGAGAGAATAGTAACAACTTACCTCCCTTACCTTTTACTTGCTTTGGCTTTTGAAGTGTTGATAAATACTTGTTTTTCCAATTAAAAAAATCCGCTTCAACCTCATTATCTATAAGTCTTTTATTTACTATAGAAGAATCTTCAAAGTACTTACTTTGTGCATTTGTACCTTTGGAATCAACAAAAACTTTTCCTGGGAAATTTGATATTTCGAAAAATCTAAATTTACTAAATGCTTTGAATTCATTAAATATTGTTTTAGCAATTAAACTTTCACCATTCCAAATAAACACATACTTAACTAACGTTTTATCAATTCTACTACATGACTGTATTGTGATATCTACTACTTTTTTTGCTAACTCTATTGACGTATCACCACTAATAACTTCGTAATTTCTCTTTATATCAACAACATTATCATCATGGCGAGATAACCGTTTACTACCTTTTTCTTTAATCGCTATTACTTTCTTACCTTTTGCAACTAGATAAAGATATACATTCAGTTCGTTAGTTATAAAAAGAGAATCAAATTCTGATGAAAAGTTACGACTAACTTCTATCCAAAACTTTGCTCTTTCAATATTGTCAGCATAGTATAAGATCATGACAAAAACCTTTTGGCTAAATTATTCAATCCAAATCGTTCTTTTAAGTTCATTAGGAAACCATTAGGGAAAATTCTTATTATCGTTACAAAAATTATTGTTTTTATTAAAATTAGCAAATTGACTTTACCCTGAAAGCACAGTCTAAGATCTCTAATGCACTGAATGTAGTTGGCATTTATTGCATGATTTACTGCAGTTTTAGAGTACAATTTGCAAGGATAAGAATTATAAATGTCTTTATATCTTTTAAAAAACAATTCTATTTGTTCAAAGTTATTGTTATCTACAATATCTTCATATTTATTTCTAGCAACTCTTCCCCGAAATAATTCAACAATAAAATCATGGATATGAATGGACTCTACATCATACTTAACAATTCTAGTTAATGAAGATAACGACATCCTATAGATGTAACCAGAATATTCTATATTTGCTACTTTGTGCTTTTGAATTATTCTGCTGAACCAATCTATGTCTTCACCAACTTTTCCTTTAAAGTATTCTCTATAACCACCAACCGAGGATATAATACCTTTTCGAATCATAATAGAACTGCCACAAATGACATCGTTGCCATTAAACAAATTAGCGAATATCTCATCATGATGTAAAGGTAAATTAGATGAAACTGAACAATAGTTACTTTCTTCATCTATTCTTTTAAAATTGCAGCCTACAGCATCAGTACAGGGATTTTCATTTAAAAAATCAAGTTGCCTTTTAAGCTTTTCAGTCTCATACATATCATCTGCATCTAAAAACGCAACAAATTCAGCACTACTTTTATCAAGTAACTTATTAAAAGTTTTCAAATAACCAAGGTTTTCTTCATTCTTTATTATTGTTATATTTTTGTGAGCTTCTGCCAGTCTTGCTACAATATTGAAAGATTCATCTTTAGAAGCATCATCGCATATAATTATATTTGCCTCTACAGTTTGTTTTAATACACTATTAATGCAATCTTCTATTGTGGATTTTGCATTGTACATTGGGATTAAAACATCTATTTCACTCATTATCTCACCTAACTATTTCAAACCATGATGACAGTAGTAACTGATCAGAAAAAACTTCATATGTCCAATGTGAACCAAAGATATATTTATACAAATACATTAAAAAGAAAAACATCGATGTTAGTAAAGAAAACAGACATTTTATTTCAACCCTATCATAATGCATATTTTTTAGAAAAATAAAAGCAACACTAAGCGATATGAAAAAGTAGTAGTTGTGGTATAGAAACATTCTTACTGAAAATAAAGGAACATTTCGGAAAATTAAGACTAGACAACTAATAAATAGAAATGGCGCTAATACATTATATATTCTTGGACTTTTATATGTTTTTCTATTGAATAAAACCAATAATAGGACAATCCCAAGTTCTACTATAAAAACCAAGAACTGTTTTGTATTTAAAACTTGTTGTGTTAAATCTGAAGCTCGATATATATAATAATCCAAATACACATTAAATATAGATATACTCAAGCCATTTAATAGTGCTTTTATAATAGAGAATAGATTACCTATCCCAAGAATATAAGATATAGGTAATAATATTATTAATGTGCGCAATTTAAGCACTTGTCCAAGTAAAACAATACTAGAACTATGTATACCAATACCAATAAAAGATAATAGGTAATATTTTTTCTTACTATTTGATAACATGTAGGACATAGCTAACAGCATAAATGCTAAAGAAGCAAAAGCTCTTGTAGTATGGCTCATATGTTCGGGTTGAGAAAAATAAAATACCCCAGCAACAAGCTGAATATAAAGAAATTTATTATCAACATTACCAAGATATCTGTTTATATTAACACAAGCTATTAATACCAATCCGATTGACAAACAATTCCAAAATAACAAAAATGTTTTTTCATTATCAAATACTGTCAAAAGACTCGTTGTATATATGAAAACGGGATCTGTTGGTCTAAACTTATAAGCATAAATAAATGGTATATCTTCCAGTGCTCTATACCATTCATAATAATTACTCAAATCGCTTTCAGCTACTTTGGTAGAATTTACCGAAGCTACAAAAAGAACAACCAAGAATATATATATATATGATTCAATATTCCTCTTGAATGTGAGTGACAAATAAACCAATAAAAATAAAACGGTTATTGTTGGTAAAGTTGAAAAAGTCAGCAATACCAAAATAAACCTTACAATTATTAAGTTGTGCTTATTAATTGTTGGCGATACATATTTCCCAATATAATTATTTTTCATGAATTTAATATTACAAAACAGATGTCATAATGTTTGTTTAAGTTTCATCCTTATTATTACAAGCTTACTTATAATAACAATTGTATATTGTATAAGGGATGATAGTATTAATGAATACATTCCTAACCTTTCGGTACTATACATTAGCACAATTAAATATACCATGTTACTCAAAACAATTATGGCTGTTACTGACTTCATCGCAGATAAACTTATACATAAAGGATGCACCCATATGAATGCAAACGCATACGCTTGTAATACTCCGAATAATATGACATGAATTTTGTAATCAATTAGTAGCGATTTAAATAATAATCTATCGAAATAGTCAAAACCCACGTACCCAAAAATAACCACGAAAATAGAAATAGCAATTGCAGTTAACATTATTTTATTTGCGATGTTTTTTATTTTATCTACACTGTTCTCTTTTAAATGATCTATAAATTTAGGGAATAGTATTTGTAAAACAGGTTCAGATAATTGTTTAACCATACCACCTATTCGTTTTATTAGATTAAAAACCCCAGCTAACTCAACAGTAAAAACCATGGATATAACTATACGGTCTAAATATACTACAGGGATATCAACAAGTGAATGTATATTCCCCCACAAAGCGTAAGAATTAAATTTCTTGAGTTTCTGTAATTTTGAACCACGTACTGATTTAATTCCTACTTTAACAAACAAAAGAAAACATACCGACAGAAACCAAACCACTCCATCGATACCACACAATATTATGATAAGTTCTTCAATATCTGCGTTAATAAAATAAGCGGCTAAAAGTTTTGTTATCGAACTAGTCATTAGTATTATTGAAACAAAAAGATATTGTTCTCTAGCCCTAAAGTAACCAATTACTGCTCCGCAATTTAAAGCGAATGAAAAAAGTAACGGAAGGACAAATAACTCTTGCTGCTCAAATATAAAATAATCTATTTTTATCGTATTTTTTAATGTTAAATATAATGCGAGTATTATTGGACTGGTTATTAAAAATATTGAAACCTCTTTGATTAGACCATAGTAGAACAACGCATTTATATCATAATCATTTTTAAATTTTACGATTGCCTGCCAAACCAAAGGTCTTGTAACTAAAGGAAATATCATGAAAAAAGATTGCACTACCACAAACTTACCATAACTCTCCATCCCATATTTATTAACTACTATTGCAGCAATCAAGAAACTCGATATCACTTGGCTTACATTGCCTGTTATAATATACAAGAAATGCCTAAAAAATCGCCACATTCAAATCAACCTCGATAATTTATCAAGCTAAAGAGTAAATATTATTAGTTTGTTAAAGTAAATCTAATTCTAAAAAATTCTAATTGTATCGATTAAGTAATTCTACCGTTTTGTAGTTCACAACATATCCAACATAATAATTTATGAATAAACATTTCTCGTGTTGATGAACTAACATTTAACTTAGTGGTAATTGGATTACTAGTCATTGGTGATGAAAACTTTTTATTTTTCTGAGGGATTGATTACAGATTATAAAAACCGTTTCGTCTAATACCACGCTCTAATTATATGACTAGAAATTAATAGCCGAATAATAATGCTATGAACATTACTTCTTGAATTATTGAATTCCATTCTCTTAAAGAATTTTTCGTGTGATTTCGCGTAAATTACTTCAAGAGTCCTGGCGAACTCAGACAATTTGAGTTCCTGAGACAGGAGATAGCCGTTTTGAGACGTATAATAATGTCGAATCAATAGTAATTCTTTGTTTTGTTTAAATTCGCCCAACCCGCCCCAACAGGTCCTGTATTTTCTTTTCAATTTCTCAAAGCGCACCTGCTTGTTGAATATAATCGTTTTTTCATCTCAGACAATCAAGTCAATTGAGACACTTTTTATCCATTTTGAGACAGCCTATTTTTACTATCTCATTGTAATTGCTTGTTTTATCCTAGTTTCCTAAACCTGCCCCAATGGCTTCTGTAGCCTAGGCTCTGGATGCTAGGTCCTCTATATCTTCATCCTTTCGAAACGCAAATCGTACTAACACAACTGCGACACCTAGCATTCCACCCAGTAATGTACCTAGTACACAGATCAGCGCTCGCTTAGGACCATCTTTTATTTCTGGAACAACGGCTGGATCTACTACCTTGAATACAAACTCTTCTTGAACTTCAGCCAGCATTAAGCTTTTGGTTTGTTCTTCTATAAGCTTGTAAAACGTGCTTTGCATATCGGCTACAGCCGTTTTCTGTAGCTGAGTATTCAGATAAGCCAAGTTTTGAGAAGTTTCTGCAATAGTACGTTCACGCATGACTTTGTTGATATCTTCAATCAGCCAGTTAACCCATTGCTGAGCAACATAAGGAGAGTAATGCTTCACCGATACTGTGTATAAACCACTCTCTTTATCTTGATTTACACTTAAGATATCTTTACTGAAACGTTCAAAAGCCTCTTGCGCTGTTGGTTTTGCACCGCGAAGACCTTCGGGCTCGCGTAACCACTTACCAGTATTCTGATCATATAGTTCTTCATCTAAAACTAATTGGTTATTAGATAAATCCCAGTCTTTTGCTGCCATTAACGGCACTAGCAAGTCATGTTTATTGATGAATTCGTCTACAAACTGGCGAGACTTTATGACTTGGACTGCAAGATCGGTTTGAGAAGTTTCACCACTACCAAGATTAACCCCAGCTAATGCCGCTAGGCCACCAAGTTGACCGGCCATTTTTGCTAAACCGCCACCGTTTGAGCTTTCTGCCGGTGCTAGTAAAGCATCAGCTTTGTAAATGTTCGGTAGGCTTAACGCGTACAATACCGAAGCGACCGCAAATACAAACGTTGTGGTGATGATGAGCCATTTACCTTTCCAGATAGCCTTGAACAATTCACGCAGATCGATCTCATCATCAGCAACAGGAGTCTGCGGGGGATAGGGTAAATAATTTGGTTGTGGTTCTTTGTGTGGTTCCATAGGGTTAAAAAGGTCCTAGCAGCCCAGAATCTAGTACTAATTCTAGGTTTGAAGATTGGTGAATTAGGATAATTTCGTTGTACAGCGATTATCCATTGAAGATATGACTTTCAGCTATCGAGAGCGTGTTGATTCGATTCCTAGCCTCGCTGGAATGACGTTTTATATTTCCTATACAAAGCACTTCGAGCCATACCTTCTTACTTTTGAAGCGAAGTAAGAGGTGTTTGGTCCCAGAGACCTAGCCCCTAGGACCGAAGCTTTTTTACTTCAATGCGTTGATTGCTACACCTGTTTGGTAAAGGATTTGCGTTGCGGCAGTCCAAGTGCTCAGCGCGTCACGGTAGTCCGTATCTATTGGAACAACAATCGTATCACCGGCACTTAGCTCTTCATTGTTATTACCAAACCAGTAGCCTGACGTCGGTTTATAAACAGAGCCGTCGGCACGTACGACGAAAATACGGTCTTCATCTGCTTGTTTTTTCGCACCACCCGCTTTGTTCAGGTAATCATCCACATCCAACTTACTATCTCTTAGATAAGTAATTGGAACCTGAACTTCACCCATAATCGATACGGTGTTACGGAAGGTCGGCACAAATAGGAAATCGCCGTCTTCTAGCATAAAGTCAGCAGAACGCTCATCTTTAATAATACGATTGAGCTGAACGACCATTCGGCCAAGTGCTTTTCTGCGACTAGCTTCCTCGACAAATTTCAGTGTTTTATCTGGGTCAGAAATAATGGAACCTAAGTTACTGTCGGCACGGAAAGTCTTCTTGGCTGTTTCTGCACGCACGTCAGCAGCATACTCGTTAAGTAGCTTCTGCTCTTTTAGTCGAAGTGCTTCACGAGTAAATATTGCCCCTTGAGGGTGAGCAAACTCAGTAAGACCACCAGCCCGCTCGAGTAGCTCTCCGAGCGTTTCACCTTGTCGTACAGTATAGTTACCCGGGAAGCGAACTTCGCCTTGCAAAGTCACTGTGCTTTGCAATTTCACATCCTGCTTTTGGAGAACGTTTAATCTATCTCTTCCACTAATAATTACATCATGGTTAATGTCACCTTGAATGGCCTTAATAAGATTAATTCGCTCTATACCAACAGATGCTCTTTCATCAAGGTTATTAATGGTGCTTCGCGCAAGCTCTGCATTGCTGAAAGCACTATAAGTCAAACCACCTGCAGCCTCTAATAGGATAGATACTGTCATACGTGAAGTAATTGGGTAGCGTCCTGGATATTTTACTTCGCCTGTTACTTCAACGATTTGTGGTGGTATGCCCAATCGAGCTTGCTGCTGCAGCTTAAGTAAAACAGGAGCTAATAAAGCTGTACGAGTGTTCTGTTTTAAACTATTAAGTTGCTCTCTTGAAACAGGCTTACCTTGCCACATCATGCGAATGTCAGTCTGAGAAACATTTTTCGACGGCTCAACAGCTTGCTCACGTTCTTGCTCTTGAGCTTGCTGTTGAGCTTGTTCTAAACTCTTCGCTTTATCTTCAGTTTCTAATAACGATTCAACATTCGTAATGCTTAATCGGTTAAAGACCAATACTCGGTCACGAGAATTAAGTTGTATGTTATCTTTGCTGCCTGGCGATAAGATCGCTTTTGCAAGGTTAACTTGATGGACTTCTATATCTCGTTGCGGATTGACTTCTCGTACGACTACGGCGTAATTAACATCTGCAGTTGAGTTGAAGGAAGAGTCAACAGAGTGAAAAAGGTCTGCAATACGTAGTCCGCTATTCCATTCAACAAAGCCAGGATGGCGTACGTCACCTTCTATTTGAACATAGCGAGTTAACTCTGCGCTTTTTTTCAGCACATTGACTTCATCACCCACTTTAACTTTCGCTTGTTGGTCTTGGGCGTTAATAAAGTTCAGCGTTAATGCTTCTCGGCTACCTTCAGTGCCAAAGCGTTTTATATCGATTTGTTCAAAGAAGGCATTGGCTGTAAAACCACCCGCCATTTGAATTAATTGTTTGTAAGTTTCACCCGGTTTTACTTCATATATAGCTGGGCGGTTAACTTCACCATCAATTGAAACGGTTTGTGCCACCGAGCCAATAAACACCACATCCCCTGGCATTAAGCGCACATCGTTACGAGCATCGCCGTTTAGAAGCAAATCGTACATGTCTAGATTGCGAATAACTTGACCATCACGCTTCAACTGAATATTACGCAGCGCACCACTTTCGCCAAAGCCACCACTGTAGTAAATCGCCTGAGAAATCGTCGATAGAGCACTCACGGTATACGCGCCCGGTTTGTACGCATCGCCCATGACAAACACTTGCATGGTACGCATTTCACCCAATGAGATGTCGCTACGTACACCAATCATCTGCTCTTGTACACGCTGGTTTAGTGAATCACGCACTTCAGAAAAGCTCATGCCCGCCACTTGCACTGGACCCAATGACGGGAAATTGATGATACCTGCACGGTTAACACGAAGACGATGAGTGGTATTCTCTTTACCGAATAACTGGATAACGATCTCGTCACCCGCACCAACCGTATAGTCAGCCGGTACTGGAACATCGCTAATAGGAGCAAATGTACTTGGTGAGCCTGCAAAAAGTTCTAACCCAAAGCGTTTTAACCCTGTCTCTTGGTTTTTCTGATTTACTTTCCTATTTTGTTCATTGTCGTTCACAGGAGTACGAGGCTCAATCACCTGTGGGTTTTGGTAAGTATCTGGCTGAGAAGATGCTGATGGGATGGAAATACCATACTTACTTGCCAGTGCTTGTTGCTGACTGGCTGGTAAGCTCTTAAACATTTGAATTTGTTCTGGAGTTGGGTTCTGCGCTAACGTGTATGGCGCAAGCATACTGGCCAATACACAAACCGCAATGGAGAAATATCCTTTAAGCATGATCGATCGCTATAATATAATGAAGTGAAAAACCTAGACACAATGACCTAGGCGCTAGGTTTTTAATTAAAACCGGTGCTGGAAGCCAAGCGAAATTCCATTCAGACGGACTTTATCTTCTGCGAGGCTATCAATAAATTCAAAGACAATGGCACTTTGCTTATCGAGCGCGTAATGCGCGCCCATACCAAAGCTAAAGCCCTGATCTTTACCAGATCCAACATTTTGTTGATCAATTTGCACACTGGAGTAACCTGCCAATCCATATAGGGCGACTCGGTCAGAGACTGGAATATTAAACTTGGTAAAGCCGCTTACTATACTATCGACAGCTAATCCACCATCGCGTTCAAGAGAGGTGCCGTAACGGGCTTCGAATCCGAGGTAATCATTGAAGAAGTAGCCAGCTTGAGCTTGAAGAAGAAAAGGGCTTCCTTCAGCTACTGAAGATGAGGTGGTGTGGTGATATTCGGCGTTAGAGTAACTCAATAACGCACCTGCATAAAAATCAGCCGAAGCAGAAAAAGAGCACAATCCTAAGCTGATTGCACTCAACGCCCCTAGCCATGGTCGTTTATTAATCACGTAATTGTTCCCTAGGTATCGACCTACCGCAGCGCTTAAAGCGAGCAGTAAGGCATGTTAAATATCTCGCGTTCCACGCTACCGCCCTGCGGCACTTACGCGTTAGCCACTGTTCGCTGATTACCGATTCACTTCTCGGTTTATTGATATAAATATTTTTATTTAAGCCTTTAAGCTTGTGAGATTACACCAAAAAAATCATGATTTAAAGTGCTCTACAAGGCTGCCAAATTATGCATGGAATGACAGTAAACAGCAAGAGGGCGAATATGTCTAGAATGTAAGAATGGGATACTCGTTTTTAGAAAAGGTCTAGGTGGCGAGTGTTCTGACTATCGAGGTAAACGTCAAGTTAGTAATTTGTCGCTTGGGATTACGGATTACGGATTACGGATTACGGATTACGGATTACGGATTACGGATTACGGATTACGGATTACGGATTACGGATTAC
>NZ_JAWOWL010000001.1:0-130027 GCF_033340395.1 Vibrio sp. 1159 | reverse complement strand
GGATTATTTTTCAACCACCCAATCACGATGTCAAACACTTCTGTAATCAGTATTCCAAGACAGTACACACCTGAACCTAAAGCCTAGCCCCTCTCCCTTCCGTAGGTTGTTTATTTTCTTAAAATTAACAACCTAATAGATACGAAACTATTTACATGCTGATGATTTTTTAACTAGAATAGAATTTGGGCATAATTTTATGTTCCAAAACATCGATGTTTTATATACCGGATATAACAAGGATAAATAATGAAGAATACAGCTCTGGCTATTCTTATGGCTCTAAGTGCATCAACAGCATTCGCAGCAACTGACGCAGGCACAACCGAGGGCGCGTCTGCTCTTGCTAGTGGTGAAGTAGCTGTAGGTGTGGGTGCAGCAGCAGCGGCAACCGTTGTAGCAGTAGCAGCGACAGATAGCGACTCTAGCACTACAACTACTTCTACTTCTACTTCTACTTCTGCACAGCAGTAAGACTAAAAGTAGTCGAATAGTAATCGCCCTGATTTATTCAGGGCGATTTTATTTTCAAGAGGGAACCATGAATATCTTTCGAGCAAAAAAGTGGAAGCGCCTGCTACCAGTCCTACCTGCCGTCAGTCTTATGTTCGGATGTACTCAAAAATTCAATGATGTGTCCGCAACCGTCCAAGAAGCCTACGGTAATTACATCGATGTAGAGCTCACGTCTCAAGAAATAGAAGCCGTACCTTACGCCAGCGCCTACCTAAAGCTGGGTGACCAAAAGCAAGTTTTCGTCGTTTTAGCCTTCGCAGAACACAACCCTCTTACCGGTAAAACCCAATTAAAGTGGGTTAGCGCAGACAAAGCGATGGTGATAACAGAAAACGGTCATATAGTAAAAACACTGAATCTACAGAATAACAATATTGCTGGCGTCTATGGCCAAGTACCCGCTTATAGCCCATCAAATACTGAATATGATCTTTCCTATGACTGGGAAGAGCAATACCGTTACGGTTTTTCTGCTCACATTGCTCGCAACTATCAAGGCAAGGAAGTCGTCACAACTCCGCTTTCCTCAATTTCAGCCCATGTCTATCGTGAATCCGTCGAGTTTCCTAGCCTATCTAAAACTGTTGAGAACTTATATTGGGTAGATGATGAAGGGCAAGTCGTGAAAACTCGTCAACATATAGGACCAAATATGATGCCTATTGAGTTAACGATACTGAAAGGATACAGCAAATCATGAATAAACGACTGTTATCTTTATTGAGCTTCGCTCTGTTAGCTAGCACTAGTGTTGCTCCTGTTTCGGCTCAATCAACCTTTGATAAATCTGCAAATTTAAACGTTGAGTTGGTTGGTGTAGGTAAACAGTTGCAATTTCAACAACCTGCTCGGTTAGCAGATGTATTAAAACAGGCTCAACAACAGAACCTTATTTTACAATACCCACTCGGAACAACGCTATTCGACGGTTCGGATAAAGCGTTACGAGATTCAAAGGCGTTAAAAAACTCGGTGTTGAATCAAATGATTCAACATAACCTTGTCGCACACCCTTTCTATAAATACATTCAAAAGCATAAGTTTGCTCCTCGCATGTTCTCTGCTGTTGATCTGGATGACATTCGCTTGGATAAGTTTAAAAACCCTTTGATCGACGGCGAGTTCTCTCTTGTATCCATACCACGAGAAGAAAAAGTATTTTATCTTGGTAACTTAGATAAAGTTTTCTCGGTTAAAGAACAAGCGGGCATCCCGTTAAAGCAACAAATTACCAACCTAAAAAAAGAGATTGGTGAACTGGCACACCCACCAATCTTAATTTATCCCGATGGTAATGTTGCTCTGCCACACCACGGTTCTTGGTTGACGACTCAATATTATCTTCCGCCATTGACCATGGTTTATATCCCGTTTGAGCAGTTTGAATCCTCTGAAATGGATCAGGATATTGTTAAGTTACTGACACAACTGAAGCCAACCTCAATGAAGAGCCCACTATGACGCTGATTAGAAATACTTTAACCCTTTCTTTAATGGGGCCGGCATTGGTTTGGGCTCAGGATATGCCGTTTGAAGCACCACCTCTGCAGCCCTCACAGATGGATTTTGGCGGTGTAGGTCTAATGCAGATGCCGACTGGCCGTATGGCACCAGAAGGTGAATTTAACTTTGCTGTCAATTTCAGTAATGAATACCAGTTTTATAATGTCACTCTACAAGTGATGCCATGGCTGGAGACAACTCTTCGCTATACTCTGGTTAATGACCTTTTCTATAGTGATGACCCTAGCTTTTCCGGTGATACAAAATACACCGATAAAGGCGTCGACTTTAAAATTCGTCTTTTAGAAGAATCTCTATATTTACCCGAACTTTCTATCGGTGTCCGTGACTTTGCGGGTACAGGTCTATTTGACGGCGAGTTTCTCGCGGCAACCAAGCGCTACTCAAATCCTAATTTAGGCACGTTCGACTTTACCTTGGGTATGGGCTGGGGCTACTTAGGCACTCGCGACAATATTACCAACCCAGCGTGTAAAGTTTCAGATCGCTACTGTGACCGACCATCAGATTATAAAGGTAACGGTGGTAGCGTTGATTATGAGCGTTGGTTTAAAGGATCTGCAGCTCTATTTGGCGGTGTCGAGTATCAAACCCTTTATGCCCCCCTACGATTTAAACTTGAATATGACAGCAACGATTACAGTGAAGACTACCCTGTCGTGCGCGGTGGCATAGACATGACACCGCATACACCATGGAACTTTGGTGTATTGTACCGTTTGGGCCATATGGCTGATCTGCGCGTAAGTTATGAGCGTGGAGATACCTTAGTTGCAGGTTTAAGCTTATACACCAACTTCAACAAGATGCCCTCTTTCTGGCGTGATACCCCAACACCAAAAGCAGAAGATAACCAACCGGCCGAGCTTTCTCAAGTCGATTGGGAACGCGTAACTGAAGACCTGGATAAGATAGCGGGTTATCAAAATGCCAAAATCTACGCGAAGGACGATACCGTATCGATTGTCGGTGAGCAGAAGAAATACCGTGATCGCAGCGAAGCACATGAAAAAGCCGCCGCCGTGTTGAGCAACCAAGTGCCGGAAAGTGTTGATACGTTTACCATCAATGAGCGCAACCGTGGTTTAGTGGCAAATCAAACGGTGATCTCTAAAGATAAATACCGAGATTACGCACAAGTAAACTACGTAAACCCACAAATCGAAGATGCGGTTTCAACATCGAACAACAAACCACAAGGTGAAGCGACCTATGATGGCTTTAAGCGCTTCGACTGGAGTTTTGCACCTAAATTAGTTCAAACACTTGGCAACGCTGAAGACTTTTACCTGTTTAGCGTCGGTTTAAATGGTAATGCCTCCTACTGGTTAACTGACAACCTGGAAATAGGCGGCTCGCTTTACTGGGACTGGTACAACAACTACGACAAGTTTAATTACGTCACGCCGCCGGATGGTACAACGATTCCGCGTGTGCGTACTATGTTCCGTGCTTACCAAAACGAGCACGATGTGACTATGTCAAATCTACAGTTAACCTGGTTCCAGGAATACTCAGATACGATGGACCAGCAATTCTACGCGGGTTATCTGGAAAGTATGTTTGCTGGTGTGGGTACAGAGTTCTTATACCGCCCTCAAGGGTCAAACTGGGCAATTGGTGCAGACGCGAACTTGATCTCTCAGCGTGACCCAGAGAGTTACTTTGGCGTTTACACCGATAAATGGCAAAACGTTCCAAAATATGGTGATCCATTCCAGGTCATTGATAAAGGCTTTACTGGTTTTGTTTCTGGCTATTACTTCCCGCAATGGGAGTTCTTGTCTAATACGATGTTCCAGTTGGATGTTGGTCAATTCTTAGGTGGAGATAAGGGCGCTCAATTGAATTTTGCCAAGCAATTCAAGAGCGGTGTCATCGCAGGTGTCTTTGCATCAGTGAGTGACCTATCAGCCGATGAGTTTGGTGAAGGCAGCTATACCAAAGGCTTTTATATTTCAATTCCATACGACATCATGACCATCAAGCCAAGTAACAACCGCGCGAACTTTAGTTGGCAACCACTTACTCGTGATGGTGGTCAGAAACTGGGGCGTAAATACAGCTTGATTGAGCTAACGGATGACCGAAATCCTTGGTACCAGCGACCAAACCATTCGGATGAGAAGTAACTAACGCAAGGGCCTAGGCTACTAGGCCCTATCCCAATAACCTTTCTTTACCTCTCCAATAGCGCTGTATTACGTTTCTTGCTAAAATTCCTGAGAAAATTTTAATCTATGGTGGAAGTTCTATGATCATCGTAACTGGTGGTGCTGGCATGATCGGCAGCAACATTGTTAAAGCTCTCAACGCAGCTGGTATGAATGATATTCTGGTTGTCGACAACCTAAAAAATGGTAAAAAGTTTAAGAACTTAGTTGATCTGGACATCACAGATTACATGGATCGTGAGGACTTCCTTACCCAAATTATGGCGGGTGATGATTTCGGTCCGATCGAAGCAGTTTTCCACGAAGGTGCGTGCTCTGCAACCACTGAGTGGGATGGTAAGTACATGATGCTGAACAACTATGAGTACTCAAAAGAGCTACTGCATTACTGTTTAGACCGTGAAATTCCATTCCTTTACGCCTCTTCAGCAGCCACATACGGTGAGACAGATACCTTTGTTGAAGAGCGTGAATACGAAGGCGCACTCAACGTTTACGGTTACTCGAAGCAGCAATTCGATAACTACGTACGTCGCTTATGGCAAGACGCTGAAGAGCACGGTGAGACCCTATCTCAAATCACTGGCTTCCGTTACTTCAATGTTTACGGCCCTCGTGAAGACCATAAAGGAAGCATGGCATCCGTTGCCTTCCACCTAAATAACCAGCTAAATGCAGGTGAAAACCCGAAACTCTTCGCAGGTAGCGAGACCTTTAAACGTGATTTCGTCTACGTCGGCGATGTATGTAAAGTCAACCTGTGGTTCTTTGAAAACGGCGTATCAGGCATCTTTAACTGTGGCACAGGACGCGCGGAGTCGTTTGAAGAGGTCGCGAAAGCGGTGATCACTCACCACGGAAAAGGTGAAATCGAAACGATTCCTTTCCCTGAGCATCTAAAAGGCGCTTACCAGGAGTTCACTCAAGCTGATCTGACTAAGCTACGCTCAGCAGGCTGCGACGTAGAATTCAAAACGGTTGCAGAAGGTGTCGCTGAATACCTAGCCATCCAAAACCGCTAAGCATCTTTGTTTTCAATTATGAGGTGGCGGTGATTATAACCTGCCACCTTTACTCAGCTTCAATAGCCTGTATCATTTCCTTTGTCTACATTTAAATCACTCGTCTCCATACGTATAGGTAACAAGACACCCCATGACCAATAAACGTGATGATTTCGATCCCAAAGCCTATAACCCTGAGTTAGAACGCCACTTTCTATCGCCTAAATATTGGGGGACTTGGTTAGGTGTCCTTCTCTTTTTACCTTTAGCGTTGATGCCGCTAAGCGTGCAAAAATGGTTAGCAAAAATAGTTGCAAAGAAACTATCAAAGTCACGTAAAGGGCCTGCTCACCGAGCTCGCGTAAACTTCGAGTTATGTTTTCCAGAAAAAACATTTGAAGAACGTGAAATCCTGATTGAAAAAACAATCTATACCGCAGCACTGTTCTTTTTCCGTTTTGGGCTATTAAGTTTACGCTCTCCGGTATGGCTGCAGAAACGTTGCCAAATCAGAGGGTTGGATATCTTACAAAATCATATTGATAACAATGAAAATGTAATCTTAATGGTCCCGCATTCTTGGGCCATTGATATCCCGGCTATTTTGCTTGCTTCAAAGGGAATGCCCGTATCGGCCATGGCTAAAAAACAAAAGAACGACGTTACAGACTGGCTGATGCACAAACAACGTGTCCAATATGGCGGACGAGTTTATGAGCGTTCTGGCGGCATCAAGCCATTCTTAAAATCTATCCGCGATGGCTATGTGGGTTATTATTTACCCGATCAAGATCATGGTCCTGAACATAGTGTGTTTGTAGACTTTTTTGCGACACGTAAAGCGACACTGCCGGGCTTAGGTAAAATTGCAAAACTATCTCGCTCCAAAGTATTACCAATGTTTGCTTCTATGAACACAGAAGATGGCACGTTTGATATCGAAATCCTGCCGGCATTCGAATTGGATAAAGGTGACGAGCAAGACGCACGTACCTGCAACCAAGCAATTGAGTACTTTGTGGGTAGCAAACCGGAGCAATACATGTGGGTACTCCAATTATTGCGTTCGCAAGAAGACGGCAATAACTATTACAATATCTTTAAGCCGAGATACGACACTGACTGGCAAGTTAAAAAATGAAAAAGATCTTAATTATTGGTCCTTCTTGGGTTGGCGATATGGTGATGTCGCAATCCTTATACATTGTTCTAAAGCAATTGAATCCTGAGAGCGAAATTGATGTCATTGCTCCCGGATGGTGTAAACCAATCTTAGAGCGTATGCCTGAGGTAAACCAAGCGATACAAATGCCGATTGGCCATGGTGAGTTTAACCTTCTGGGCCGCCGTGAAATTGGTAAGACACTACGTGAGAAGAAATACGACCACGCTTATATCCTGCCAAAATCGGCAAAATCTGCACTGATACCTTGGTTTGCTAACATTCCTCTTCGCACTGGCTGGAAAGGCGAGATGCGTTATGGCTTGCTGAATGACATTCGTCCGAACATGAAGTCGTTCCAATACATGGTAGAACGCTATGTAGCATTGGCTTATCCGAAATCGGAGATGGTGGACTCATCATCACTAGGTGGACTAGAGACGCTGCCGCGCCCTCGCCTAGCTATCAATACTGAAGCGCAACAAGCCACTATCCAGAAGTTCAACCTAAATAAAGAACGCTCAATTATTGGCTTGTGTCCAGGTGCAGAATTTGGCCCGGCGAAGAAGTGGCCAGAAACGCATTATGCGGAAGTTGCCACACAGGTGTGCAAAGAAGCCCATCAAATCTGGCTATTTGGTTCACAAAAAGATCTTGAGACGTGTAACGGAATTCGAGCACTGGTTCCGCCACAGTTCCAACAGCATATTCATGTTCTAGCCGGACAAACCAGTTTGATCGAAGCCGTTGATTTACTCGCTGCATGTAAAACCGTCGTAGCAAACGACTCCGGCTTAATGCACGTTGCTGCCGCGGTAGGTTGTAATGTCGTCGCTGTGTATGGATCAACATCGCCAAAATACACGCCACCACTTGCGGACAAAGTCGAGATTGTACATACCGATATTGATTGTCGCCCATGTTTTCAACGTGAATGCCAGTTTAACCACCTTAAGTGTTTAACGGAATTGTCGCCAAAACAAGTGTTGAATAGCATCCAAAAACTCGAAGCGATAACCATTAGCTCATGTTAATTCGACTCATATATACCCTGTTGCTGGCTTTGGCTTCGCCGATTCTTTTGCTTAGTTTGTATAAAAGCAAACCAAACAAGCCTAAATTTGGTCCGCGCTGGAAAGAGCATTTTGGTATTACACCAAAGCTTAACACGGACCAACGACCAATATGGATTCATGCCGTATCCGTTGGTGAAAGCATCGCTGCAGCACCGCTAATAAAAGCGTTAAAAAAGCAAAACCCTGAACAAACGATTCTGGTTACCACGACAACCAGTACCGGGGCCGAGCAAGTAGAAAAATTAGGTAGTTTAGTCGAACACCGATACATGCCAATCGACTTTAGCTTTGCGGTAAAAGGATTTTTGAAAGCGACAAACCCAAAGCAAATGCTGATTATTGAAACTGAACTTTGGCCTAATACTCTAAATACAGTGCATAAAGCCGGAATTCCAATCACTGTCGTTAATGCACGCCTGTCTGAAAAGTCATGTAACAACTACGCCAAAGTTCAAGCGCTGTTTAACTTGCTGCATCCTTGCTTAACTCAGGTACTTTGCCAGGCAGAATCCGATGCAGACAGATTTGAACGCTTGGGCGTTGAACGAAACAAACTATCCGTAACTGGTTCAATAAAATTTGATATCCAAATCTCAGACGATGTGAAAGCTAAGGGTAAGGCGTTGCGCTCTGCTCTTGGCGAACACAGACACGTCTGGATAGCAGCAAGCACGCACAAAGGCGAAGACGAGCAGGTATTGGATGCTCATAAACAAGTGCTTGAGTCACATCCAAATGCCTTGTTGGTTCTAGTTCCACGGCACCCAGAACGTTTTGACAATGTCTTTGAGCTTTGCCAAAACCAGGGTTTTGAAACAGTTCGCCGCACGTCAAAGTCAGAAGTGACGGAGTCTACTCAAGTTTACCTAGGCGATACTATGGGTGAGATGTTGATCTTGCTTGGTGGTGCAGATATCTGTTTCATGGGAGGTAGCCTGATAGGAGATAAAGTCGGTGGACATAATGTTCTGGAACCTATCGCACTCGGTCTACCTGTATTGACAGGCCCAAGCTACTACAACTTTCAAGACATCGTTGAAGCACAAATCGAACTTAACACTGTCAAAGTTGTTTCTGCTAAGCACCTAAGTAGCGTGATTGTGTCTAGCTTAAAGAAATCAAGAAACAATAAAGGTGGACGCAACCTTCTAGTCCTCAAACAGCAAGGTGCTGTCGATTTGACCATAAATTGTATTTTAGAGCGAATGTAAGTCATTCGGATTTAATAACTATTAACTTAAACGAGCTCTTATGAAGAAAAATGAAACATATCTAAAGCTGAGAAGACGGTTAATCAAGCGTTTCATTAAACTTACTCATCCTAAATCACAACGTTACAAAGCCGATTACTGGCCTGACGTTAAGGTTCGAAAAGAAGGGACTTTTTTTCGCGGTAAAGCCGTCTCATTGGTTCCACTGTCAGAGCTTGTTGGATTTGATCAGCAAGTCAATATTATTGGCTCAGGTCCAAGTGTGAAATCCCTCGATCATGCAAGAATCGAAGGAAAGAATGTGTTTTTAAACGGAGCAGTTGCACTGGCTTATGAGCACCAACTAGGCATTGATGCGTTAGTCATTATGGATGCCAACTTTGTTTATAATCGCTTTGACTTACTTGCTCAACTCAAACAAAAAACACACCTAATACTTAGCCTTGGTGCATTGTGTGCGATTGGAGAACGAGATTATTCGCTTCTCGTCAATCATGACGTTTCTCTCTTCCATCAGACGAAGTTTTCGCCACAAATGCCTTTTAGCAATGATATCGATAATTACGTCGTCGATGGTGGTACAGTGATGGCCATTGCTATCCAGATTTTCGCTCGACAACAACCTAATATCATGAACTTGCTCGGGCTGGATATATCGAACGCCCACCAACCGAGGTTCTATGAAGCTCAAGGGAAGCAGCAAAAAAGTGGTCTACAAAAAGACTATGAAGAGAAAATTCTTCCATTTATGACCGAGGCCAGTCAGCAATTGCGAGGCCGTATTTTTAACTGCTCACCTATCTCAAAGCTTCCGTTTGATGTGATCCCGTACAGTGACTGTTATGAATCAATCAACTAATACCGGTGGCTAGTGACTCATCAATGATTAGTCGTTAAACACCGAGTGATAGAAGGTACGCATGTTCTTGCGTCCTTCTGAGAGGAAGGCTTCAATCTTCACAACATCCTCATTCGTCAAGGGCTCAATTCCCTCAAAGTTTTCAAGCTGCGACGAGGCGATGATCCGTCTTTGTAAACCGATATCCTCCATAAGCCCCTCTACTTTGTGGCTGTTAGAGCTGACGGCGAGAAATGGCGTCAAACTGTTGATAGCATAACAAATCGCGTGGTAGCGCCCCGTGATGATACCGTTGGCATGAGCGATCTCTCGATGATATTGCTCCGGAGTCATCTGCTCACGTGCTATAAATAGGTTTCTGGTCTTGAATTTGGTGAAGTCAAACTTACGCAGACCTTTGAGAATATAGCGATTGACTTGCGCCCAGCGATTCGACGTATAACAGATACGATTCACGCTGAAGTCGGCTTTATTGTGAAATAGCTGGTGCATTTTCCACGCTAAACGGAAATTAACACTGTCTCCGTAGAGAAACCCTTTTCTATCCGTCGACGTACACAACTCACTGTACAAGGACAAGTCCGGAATAACGATAGAATCGATCCCCTGTTCCTTAAGCTGGCATTGACTGCGAGTCTCTCGCACTGCCACACCATCGAAGTTCTTGAGTAATTTTGCAAATATGTCAGGGTTACTGTCGTAAGTCGCGTTAACCAAATACTTTTTCAGGGGAAGATCAGCAACAAGCTTAAGCATATCATGCGCACGTTGTGCACCGTGATGAAAGGTTCCTTCTCCATTAATAATGACAATATCAGCTTGCTGTAGGTATTGCTTGGTCTCTGAGTTAAAGATCTTCTGATCAATTTTTAACGAGTGGGTCACTATCCCACCAGACTCTGCAATCAAGGTATTTAAGTTATTGATGACTCGAGTACATCCATAGTGATTGTCTGGCGTAGTATCGTTCAGCAATACGACTTTTTTCATTGCATTGTTCTCACTTTCTATTCTTTGATATTTGTAGTTGCAGCTCATAACCTTTCAGAACAGTTGCAAAATCGTTTATCGTCCAGTGAATACTCAATTTATTGCATTCTTTAATAAAAGAGCGCTTAAACCTTTCAAGGTTATACTGTTTAACTTGCTCACTCGCATCTAAATGGCACTTATCAAAATCAATAATCCACACTTTATCTCTATCATCAATCAATATGTTGTGGATATTTAAGTCGGTATGGTTAACGCCCGCATTGTGCATTTTGGCAATTTCTTGTCCGATTTTTTTATACATATCTTCCGATAACGAACGCTCTTGCAATATGCTCACCAGATCTCTGGCATTCGGAATTCGCTCACTTAACAAATCTGCTTGGTATGAGAGTCCGGATTTAACAGCGCGTGCCGCGATCGGTCGAGGGACGTTAACACCTGCTTTTATCAACGTAAGTAAAAGCTGAAACTCTTCAGCACTGCGTGTTTTATCCCAGCCAGAAAACCAATACTGGTCTTTAACCAATTTTCCGAACAATCCGCCCCGACGATAATGACGTAAGGCAGCTTGCATAGTATCAAGCTGAACAAACCACGTCGTACCGCGTCCCGTTGCACTGCCAACAATCTTATTCACTGACTGCCAGTATTCTGGGTCAAAAATAGACTGGCTGGGGTTTGTAATGAACTCATCATCAAACCAAATGACCTGATTGTTATCTTGATACTGTTGAATCATGTTTTAAATCTCTAGCCCAAGTAACGACTGGTCAATATATAAAGCCAGGTAAAGCCAGCAAATGTTAACGCAACCATAACGGCTGCGGACCCTATATCTTTAGCGCGACCACTTAACTCATGGCGTTCAACACCGATGCGGTCTACTACTGCTTCTATGGCTGAATTCAGAAGTTCGACAATCAGTACTAATACAACCACACCAATCAATAAGATACGCTCGACCATCCCGACATCAACCAAGCATGCCAAGATCACAGCAATACTCAGCAAAGCGAGCTCTTGCCGAACCGCGGCTTCATGTTTAAAAGCGGCTTTTAATCCCTGTATAGAGTAACCTGTTGCTTTGATAATGCGTTTTACGCCCGTATTACCTGGCTTCCCTGATTCTTGCGATTGATCTGGTGTAGTCTTTAACATTGCAGAATACTTATCGGTATTTCGTTATATTGGAGCTGTGTATTTTACATTTATTGGGGATGTCTGCATAATTTACCTGCCTCTATTTCGCTAATCAGACAATAATTATGTTCACTTCTGCCCCATCATCATTATGCATCTTGCGTTTATCCGCTATTGGAGACGTTTGTAATACCATCGCTACCGTACAAGCAATTCAAAAACAATGGCCAAGCACTCAAATCACCTGGATTACCGGCAAACTAGAGTCTCAATTGTTAGCGGCTATTGATGGTGTCGAAGTCATCGTATTCGATAAAAAAGCAGGCTTAGAAGGCTATAAAGCTCTTTGGAAACAGTTAAAAGGCCGCGAGTTTGATGCCCTTTTGCACATGCAATATGCTATTCGAGCTAGCGTAGCAACATTAGGTATTAAGGCAAAATATAGGCTGGGATTTTCTTCTGACAGAAGTCAGGATTTTCAGACACTGTTTACCAATGTCAAAGTACCTTCGCCACAATCTCTGCATGTCGCGGATGGTTTAATGGCTTTTGCCCATCAAATTGGGGTTCCCAACACAGAGCTAGATTGGACACTTACTTACTCAGAGCAGGATAGAGAGTGGGCAGAGGCTCATATTTCTGGTGACAAACCAAACCTATTACTCGTACCTGGAGCCAGTAAAGCTTATAAAAACTGGAACGCTGAAGGGTACGTTGATGTTATTGAGCACGCGAGAGCGAAAGGATGGAATGTCATTCTTGCTGGTAGCCCTGCACAAGTAGAGTTGGACCTCGCCGAGAGCATACAGTCTCGCTTGGAAGAACCATGCCTGAATTTAGTGGGCCAAAGTTCTATTCTACAAATGCTTGCTTTGATTGATAATGTAGAAATGGTCATCGCTCCAGATACTGGGCCGGCACATATGGCAAATGCGATGAACACTCCGATTATTGGTTTGTATGCACACCATAACCCAGTTCGCGTGGGCCCTTACCGCTACTTACAATATGTAGTATCAGTTTATGAAGAAGTCATCTTGGCTGAAACTGGAAAAACCAGCCAACAACTTAGCTGGCGAACTCGTGCAAAAGATGAAACTGCAATGAATCGCATCACAAGCGATCAAGTGATAAGCATGTTCGATCACGTCGTAGAAGATTTGTACCCGCAATATCAGTAAACTTACGGTATTGATTTGTAAAGAAGGAAGTCACCTTGTCCAAGCCAACTTTAGCCGTTGCCTTAATCGTAAAAAATGAAGAGAAGCATTTAAAAGCTTGTCTAGACACAGTAAAAGATTGGGTCGATGAGATTGTCATCCTAGATTCTGGTAGTACTGATAGTACTGAATCCATCGCAAGGCATTACACAAATAAGTTTTATACCAACTTAGATTGGCCAGGGTTTGGACAACAGCGCCAACTTGCACAAACTTATATCGAGTCCGATTTCGTTCTTTGGTTAGATGCTGATGAGCGCGTAACTGACGAACTGCGTCAAGACATACTGAATGCTATCAGTCAGCACAAAGACAAAAACGTCTACCAAGTTAATCGTCTAACCACTGCCTTTGCCAAAGAAATTCGTCACTCGGGCTGGTCTCCTGACTGGGTAGTCCGTTTGTATAAAACTTCACAAACTCAATACAATGATGCATTGGTGCACGAAAGCGTGGTGATTCCAGATGGATTTAACATCGTGTCATTGAACGGACGCCTCAAGCACTTTACCTATGAAAGACTGGGTGAATACACACGAAAAACTCAACTGTATATGCAGTCTTGGGCAGACCAGCGAGAAGGAAAGAAAACCGCTTCTCTATTTAGTGCATTTACGCACGGTTTTTTCCGATTCTTTAAGATGTATATCATCAAGCGCGGTTTCTTAGATGGACGACACGGCTTTTTGCTAGCGGTGTTAAGCGCAAATACCACTTTTACCCGTTATGCCGATCTGTGGCTGCGTGACTACGTGAAAAAACACAAAAAAGAGCAATAGTATGAATATTTGCCATGTGAATTTGGCTTCTGGCTACCATGGAGGAGAAAACCAAACCCTCCAACTCATCCAACAGCAAGTCAAATTGGGTTATAACCTTACGGTAGTCGCTAATCCTAAAAGCCCTTTTGCCGATGCCATCCGTAAACTGAACGTTAAGCTAGTGCTGGCGACTCACTTTACCAAGGCACACTCTAGATCTGTAACCCAAAATTGTTCACTTATTCATGTTCATGAAGGGCGCGCTATTTATTGGGCTCTCATTCAGCACATGCTTTATGGTAAGCCCTATATCATCACGCGTCGTATCGATAACCCTTTGAAGAAAAAGTGGTTAGCAAATTTAGCCTACTCTAAAGCAAGTGCAGTGGTTGGCTTGAGCACAGCCATTGTTCAGAGAGTCAAAGACGCCTACCCAACGTCTACCACTTACAAAATACCAAGCTCTCCAGTGGTATATCCTGTAGATGAACAAGCTGTACAAACCATAAGAGAGCGCTTTGCCAACAAGTTTTTGGTGATTCATGCCGCTAACATGCTCAAGCATAAAGGTTTTAATGTCACTATCGAAGCGGCAAGGCTACTAAAAGACATTGCGCCCTCTGTTCACATCTGTTTATTGGGCGATGGTCCAGAGCGACAAGCGCTTGAAGCACAAGCAGAAGGTCTAGCTAACATTAGCTTTGAAGGTAAACAGAACAACATGGGTGATTGGTTTGCGGCGGCAGACTTACAAGTACACCCATCGTATACCGAAGGGCTGGGCTCTGTCATTTTGGAAGGTATGGGCTCTGGTTTACCTGTTATTGGTACCAACGCAGGAGGCATTCCTGACATCATCGACCACAACTCAAATGGATTACTGGTTGAGCCAGGTAATTCACAAGAATTGGCAGATGCAATAGTGAAAATAGCCCAAGATGATGAATTGAAGCAACACTTCATCGCTCAGGGGCAAGAGAAATTGAAATTGTTTGATATCAACTACACTGCTAATCAATACGTAGACATTTACGAGACAGTTTTACGATGAAAAAAGTCATATACCCAGGTACTTTCGATCCAATCACAAATGGTCACCTTGATATCATTGCTCGTGCCGCAGACATGTTTGATCAAATTGTTATTGGTGTCGCGGCAAGCCCTTCTAAAAATACGCTTTTTAGCCTAGAAGAACGCGTAAAACTGGTTGAAGAATCAACAGCACATTTAAGTAATGTATCGACAGCCGGTTTTAGTGGTCTACTTGTTGATTTTGCCAGAGAACAAGAAGCAAACGTATTGGTACGCGGCCTGAGAACAACGGTAGACTTTGAATACGAGTTCGGCCTTACCAGCATGTACCGCAAGCTGCTACCGGGAATGGAAAGCGTGTTCCTTACCCCAGCCGATGAATATGCTTTTCTCTCTTCCACCATTGTTCGTGAGGTTGCTATTCATGGTGGAGACGTAAAACAGTTTGTACCTGAATGTGTTTATACCGCTATCAATAAAAAGGTAGCACAATGAGTTTCAGGAAATTTAAGTATTACGCTGCAAATGGTCTGCAAGTCTTAGTTCCTAACGCTATTAGAAGTAAGTCAGCTCGTCATCTTATCGATAAATACCCGATGGATTCCTATATCCAAGAGCGAGTTGACTACTACAACAAGGTTAACGAGTCATTTGAACTTCCTGAAAACGAGTCGACACGTGTTGGCGAATACAAAAAGACAGGCGGTACAACATACTACTTCGACCTACACAAAGTGGTTAAGTCCTTTCCAGCTCAATACTTTTTCCAGTTTTTGAACGGTGATATTCGTTATGTCCCAGAATATCCATGCTTTCTTAAAAGCCGACCGATTGGTGAGGGGAATGAAAACTCGGTATTACTAAAGCTGAATGAGATTCGCCATTTCTATTTTATAGACGACAAGCTCTCTTTTAGACAAAAAAAAGATATCGCTGTATGGAGAGGCTTGGGGGAAAAACCGCATCGTAAAGTAGTGATTGAGCAATTTTATGATCATCCTAAATGTGATATCGGTCGCACGGCTCCCATCGAAGGGCATCCAAGCGAGAAAGGTTTTCTTTCAATCCAAGATCAGTTGAAATGTAAGTTTGTGCTGGCTATTGAAGGCAATGACGTTGCAACTAACCTCAAATGGGCGATGTCATCAAACTCGCTGGTGATCATGTCTAAGCCTAGATATGAAACTTGGTTTATGGAAGGTCGCTTGCAAGCAGGTATTCACTATGTAGAGGTGAAAGCTGATTACTCTGATTTGATAGAGAAAATGGAGTATTACATCGTTCATCCTGAAGAGGCGGAGACCATCATCCAAAATGCACACGAATGGGTGGAACAGTTTAAAAAACCTCAACGAGAAAAATTAATCTCTCTATTAGTGGCAAAGAAGTACTTTGAAAAATCAGGGCAAATATAATTTGCCCTGCTCCATATTTCACTTCTGACACTCATCACAGAAGAACGTATTACGCTGACCAATTTTTTGCTCTTTAAGCGGCTCTCCACATTCAGTGCAAGGTTCACCCGCTTTACCATAAACCAACAGTTCCTGGGCAAAATATCCAGGCTTGCCATCTGCCTGTGCAAAATCCTTGAGTGTGGTACCACCTTGATTTATTGCGATTTCTAGCGTGGCTTTGATGTTGGTAACCAGTGACTTCCACTCTTCTGCTGCCACTTTACCTGCAGGTCTGGTTGGATGAATCCGAGATTTAAACAGGGATTCATTCGCGTAGATATTGCCAACGCCGACAACAACTTTGTTGTCCATAATGAACTGCTTTACAGCAACACGCCTGCCTTGCGCTTTTTCTGCCACATATTCAGCATTGAATTCGTCAGTTAACGGCTCTGGTCCCATATGATCAAGTACGGAGTGAGACTCACCCGGCGCGCACCATAACCACGCTCCAAATCGACGCGGGTCGTTGTAGCGCAGTACTTTGCCATTAGTCAGCTTCAGATCCACATGATCATGTTTAGCCGGTGGAAAATCGGCATCAAGCACACGTAGCGAGCCTGACATACCCAGATGAACAATCGCGGTTCCCTTATCAGTCTCAATCAACAGGTACTTGGCACGGCGCCGGATTGCACGAATCACTTGCCCTTCAAGCTGTTTCAGTTCCTGGGGGATATCCCAGCGTAGTTTGGGGGTACGAAACACAAACGCCTGGATCGTTTGATCAAGCATATGCGGCGTGATTCCCATACGGCTGACTTCGACTTCAGGTAATTCAGGCATTGTTGGCTCCGTTCAATTGTCTATTCTTATTAATCTGCTCGGCTAGCATAATCGAAAACACGTGGATAAATACAGGGATGATTCAAGCAGTCATATTACTTAGGAAGGAGGTAACCATCATCCACTGAAATCGCAATCCATTTATCTTGCCAGTTCTTAAACAGCCAAAAATCGCTTAAGCGGTAGAAGGTGATACGCTGTGGTTCATCAAGATCCTGGTACCATACTTCGATCGACTCTGGCGCCTTAAGTTGATGTTTCAACGTCTCATATTGCTGCTCAGTAAGCTCCGTGCCCTCTAAAGACTGCCAGCGAGCCACCAGCTCTTCAGAGGGAATACTCACTTTAATATTGGCCTGCCACTCGCCGTTCTTAAGTTCTAATTCCCAACCACTATAGTAAATCGCACGGACGTAGTGATCAGATCGTAGTAAATTAGGATATGGATCCACCTCTTCTGATAATAAGTAGGTTTTGATCCACATCGGCGCATTTAAGATCACGATAAAAGCGATAACACCTAGGATAAGGATATTGTTCCATCGGCGGCGACGAGCCGGACTAACGCGCATAATCACTCCTAATTTCTGTAAGCCACAGTAAATTAGCAAAGCAGGTAAATATTGACTAGAAAATCTGTAAACAGATGCAGAAAAGCAATGAAGAAGAATAGTGAGGATGAATTCGAGGAACTGGAGGCAATAAAAAACCCAACTCGAAAGCTGGGTTTTTCAATACGTAAAAGAGTCAGAAACCAATTATTTGATTTTTGCTTCTTTGTACATAACGTGCTGGCGTACAACTGGATCAAATTTCTTGATCTCAAATTTGCCTGGCATGTTACGCTTGTTCTTATCAGTTGTGTAGAAGTGGCCTGTACCTGCAGAAGATACTAGACGGATTTTCTCACGAACGCCTTTCTTTGCCATTGCTTATTTCCTCTTAAACGTTTTCGCCACGTGCACGCATGTCTGCAAGAACAGTATCAATACCTTTCTTGTCGATGATGCGCATACCTTTAGCAGATAGACGTAGTTTAACAAAACGTTTTTCGCTCTCTACCCAGAAACGATGAGTTTGTAGGTTCGGCAGAAAACGACGCTTAGTAGCATTTCGTGCGTGTGAACGGTTGTTACCCGTTACTGGACGCTTACCAGTTACTTGGCATACTCGTGACATGAATGTCTTCTCCAAAATCGTTTCAGCTCGATATCAACCTTGGTGGCCGAACCTCTCTATCTCTCAAAAAGAAGTTTAGAGGTTAAGAACCGCTATGGAAAATCCATACAAGGCTATCAAAGGTCGCGCATTATACTAACTTGACATGCATTGCTCAAGACCCGAACAGATCCTTTTTACAGGTTTTCGTGATCTTTTTTTAGACAGCAGGTTTTTTCTAGCAGTCCAAGCTGAATTCAGTTTAAAATTTAGTGGCGTGGATGATAGCAGATTTTTTGCAACTAACAACCTAAAAAACGCACAGTTATATCCATCCTCTTCCAGCAAAAGAGACACTTTCTCCATCGCCGATGACGAAATGGTCCAAAATGCGAATATCTACCAGTGCTAAAGCGTCGATTAAACGGCGAGTAATTCTTCTGTCAGACTGGCTCGGCTCCGCCACACCAGACGGATGATTGTGTGCGAGAATCAAGGCTGCGGCGTTATGATGTAAGGCTCGCTTCACCACTTCTCGTGGATAAACCGACGCCGCATCCAACGTTCCTTCGAATAAGATTTCATCTTTTATAACACGGTGCTGGTTATCGAGAAAAAGAATGTAAAAAGCCTCTCTTTGCCGATCTCTTAAAATGGAAGAGAGATACAGTTTCGTTTGCTCCGGACTGGTTAAGGCATCACCACGCTTTAAAGTTTCCGCTAAATAACGCTGAGTCATCTCAAGCACGGCTTGTAGTTGAACATATTTAGCTTGCCCTAAACCTTTATGTTGGCAGAAATCTTTCTCTGACGCCGAAAACAGCTGCCTGAGCGAGCCAAAATCCTGAATGAGGAAATCCGCTAACTCAATCACATTCATGCCTTGCGTGCCTGTACGCAGAAATATAGCGAGTAATTCAGCATCGCTTAACGCTTGTGGCCCTCTCAGGAGCAACTTCTCCCGAGGCATCGACTCATTCGGTAAGGATTTGAGTATCATCGACTGTCTCTTTATAGGTATGAGCCCCTATTCCACAAAACAAAAAGCGAAAGTCGAGCATGACTTTCGCTTTTTTAGTTCCGTTCTGATTTTCTGTGTAATTTAGTGGTTCATCAAAGTTTAAAATTACCAACCAGATCGTTAATCTCGGTTCCGGATTGCGACAGCTTAGTACTGATCGTCTCCGCGTGTTGCAAGGTGTCAGTAATGCTATTTACGATTTGTTGAATCGCGACCAAGTTATGATTGATGTCTTCAGAGACGGCGCTCTGTTCTTCGGCTGCCGACGCAGTCTGAATTCCCATATCCCTGATGGTGCCAATGGATTGATGAACACTCGATAGAGACTGCTGGATAAGCGCTGATTCTTCTGCCGTTTTCACTCCGCGTTCTTGGCTTGCAGACATGGTGGTTACAGCACGTGAAACGCCGCTTCTCAACTGTTTCAACATGTCTCCAATTTCATGGGTGCTGTTTTGAGTGCGGCTGGCAAGCGAGCGAACTTCATCGGCCACCACAGCGAAACCTCTCCCTTGCTCTCCCGCCCGCGCTGCTTCGATCGCAGCGTTCAACGCCAGTAAGTTTGTTTGCTCAGCAATCTCTCCAATCACATCCAATACTTTAGTGATTTGATCTGTCTGCTGGCTCAGCGCCAAAATAGCATCCGATGTGCTGTTAATTTCCGCAACTAAATCAGTGATGCCATCAATCGCCTGCTCTACTTCACGCTGAGCTTCCGTCACTTGGCTGTTCGCATCTTCTATTGCCTCTGCCGTTGCACTGGTATTACTGGCGACTTCTTTTGCGGTCATACTCATTTGTGTTACCGCTGTCACCACCTTATCGGTTTCCAGACAATGGCTTTGCATCTGGTCACTCGCTGTGATGGTTTTGTCATTCAGCTCTTTAGAAACACTCTGTACAGTCGATGCAGAACGGTGAATGTCTGTCATTAACGGATGCAGCTTATCCATGAACTCATTGAATGCTGCAGCCAATTCTCCTACTTCATCTTTACTCTCTACTTTTAACCGAGCGGTTAAATCACCACCGCCAGCAGCCACATCTTTAAGAGAATGGGCCACATGTTGTAAAGGCTTGATGCCTTTGGAGACTACGATGCTAGTTAGGATACTGGTAAAAATGAGGCCAATGACCGAGATCATCACGGCAAATAAAGTGTTTTGATTCAGCTCCTGGATACGTAGCTCACGCTGCTTGGCAACCTGATGGTCAATATCATCAATGTAAATGCCAGTACCGAGAACCCAATCCCATTTCGACAAATACTCTGCGTAACCTAGCTTGGGTGCTTGTGCGTCGATGGTTGGTTTATGCCAAGAGAAAGACAAAAAACCATCGCCTCTTTTTGACGAATCAATTAAGCCCGCAATCACAGCCACACCATTTTCATCTTTTAGGTTGTACAGGTTTTTACCTTCTAGTGATGGCTTGATGGCATGCAACGTATTCACGCCTTTGGAATCGTAAGCAAAGAAGTAACCATCACTTTCAAAGCGCATCGCCCTTAAAATTTCTTTCGCGGCCTCTTTATTGCTGCCGTTTACGTCAGCATCATAAAGCGGCTTAATCGCGGTTACCGCCATCATCATGTGAGCAGCCAGCTCTTTCTTGCGAGTCTCGAACAACTCATGCCTATCGCGAACCAACTCCTCTTCTAGACTGTTACTACTATTGATGTAATACACCACCGATATCAAAGTAGTGATCAACAGTAAGGGAATTAAAGTGATCAGCAACAATTTATTTCGACTTTTTAATATCATGAACTATGACCTTATTTTTCTTTTCAATCATTCAAACTAGGTTCAAATTTGCCGGGAAGTATGCGGAATTTTTATGGCTGCTCAACCGAATACTATTCCGAGTTTGATTTCGATTAGTTTCTGGTGAGAAATACTCCAAATGACTTCAAATTAAGAGTTCAGAGCGTGGTAACTGAGCGCTATTGCCAAGTAATTCGATATAGGAATGGTGGTTGCGACGGTGTTTTCAGCACGAGCTAAAACCGCTTCTTAAGGTTATTTGGGGTGGCAGAAGTTTGAGTTGTGCTAAACTCGTCGCCAGAAAAATTGGAGATCTCACATGCAAACACTAGCAGGAAAGAAAATTCTACTCGGCATCAGTGGCGGTATTGCCGCGTATAAATGTGCGGAGCTAACTCGTCGTTTAATAGAGAGAGGCGCACAAGTGCGCGTCGTGATGACCAAGGCGGCTCAGGAGTTTATTACTCCACTCACCATGCAAGCGGTCTCTGGCCACCCAGTCTCTGACAGCCTATTTGATCCCGCCGCTGAAGCGTCGATGGGGCACATTGAATTGGCAAAATGGGCCGATTTAGTCTTGCTCGCGCCAGCAACGGCTGATTTGATTGCTCGACTGTCGGCAGGGATGGGAAATGACCTGTTGACAACTCTAGTGTTAGCCACTGATTCACCAGTTGCGGTGTCTCCGGCAATGAACCAACAGATGTATAGTAATGTGGCCACACAAGAGAACATCGCCACCTTGGCTCGTCGGGGCATGCACATTTGGGGGCCAGGCGCTGGCGAACAAGCATGTGGTGATGTCGGACCTGGCCGTATGTTAGAGCCAATGCAACTGGTGCATATGTGTGAGCAGTTTTTTCAGTCTAAAGTGCTCGAAGGAAAATCAGTACTGATCACCGCCGGTCCAACTCGCGAAGCGATCGATCCCGTGCGTTACATCAGCAACCACAGTTCTGGCAAAATGGGCTTTGCACTGGCGAATGCAGCAGCGCAATTGGGGGCTAAGGTTACGCTAATAAGTGGTCCTGTAAGTTTAAATACACCTACAGGCGTTGAGCGCATTAACGTATCAAGCGCTCAAAACATGTTTGATGCTGTAATGGCGCATGCCACCAGCCATGATGCATTTATCAGCTGCGCTGCAGTAGCCGATTATCGACCTGAAGACATCGCGTCTCAAAAATTGAAAAAGACCGAAGACAACGACCAGATGGTCATCAAAATGGTCAAAAATCCTGATATTGTTGCGTCGGTTGCAGCAATGACAGACAAACGCCCATTTACCGTCGGCTTCGCCGCTGAAACTAACGATGTCGAAACTTATGCTCGCGGTAAGTTAGTGAAGAAAAACCTTAATATGATATGTGCAAATGACGTATCGGTTGAAGGGCAAGGTTTCAACAGCAATAACAACGCGATAACACTTTTCTGGCCAGAAGGCGAACTCGTACTCGCTTTAGAATCTAAAGAGGCACTGAGTTTTAAAATCCTCGAAAAAATGCACACATTAATGTAACGAGTGCTCATTTTTTGATAATAAACTGGCGAAAATTTAGTACAAACATGACAATTGAGGGTGTTGTAACTCCCAATCCACCCTCAGTAGTCTAGTTTGATCCGACTTAGCGTCTTATAATCCCCTCCGCTCAACTTTGTATTTTGAAAGGAAATAACTAATGGCCGGCAGTAAAAAATCCAATCGTCGTGAAGAGATCTTGCAAGCGTTGGCACAGATGCTTGAATCTACAGAAGGCGCTTCACGTATTACTACGGCAAAACTGGCGAAACAAGTTGGCGTTTCAGAAGCGGCGCTCTACCGCCATTTCCCAAGTAAAGCGCGTATGTTCGAAGGTTTGATCGAATTCATTGAAGAAGCATTAATGACTCGTATTAACCGTATTCTTGACGACGAAAAAGATACCTTAGAGCGTATCCGCATGGTGATGCATCTGATTCTGGTCTTTTCGGAGCGTAACCCGGGGCTGACACGCATTCTGTCAGGTCATGCTCTAATGTTTGAGAATGAACGCCTGCGTGAGCGCATCAATCAGCTATTCGAACGAATTGAAACGCAGCTGCGTCAGATCCTACGTGAACGTAAACTTCGTGAAGGGAAATCTTTCCCTGTAGAAGAACGCATTCTTGCGGCACAGATCTTGGGCCAAGTTGAAGGAAGCCTGAACCGCTTTGTTCGTAGTGACTTCAAATATCAACCTACTGCCAACTTTGATGAATATTGGGCATTGCTCAGCGCACAAATTAAGTAGAGATTATGAGTAAAGACAAACAAATGCAGCCAGAGTTTTCTCTTTCCCTTCTCCATCCACGCAACTGGGGCGTATGGATAGGGTTTGGACTACTGGCGATCATCGTGAATATTCTTCCTTACCGCCTGCTTCTTTCGTTGGGCCAATCCGTGGGTAAGCTCGGTATGCGTTATGGTAAAAAACGAGTACACGTCGCAAAGCGTAACCTTGAGTTGGCTTTTCCGGACAAGTCTCAAGAAGACATCGATCGTATCGTTACCGAAAACTTCAAAAACACCGGCATGGCACTGATCGAAACCGGCATTACCTGGTTCTGGCCAACTTGGCGCTTTAAAACGCTGCTAGTGGAAAAAGATGTTGGTGCTCTGAAAGAAAAGGCGCAAGAAAGAAAAGGCGTCCTACTCTGCTGTGTGCATGCATTGAACCTTGAAATTACCGCACGTGCTTTTGCGGTTATGGGGTTAGCTGGCTACGGCGCATTTCGTCCACACGATAATCCAGCTTATAACTTTATCCAGTACTGGGGCCGTACTCATAACGGCAACAAACTGATTGACCGTAAAGACGTGAAAAAGATGATTCGCGTGCTGCGGAGTGGTGAACGTCTGTTCTATCTACCTGACCACGATTACGGACGCAACAAATCGGTGTATGTGCCATTCTTCGCAGTAGAAGATGCTTGTACCACCACAGGTACGAGCATTCTGGCTTATACATCGAAGTGTGCCATTGTTCCGGGTTCAGGCTTCCGTAATGAGCAGGGCAAATATGAAATCATTGCAGATAAATGCATTGAAGCCGATTACCCGCAAAAAGACGAAGTTGCCGCCGCAGCGTACATGAATAAATACGTGGAAGAAGTCATCTTACGCGCTCCTGAACAATGGATGTGGCTGCATAAGCGCTACAAAACCATGCAGGATGAAAACGTGCCAAAAGGCATTCGCTACAGATAAGTGGTAACAAAATAAAAAGGGGCTGATGGATATCCACCAGCCCCTTTTTTACGTTTTAAAGCTTCAGAATAGATTAAATGCCGTATTCCGCGCGGTATGCTTTTACAGCATCTAGGTGCTCTGCAGCGTTGCCTTTCTCTTCAAGGTAAGTCACTAGGTCACCCAAACTCACGATAGAGATCACCGCACAGCCGAAGTCGCGCTCAACTTCCTGAATCGCAGACAGCTCGCCTTTGCCTTTTTCTTGACGGTCGATAGCCACCAACACGCCAGCTAAGTCAGCACCGTTCGCCTTAATGATTTCCATCGATTCACGAATTGCGGTACCTGCTGTGATCACATCATCAACCAGCATAATGCGACCTTCAAGATCCGAACCGACCAGGTTGCCACCTTCACCGTGGTCTTTCGCTTCTTTACGGTTAAAGCAGTAAGGCGTGTCGATATCATGGTGGTCCGCAAGTGCTACTGCTGTTGTCGTCGCGATAGGGATACCTTTGTATGCAGGGCCAAATAACACATCGAACTCGATACCTGAGTCTGCCAATGCTGCTGCGTAGAAACGACCAAGACGAGCAAGGTCGCGACCTGTATTGAAAAGACCAGCGTTAAAGAAGTAAGGGCTCTTACGGCCTGATTTCAAAGTAAACTCACCAAACTTAAGAACTTCTTTCTCAAGTGCAAACTCAATAAATTCACGCTGGTATGCTTTCATGGATTTCTCTCAATTTTCAGTGTGTGGATATCAGTATTAAAGTTCTAGGACAAAAGCCCTATAAATACGCAAAAAAATAGCTTCCTTTGCGGGGAAGCTACTTTTAAAAATTAATTTTCTAACGCCGCCTTCTGCGCCGTGACGATTTCGCTGATGCCGATTTTCGCCGACTCCAGCAGTGCCATCAGCTGCTCGTGACTAAACGGTTCGCCTTCTGCAGTGCCCTGGATTTCGATCATCTTGCCTTCTTCTGTCATGACCACGTTCATGTCAGTATCAGCGGCTGAATCTTCAACATATTCAAGGTCACACAGTACTTCATCACCTAGCAAACCAACAGAAACCGCCGCTACGTGGCCTTTCATTGGGTTTGCTTTTAGCTTGCCGCTCTCAATTAGGTGCTGGAACGCATCTGCCATCGCAACGCTTGCGCCACTGATTGAGGCAGTTCTTGTGCCGCCATCCGCTTGAATTACGTCACAGTCAACGGTGATCATAAACTCGCCCATCGCTTTTAAATCGACAACAGCACGTAGACTGCGCGCGATAAGGCGTTGGATTTCCATAGTGCGGCCACCCTGCTTACCGTTTGCCGCTTCGCGACGAGTACGAGAGTGTGTTGCACGTGGCAGCATGCCGTATTCTGCAGTTACCCAGCCTTTACCTTGGCCTTTTAGCCAGCGTGGTACAGATTCTTCGACGGTCGCATTACACAACACTTTGGTATTACCGAACTCCACTAACACTGAGCCTTCAGCATAAGCGGTGTAGTTTCGAGTAATTTTGATTGGGCGAACTTGGTCCGCCTTGCGATCGTTTGGACGCATGGGCATCTACCTTAAATATGAGGAGAAGACGATTTGGTTGGGCGAGGATTATAGCGGAATCGATTCCGGATTCCTAGGTCACAAGTCATGCAATCGATGCACATTTCCCTAGTACATCGCGCTACATCCCGCGCACCTATTCTCACTCCGTGATACACTCTCTAGGTAATTTTCAAAAAATTGAAGACAGGAAAATTCGATGATTTACAGTATGACAGCGTATGCGCGCAAAGAAGTGAAAGGCGATTGGGGTTCGGCGGTATGGGAAATCCGCAGTGTAAACCAGCGCTACCTGGAAACTTACTTCCGCATGCCAGAACAATTCCGAGCACTAGAACCCTTGCTACGCGAGCGTTTTCGTAAGCGCCTGGCTCGCGGTAAAGTTGAGTGTAACCTTCGTTTTGAAGCGAACCCAGCAGCGAAAGGAGAACTTAGCATCAATGAAACTCTGGCAAACCAAGTGATTAAAGCGGCAGAGCAAGTGATGCATATGACGGGCGAACTAAGCCGCATCAACCCATTCCAAGTCATGCAATGGCCAGGTGTGATGGAAACGCCAGAGCAAGACATGGATGAAGTAAACAAGGTTTTACTGAGTGCTTTTGATGAAGCTTTGAGTGAGTTTATTGATGCTCGTGGCCGTGAAGGCGACAACATGAAAGCGCTTATCGAACAACGCCTAGATGCCATTACTGCAGAAGTAGTAAAAGTTCGCGCACGCATGCCAGAAATCCTGGAGTGGCAACGTGAGCGTCTGTTCTCTAAATTTGAAGATGCCAAAGTGGAACTGGATGCTTCTCGCGTGGAGCAAGAGCTTATCCTTTTGGCGCAAAAATCTGACGTCGCAGAAGAGCTGGATCGTCTCGACTCTCACGTAAAAGAAACGACTAACATTCTGAAAAAAGGTGGCGCTGTCGGTCGTCGTCTGGATTTCATGATGCAAGAGTTCAATCGTGAATCGAACACACTAGCGTCCAAATCAATCAGCACGGACATTACGGCGTCTGGCGTCGAGCTAAAAGTTCTGATTGAACAGATGCGCGAACAGATCCAAAATATCGAATAGTTTTTTCACCCGTCCAAGAATGTCTTAAAAGCCCTGTTATTTGCTTGTAAATACAGGGCTTTTTTATTTCCCCCGCCCAAATCGGTTTGCAGACGTCCGTTACCAACTGCCTGTTTAGTGGTGGGCAGAATGGTGGGCAGTCCCCTCATTTTTGCTCAATAAGCATTTTGCGGTGAGCAAATTGGTGGGCAGTAAGTTACCCAATTTTCGCATTTAACTCGCCACCACAACAGGTTAGCTGCTGATTCAATAAGCAAATCGGTGGTGGGCAGCCATTATTGCCCCCTCCATTATTTCAGCAACTATGGAGTAAACATGGGAAAACTCACAGCAAAACAGGTTATTGCATACAGCAAAGCCGACCCAAAAAAATATTCAGATGGTGAAGGTCTATACTTTTGCGTCCGCAAACAAGGCTCGCCTTATTGGATGATTCGCTACACCACAGCCAAAGCAAGACGAGAAGCAACCTTGGGGCAATTTCCTTTAATGTCGTTGGCAGACGCCAGAATTGCCGCCGCATACTTTCGAAAGGAAGTACGTGACGGCATAGATCCTCTTCTAGAAAAACAGAAAATCGAGTTACCTGACATTGAAACCGTGGATCAACTGTTCCATGACTGGTATCGAACCGATCTGAGTAGACGACTAAAGCATCCCAAGATTCCGTATCGGGTTTACACCAAAGACATAAGCCCTGTCATTGGCATTAAGTGTATTGCTGAGGTGACCGCACGAGACGTGCGCGAAGTATTAGAACGCATTCGAGAAAGTAACCGCCCTACCATTGCCAACGACACCTTGATGTACATGAAGCAGTTGTTTCGACATGCGATTAAACTCGATTTAACGCTGAATAACCCCGCCGCAGCGTTTACCGTGGACGATGCCGGTGGCGTGGAGTCCAGTAAAGACAGGATGCTCAGCAAAGAGGAAATTCACTACGCCTTTAGCGTGTTTCATACCCATATCAATAGCTTTGGCCGCGATAACTACCTCGCTTGCTGCCTGTTTTTGGTGTTGGGCGTGCGTAAAAGCGAACTGTGCGAAGCCATGTGGCGTGAAATGGATTTAACCACGGGCGTATGGGACCTACCCAAGGAACGCAGCAAAACTGGCGTGCCGATAAGCATTCCCTTACCGCGCCAAGCCATTGCCTGGTTTAACGAGCTGCAAATCCGCGCTTGTGGCTCGCCTTATGTTTTCCCAGCCAGACGAGCAAGCCATCGTCCACATATGGGGCCAGATACGCTGAACCGCGCCATTTCTAAACTCTTTGGTCGCGAGCCAGGGCGCAAAAAACAGCCTCCCAATAAAATGGGCAAACTTGAACACTTCACCGTACACGATCTGCGCCGCACCTTTCGCAGCCTTGCCGCCTCTTTGGGCATTGCAGGCAATGTGGCCGAACGCTGTCTTAACCATAAGCTAAAAGGCGTTGAGGGTATCTACGACCGCCACGATTACTTTGAAGAGCGCCGTATTGCCCATCAAACCGTGGCTGATGTGGTTGAACCGCTAGTGAACTTTGAGCCACATTCGCAACAGCACGCAGGAGGGCATTAACATGCAATTTATGATGCGACTCGCCCCATTACCTTTCCAATAGCCGTGCTGGCAGGGCTTGGCTGGTGTATTGGCATTGCCCTACTCGAACAGTCTCATGGTATAGGCTACGCACTTACTCGGCATTGCCTGATGGTATTCGTGGTACTCGCTCCTTGGCTAATGCTAAAACTCATGTTCTACGTGATTGTCAGTTTAGGACGCAAACTGGGGCTCATCCCGCCTCCACGTCCAACGCACAGCTTGGGGTATGGAGAATCACTCTATTGGTTCAGAGTCTTGGCCTTCTTCGATGGCAAACGCAGCCGCATGCCGAAAAGGCCTATCAGGCGAAACTAACAAGCCCCCATTTGCTCACTTACCGTGGGCAGTTGGGACAATGGGGCAACACTTGATATGCCGAGCTTTAGAGGGTGAATAAGAGGAAATTAAACTGCCCCAAGGAATGGGGCAATTGGGGATGCGGTAAAAACTCCTAACCACATCAAAAATACCAAACTTGCAAAAGTCCCAATATGGGACTACCATCTATTTATGAGAATTATCGCACTATCAACCTTAAAAACATTTTGGGAAGACAGCCCAGAATACATTGACGCTAAAGAGCCAACTTTAGCGTGGTATAGGCATGTATTAAACGCTAATTGGGGATCACCGGCGGATGTGAAACAGGATTTTAGAAATGCCAGCATCCTCAAAGATGGGCGTGTCGTGTTTAACATTGCCGGTAATAAATACCGGTTAGTTGTTTGGATCAATTATGCCTACAAAGTGGTTTACATACGGTTTATCGGCAGCCATGCGCAATACTATAAAATTGATGTGCAAACGATTTGAAGCCAAAAGGTAGTAACAAGAGGTAAATATAATGGACATCAGACCTATTAAAACAGATGCCGACTACCGCGCGGCATTAAACGACATCGAAAACCTAATGATGGCGGAGCCTGATACCGTCGAAGGCGAAAAGCTGGACATTTTGGTTACGTTAGTTGAAGCCTACGAAGCAAAGCATTTCCCAATGGATTTGCCAGACCCTGTTGAGGCAATAAAGTTTGAGATGGAGCGCAAAGGCTTAACGGTTAAAGATCTTGAACCCATGATAGGTAAAAGCAATCGTGTTTATGAAATCCTAAACCATAAGCGATCACTCACGCTAAAAATGATTTGGAAACTTCATGAAGGGCTAGGTATTCCAGCAGAGTCGCTGATCAAACCGCCGCAAGTTCGCGCTTCATAGCGCTGCACATAAAAATTATGTTGTCATGAATGACGCTCGCTACCCAAACATTTCTGCTATTGATAACAGGCTAGCTGAGCTTGAAAACGAAAAGCAGCGGCTTCTCGCATTAAGAGAGGCTTTGCGTAGCGCTCAAAACGAGCGTTCAGTACAGACATTCACGCCAGAACAAAAGGTCGCCCTATTCAGACAACGATTTCGTGGACGAAAGGATATCTTCGCCAATCGTTGGCAAAACCAACAGGGCCGCAGTGGCTATTCCGTAGCCTGTGATAATGAATGGGTAAGCAGGATATGCAACAAACCCCGTATTAAATGCCAAGACTGTTCACACCGAAAGTTTAGCGAACTAAACGAGCACTTTATTTACAGGCACCTTGCCGGTCATCAAGTGGTTGGTCTGTATCCCTTACTGAAAGATAACTCATGCTATTTGTTGGCAGCAGATTTTGACAAAGGCTGTTGGCAAGAAGAAGTCAAAGCAATGTCTAAAGCGTGCCAAGCGTTTGATATTCCACACGCGATAGAAATCTCGCGTTCTGGCAACGGAGCGCACTTATGGATCTTTTTTGACACCAACATCCCAGCTAACCAAGCTCGGGCACTTGGTTTCGCTTTGCTTGATAAGGCCATGGAAATATTTCCAAATCTATCGTTTGACTCCTATGACAGGCTATTTCCTAACCAAGATGTCCTTCCTGAAGGAGGGTTTGGCAATCTCATTGCGCTACCACTTCAAAAGGAGGCTCGCCTTTCAGGCCGTAGCTGCTTTGTTGACAATGACCTGAATGCGATTGACGATCAATGGCAGTACCTTGCTGAGCTTAAAACGCTCACGCAATCGAGTATTGTTCAACTCATAACAACCATTTCACCCAATACCCTATTACTGTCCGAACAAGGTCTAATAGACAACCGCCCTCCTTGGGAAATCACAGCCAAAGCCGCACCAATAAAATTAGAGTCTTTGCCGAAAACCGTGACCATTACCTTGGCCAACCATATCTACTTTTTGATGAGCGAGTTACCTGGGCCACTACTGGCAGGACTCAAGCGATTAGCGAGTTTTTCTAATCCTGTGTTTTTTAAAACACAAGCGTTACGCTTTTCAACCCATGGCATTCCAAGGTTTATTTCCTGTGCCCGTATTGAAAACGGTTATCTTGCACTACCGCGTGGCTGTCTCGATGACGCGATTGCTTTGCTACAAGAGCACAGTATTTCGCCACTGTTTGACGATAAGCGTGAAACCGGCAAACCATTATTAAAACTTACCCCTGAGTTCACTTTGCGAAAGAACCAGCGTGACGCAGTGGCCGCAATATCTAAACATGACTTCGGTATTTTGCATGCGCCGACCGCATTTGGAAAAACGGTTACTGCCATCGGCATGATCGTAAAACGCAAAGTAAATACCCTAATACTGGTTCATAGCCGACAACTGCTTGAACAGTGGCAAGAGCGATTACGCACGTTCCTACCCGACGTAAACATTGGCAGTATAGGCGGGGGTAAAAGAAAGCCGAGTGGCATTATCGACATTGCCACCTACCAAAGCTTGGTTAATAAAAAAGACAACTCCATCACGCCTCTCATCCAAGACTACGGCCACATTATTGTTGATGAATGCCACCATCTGTCTGCGCCAAGGTTTGAAATGGTACTCAACGAGGTAAGAGCAAAATATGTATTGGGCCTAACAGCAACGCCAGAGCGACAAGATGGCCATCAGAAGATCATTTTTATGGCGGCAGGGCCCATTCGCTATAAAGTGAAACAAAGTCCTGATGAGCAATTTACTCAAACCGTGATGATTCATCAGCTCTACGATATACCGCCAACTGAGCTAATAAAAACAGATGTGCGCCCAAAAATAAGCGATGCCTACCGCTGGCTCGTCGATAACCAACAGCGCACTTCAAAAATTGTCTCAGACGCCTCTCAGTGTGTTCAAAATGGCGGACACCCGCTAGTCCTTACAGAGCGCAGAGAGCACGCAGAGTACGTACACTCACGACTTACCGAGATGGGTATAAGCACTGTCGTACTCAAAGGCGCCATGAAAGCTGCCGAACGCAAGAATGCTGACAATCATCTGCAATCGGCTCAAGTTGTCGTCGCAACAGGAAAATATGTGGGTGAAGGGTTTGACCTACCAAGACTGGATACGTTGTTTTTGGCCATGCCAATCGCATGGAAAGGTACATTGGCCCAATATGCCGGTCGTATTCATCGTGAATCGGAAGGAAAAACACAAGTCACCATTCACGACTATGTAGACTGCGCCCTCCCTATGCTGCAACGCATGTTTAAAAAACGCGAGAAAAGCTACAAGGCAATGGGGTACGCCCTTGAGTACATTGATGGTAACAGTGACAAGCAACCTTCACTGAAGTTAGAAAACGTCCCTTCATCAAATACCAAGCCAAAATAAACAGCAGCACTTCATTAAACACTTCCCCATGCCTTTCCCCCATACGCCAAAACCACTATCCGTTTGGCTTTTGGATCGAAACGCCAAACAGGGAAATCAGCCCATTTACTGTTTGGCGTCTCAATTAAAATCCAACGCTGCTAAGCCTTGCCGGTACTGGCACAAAGCAAGGTTTGGCACTTTTTGCACCCTAAACCAACCTCGAATCCAAAGTACAAACTGTTTGTTTTTTCTAACCCAGAATGCAAACGATCGTTTGGCGTCTCGATTTTTTTGCACTTGGCGAACGCAGCCAAACAGCGCTGTATTGGACTATGTATATCAAACAGTTAGCCGCGCACGGGTCATCATAAAAAACCGATTTGACTGGTTAGTTTGATGGCCATTTCTTTCATCTAATTCACCACTGAGTCTTCACCCGACGACTGAAAATAGACGGCATGACGAACCAACAAGGTGATAAGTGACGTGTTATGGGCAAGTGCTAACGATTTGGATAGAGAATGGATACAGCAGGTGGTCACTTTACTGGTTGGGCATGGCGCATTTACCCTCTACCCAGCATTAAGCCAGTGCGATAATGCAGCCGAACGCCTAACCCGCTGGCTGACCTATCAGTTACCGCGCGTTAAACAAGCTCACCTAGGCTGCCCGATTCACCAATGGCTAAATAGCATTGGCGCACAAGTGATCGTAGAAAAATGGCAAAGCCCCGAGCAGTGGCCAAACCTCTATTGGCTACCTTTACCTGAGGTTGATGGCCACCCGCAAGGCGGCTTGGTTTTGTTACCGGCACATTTGTTACCGGTATATTTGGATTACACGAGCCAAACCAGAACATTACAAGCAAACACACCGGCCAACGCCTGTATTTTTTGGTGCATCACGCCTTTGTCTAAAACAGGAAAGCGCGCTACCTTGCACCCCAAACAGCAAAACCGCGCCTTTTGCCTGCCCAGTTCGCCAGAGCAAATGGGAAAATCATGTACGGGGTTATTACTGAGAGGTTTTAGAAAGGAGAGCCAAAAACGAAACGGCAACGTGATCAGCCACCAGATAAACCTAGCTCTACTGCACCACCTTTGTGGGCCGGAGAATGATGTGTGGTTGAAAGCGAATTTTGGTGCCATAACTCATTACGGTACCAAAAATTAGAAGCCTGAAAAACGAGTAACCCCTCACAGGGCGCTGTTCTGACGGGTAGCGGGAGGGGTGTTGTTGATGCGATTTTAATATCAAAAGCGCCAAATAGCTCGATATTATTTGATGTCGCTTTTTAGTTACTGTTTGCTAAATTGCACAGTTGGTAAAACAACCCTTGGCAAACGCAGTCGTTCACATTGAGTACTTAAGAACTCGCGCCAATAAGGCCAAACATGGTAGCTAGCATTTTTCAGTGCAAATTCATCAATCGATTCCTGCTCTAGTTCTGCTTCGACTTGGTATTCTGCAATAAAGTCTGCTTCAACAAAGGCTTTAATATCAGGATCGCCATTTTCCTTAGGATTCACCCAACGAGTCCCCAAACGGATATAAATGCGTACCAGATGGCCATCGCCATCAATATCGATCAATTCACTTCGAAGAACAACATGCATTTGTTGCACTAACAACGCTTCAAGTTCCGTGGATTTTGGGTCAAAGTCTTCAACACACTTAGCTTGGCACGATTTAACGTATACATCCTGTATCACTAAAGCATCAATAGCCTGTTGTAACGATTTTGATACTTTTTTAACCATAACACGCCTCTAGTTCGAGTTCGTGCGATGCAACAATTCTCGTCTTTCGAGCAGTAGATGAAAAATCCACTACAGCTACATTTTTCCAGCTGGTCTGGATATTACGCTCAACACCCGCATCCAACATTAACTTATCTAAAGCAGCTGGCACTTCCGCCGCTAAACGGAGCAGTTTATCCATTGCGTCTGATTGCATCACATCGTCTGATTCGTACTTGGAAAACGCAACAGGGCCACCACCAAACACTTTTGCAGCATCAGCCTGTTTTAAGCCCCAGCGTTTACGCAAGACCTGGAGTTCATTACCCGTTAACAAGCCTTGCACCTGCTTTTTAAAAGCAATCATTGCACGCTTGTTAAAGCGAGCTTCAGCAGTACCAGCCTGTTCACTGCCGCAGCAATCACACACTGCATACTGGCTGTCAATTTGGCCTTGCTGACCTAAATGCTCAACTGTAACCCTCTCGGTATGGAGAGTTAATTGGCCCATCTCACAAATTGGACAAGTTTGACTATTCATCACATATCCTCAGCGCGACAAATGACAAGAAACCAGTAATAACAATTTACCTGTCTTGCCTATCGCAAATTTCACATAGTATTCGTAGCGCATTTCTTTATGCGCATACTCCACCCATTCATTTCTAAACAGCCGATAACTATCACATGCAGCCCAAGAAATAGCCTTATCAGTTTGACCAACTATGCACCATTCTGATTTTAGGTAACTTCCTGAACTCAGAGCGGCACAAACTAGCTGTTTAACATCATCAATATCGAATCCCATTGTCTGAACATCTTTTCTACAACGTTCAGTCAATAGCTTAGTGTTGTCACCAGCGGTTGAGAGCAATGCCTTAACCAACTCTGATGAATAAAGAGGCCCGTCTGCGATATAGATTCTGTCACTGCCAGCTTCATTAGGTGGCTGCTCATCAATATAGGCGCTTACATTTATCGCATTATTTACCATAATGGTAATTTAATCCAGTTAAAGTTGAACATTTAGCCTCACACCATTGCCGCTTCGTACACTTTTTCAACCTCGGTAAACTTAGTGACGCTCTCTAGGCGAGTTAAGGTTGTGAGTTTCATCGAGTTTTTCATTGGGCGATGTGGCACATTGGTCACTGGCGTTTGCAGTGATAGCGGTTTGCCAAGCTCAAATAAATAATACAAATCAGCAGAACCTGACTTCTTACCCGCTTGATCTTCGGTAATGGCGTAGCGTGGTAACACGGTGACTCGTTTAACCGGCCACAGTTTGTCAATTTGCTTGGATGAACTTTGAGTGTCTGAGGTAGACGCCAACGCTAAATAGCGAATTTCCTCGGCAATATGCTGCTTAAATTTCTGCAAAAACGTGCTTTGCGGCAGGTGATACCACTGCGCTGTACCTTGCTCAAATTGTTCAAAGTAGCCATTATCACGGCCGCGTTGCCCACCCAATGCCACTGTCATCTAGACTAGCCCACTGCCAACTTTGCGGCTTGTTGCCACATAAAGTGGGGCATAGGCTCTTTTAACTGCCAAGTAATACTCATCGGCTGTGACCCCGTATGCGATACATACTCCACTTCACCATAATTAACAAAACCCATAGTGCGGCCGTATTCATCTTTGCTTTGTTCACGAACAAATAAAAACTGTCGCTTACCCATTCTTTGATGCTGGATGTACTCCAAACCGCGCCCTTTGTCGGGCCTTGCACTGTTCTGTGACTGCCAGTGAAAGAGATGTTCGTTGATCGCGTAATCGTGATACATAGTGGTTGGCGAAAATTGCTTTTCATTTTTGTCTAAGGTGACAAACATCAGTTCAATATTCTGATCTTTCAACACAAATACCCCTTCGCGTGCTGGAGGTTTGCGCTCAAAAGTGGTCGCTCCAAATGCCACCAATATTTGCTCACGCGCATAACGTGCATGCAGCCTCAATGCGACCTCTGGCAAAGCCTGCATTGTTGGTTGCTCATGCTTGGTTTGTGCGAGTTGCCAATTCACAACATCCAGTAACTCTGCTTTTAACTCGCAAGCATTCAGTTTCGCTAAACTCTGTTCAATGGAATCAAAACCGCACTCTGGCCCTGTTTTTTGCCAAAAATCGTAATGACACATCAAGGCGTAACGATGGTCAGCATCTTCAATAACAAAGTTACTTTGACAAAGCTGTTTTAAGAAACTCAAATAGGCATGATCATCACAGGTCAAAATTCGGTTATGAATGGCCTTTCTGAGCATTTTCAACAGTTCTTCTTCAACTGATTTTTCGTTGATTTCATCTTTAGCTTGCTGAACTAGCTGCGACCAACTCCCTCGCTTATAAAGCTCATTCAAGTCGATGTGAGGATTTAAAGTTAAGAAATTCGACAATGTTAACGGCAGTGTGGAATGCTGAGGATATTGGCGGATCATCGCGACTAGGCGCTTCAACGTTAATGAAGCTTGACGAATATTGCTCAGTACCATTTCTTGCGTGCGCTTGCTTAACTCAATGCGACAACCGAGTGGCGCATGAGGGAAGCCTTGCTTGATTTCATCACTGATCGCGCGATGACTTTTACCGACTAAAGCTCTAAATTTATTGGCAAAGTCGTATTCAGGACGTGAATTACCAACAAAATCCATCACGGTACAACATTCTTTGCCTTCGGCTAAGCGCAAACCTCGGCCAAGCTGTTGCAAGAAAATAGTCAAACTTTCTGTTGGCCTTAAAAACAATAAGGTATCAACTTCGGGAATATCGACACCTTCGTTAAAAATATCGACCACGCAAAGCACGTTAACGCTGCCAGAACGAATCGCTTGCTGCTTTTGTTGCCGCTCTTGGCTGTTATCACTAGTCAACAAATCCGCTTTAACGCCTTTTAATAAGAGTTGCTCTGTCATGTACAGTGCATGTTCTTTGCTCACACAAAAGGCCAAAGCTTTCATTTTGCTAATATCGGTGATGATCTCCTGCATACTCAGCAAAATCTTATTAAAACGAACCTGGTTGTGGGTGTAAAGATGGGTCAGCTGAGCGATATCGTATCGCCCACGACTCCACGGGATAGTTCGAAGGTCAGTATCATCATCAATACCAAAATACTGAAATGGGCAAAGGTGACGACGATTAATAGCTTCCGGCAAACGGATCTCTGCCGCAATCACACCGCCAAAATCCGCTAGAATATCGCCACCATCATGGCGCTCTGGTGTAGCTGTAAGGCCGAGTAATATAGCAGGGGAAAAATGCTCCAGCACTGCGCGATAACTAGTCGCAGCAATATGATGCACCTCATCAATCACAATGTAGTCATAATAGTCAGCCGTTAGGTTAAGCTGTTCCAGCTGATTGTTCAGAGTTTGGATAGAAACAAACAGCTGCCGATAATGCTCTGGGGTATGCCCGCCAACCCACAACTCACCAAAAGCACTATTACGCAATACGCCACGATATGCCGCTCTGGCTTGTTTTAATATTTCTTCTCGGTGCGCGACAAACAGGAACTTAGCTTGCGGTTTTTCTTTGATAAAACGGGCAAAGTCAAAAGCTGAAATAAGGGTTTTTCCGGTACCCGTTGCCGCCACCACTAAATTACGAAAGCGCTGATGCACACTGCGTTCAACGGCCAATTGCTCCAATATGTCACTCTGATGCGGAAACGGCGAAATATCAAAGAAATGCGTAGGACTAGCCTCAAAATCTCCGCGCTGCTGGTTCAAGGCTTTTTTGAGCTTTTCGCTACTTGTTACATCGCCACTAAAGTGTTCAAAATCATGAGAAGCCCAATAGGTTTCAAAAGTGCTCAATGATTTATTGATAATGTGTGGGATTTCTTGCGAAGTAATTTTTAAATTCCATTCTAAGCCATTGGTTAGCGCTGAATGGGAAAGATTGGAAGAGCCGATATAACCAGTGTGATAACCCGTGTTGCGTAAAAATAGATAGCTCTTTGCATGTAACCGTTCACGCTCAGTGTTATAACTCAGCTTCACCTCGGTATTGGGTAAGTTCGCCAAATACTCAACCGCTTTCGCGTCAGTCGCCCCCATATATGAGGTAGTAATAATTTTTAGCTCGCGGCCGCTAGCAGTAAACTCTTCTAACTCTTTGCGAAAAATTCGGATCCCTGCCCACTTAATAAATGACACTAACCAGTAGATTTTATCCGCAGACAAGATCTCCCGCTTTAATTCAGATTCGAGCGACAACCCTGCATTACTGCCACAAAACAGCTCGCTTTGGCTTAGACCTGTTAAAGGGAAAATGTCGTTTATGTAATTTTTTAAATCGGCTGAGACAGGATTTTCGAGCTCATAGAGCGCAGTTAGAATTTTACCTTGACTGGCAAGCAAGTTGTCTTCGATAAAATCATCATCCTGAATTTGTGTTTTTAACCACAATAACAATTGGTTGGACAAAGTAATTTGCTGTTGCAGCCGATCATCACCCGCTGGCACCGCATCAATCGCATACTCAAGAATGTGTGAGAGGAAGCGAGATAACCATGTTGATGCTTCACTGCTATTGAGCTCACGTTCGCCGACATAGAATCGCTCTCGGTCAATACGACTCTCGATAAGCTGCGTTATAAGCTGCTCATAAATTCCGACTTGTTGCATGATATTCCTTTTATTCTAATGGCTGGATCAATAACAACATCGATTGATATCGCAGTTTTACCGCCAGTCCATTTTGTGATTTTGTCATTTCAACCAAGTTGTACTTGCCCAATGTTTTCAGTGTTCTCGACACATTACTGACCGCTCGACCTGTGAGCATGGCCAGCTCAGTGACCGATTGCGGCTGTTGTTCGGCGATTACTTTTAACATCTGCTGGTTTTCTTTCGACAGCAGATTGGCCACCGATTTCAGTGAGTCGAACCAGATATCAACGGGGAAATCGGGGTCGGGCGTTTGCCCTTTAATGCCAATCACGCAGCGCGATTGTTTTGCGTTTTTCATTACTCGCATAGCTTACTCGAATCGTTTGCTCACTAGGTTCCCAGCAAGTAGATAAAAAAGCGCTTGGCCAATAAAAAGACTGTACGCTTATACATAACCAGAACATCTTATCAACCACTGATAATAGAGCAAGGATATTTTCCGTTTAGGGCGACTACAAACCCAGTGTTCAGCAAGTACACAACCAGTACACTGGCGGTATTGTCTGCCTTAGCCTTTAATCCTCGCCCAGCCCTTAGGTTGACTGGCGGTACACTAAAAGGCGACAAGCCCTCACAGGGCTCATCACCTTTTTAGTCATCCAATATACTGCCTTTCACGCAGTACATTCGTGGGCGGGTGTTGTCGGGCAGGCTGACTTTGCGCTGTGGTCGGTTGCCATCGGGGACTAGGTAGCCTGCGGCCATCAGCGCTTTGGCGGCGCGATCTGGGCTTAGACCTTCGGTGGCTTCACGCCAGCCAGTTGGGTAAAACAGGTAGAGGGTTTGTGGGCCTCTGGTATCTATCCAACCCGCGCGTTGGCGTACTTGGCTGCTGTAACCGTTTTGTTTGGGCGCAAAGCGGCTTTCGCCATGTTGCTCAATAAAGCTGCGCACTTGGCGAATGGCTTGTTGGTCTTCATTGGCGGCCACACCACCGCGGGCGAGTATCCATTGGTTAAGCTGATTTAAGCAGGTGGCTTCGACACTTTGGGCTGGCCAATCGAGCACTTTGGCTTGAATGGCTAACAGGCCTGCGCTAGCAAGTAAGGCAAACTTTTCGGCTACTCGGCGCACTTGGCCGTCAGCCTCGGTTGGTAAGCTAGCTAAAAAAGGTTGGCGTACGTTTTGAAAAACGGGTCGCACCTGCGCGCTGTGCTGCGTTAAATACCGTAACCAGTCCAAGGCCAAACTGCCGTAATGTTGGCGACTTTGCTGTTTTAGGTGATCGGCTAAATCGGCGGCGTTCATACCATGACTCTGGTTAAACACGCCCATTTGCGCACCAGCATCGGCACTGAGATCAATCACTCGCACTTGCTGGCCAGCTTTTACGCGCTTGCCGATACTGGCAAGATGGCTTTCAAGCGTCACTTCGCCAGTGGATAAAAACACCAAGCGCCAACGGGCGGGTAAGCGCATTTCACCGTATTTGCCTGCACGGGTTTTACCTTGGCCATTGGCAAGCATGTAAGCGACATCACCTGCCTCTTTTGGGTCAACTTCGCCCATTTCATCGAGCGCCAGCAAGGCATCGTTATGCGCTAATGCTGTGCCTTCTAAACCGTTGGCCGTGGCACGCCAACTGTGGCGCAGTTGATTAGGTTCGCCCCACACCGATAATGCCGGATACAGCGCTGCGGTTTTACCAGTACTGCTGGCACCATAGAGGTGTAAACCAAAACCATCCACTCCGCACAAGTGCAACAAAGGCGCGGCCAGCGCAGCGCAGACACCAACAATCAATAGCGGGTTATCCAGACAATAACGGCCAACGTGCTGCCGCCAACTGTCGCTACTACCTTGTTGAATAAAGCCTTCTATCGGGTGCATGGTTTGCAGCACCATGCGCGGGTTGTTGTGTTCGCTTGGGTAAAAGGTGAGGCGCGGATGCACATAAGCGTGGTGATGCCAGCCAATGCAGTTCACGCTAATGGCCTTTTGCGTAGCCAGTTCGCCCATTTGTTGAATAAACAGCGAGAGCAACTGCCGCGCTTTGACACTGTTACTCAGCCGCATGCCTCGGCTAAGTAATATCCGACGGTACTCGCTGCCGTCTCCGGCCAATAGTTCTGCTGGCATGGCCCAGTAGCGATGGCGATTGTCATCGTCTAACCAGTGCAATAAATAGCCGTAGTTGTCCCCTTGCGGATCGCGAGTACGAGCAGCTACTTGCAGCCAAGAACAGATTTTGACAGGGCTATCTTGCCCCGCTGGTTGCATCACCAGCCAGTTTTGCGCGTTATAGGCAAAACCAGCCGGTAATGTTGGCTCGTTGCTAGGCATATCACTGGCAGATAATTGGTTTAATGCTGATGGTTTATCCACGGCCATAAGCAGCACCGATACGGCGGGTTTCAATCCACTGGTCGATATCGCTTTCTAACCAGCCCACGGCACGCGCGCCAATACGAATGGAACGGGGAAATTCACCATTGGCCATCAGGGCATAAATGGTACTGCGGCCAAAGCCTGTTTTTGCCTTTACCTCGGGCAAGCGCAAAATCCGCTGCTGACGCGCTGGGTGTAATGTGTTTGTGGGTGATTGTGTGGTTGGGTTCATCGTTTGCTTCCTCACTGATCTGTTAAGTTCAGTTAGGAGTTTGCCAGTACTAAACGGACGCAGTAGGCAGATAAATGCCCGGATCGTGCAGCTTTCTGAGGGTACAAGTAGCTACTTGCCCCAGAATTTACATAATGCCCCAAGTCATAAATACCCTGTGGGCAGGGTTAGTGTGTGCCTAAGTGGCGTGAACTAAGGCTTTGCCCAGACTGCCCCAAAAGCCCAAGGGATGAGTGCCAAAAGCTTTTTCAAAAAGGGAGAGTCTTGCTCAATTAGAACGCCACAACACTTTTACGCGCATAAAAATGTAAAATATCACACTTTTCTGCGCGTAAAAGTGTAGACTGAGTTATACTACAGGCAGTTAACAGTCTAAATTGGCGGGAAATGACAATGCAGCGCAACTTACTAAACGCCCTAATAGCATGGAAAAATCAACCGGTGCGCAAGCCATTATTGATCGATGGTGCAAGACAAACAGGTAAAACCTATCTGCTACAAGAGTTATTTGGGAGCACCTTTGCCAACATCCTTCGTATCGACTTCCTTGAAAACCCTGCCTACAAAGAAGCGTTCGATGGCTCGTTGTCACCTGACGAGCTAGTAATGAACATTGAGTTGTTAACCAACCAAGCGTTCAACCCAGAAACCGATCTGCTGATATTAGATGAAATTGGCGAATGTGAACGTGCCGTTACCTCACTAAAGTACTTTGCTGAAAAAGCACCGTCCTATTTTGTCGCTGCCAGCGGCTCGAATATTGGTTTGCTCAACACCTTCCCTGTGGGCAAGGTAGAACAATACAATTTACGACCACTGACCTTCCAAGAATTTATTTACGCATCCAACGAGCAAGCGCTGATCAAAGCGTTTGATAGTCAAGCAAGCACACCGGCAGTACACACCAAATTGATGGACAAACTCACTGACTACTTTTTTACTGGTGGTATGCCGGAAGCCGTTTCTGCTTGGTATCAGTATAAGGATTCAAGCATTCTAGAGCGTGTTGAAAAAGTCACAAAAATTCATGCCGATTTAGTGGAAGGTTATCGCCGCGATTTTGGTAAGTACGCGGGCAAGGTCGACGCCACACTGATTGAATCGGTATTTAATAGCATTCCAGCCCAGCTATCACTTGTCAGCGATGAGTCGGTTAAACGCTTTAAATTTAAGCATGTGCATGAGCGTAAATCTCGTTATAGCGATTTTGAAACCGCGATCCATTGGCTTAACTGCTGCCGCTTAGCTTTGCCAAACTACCCTATTGAAGGATTGCCGAAATCTCCGTTAGCGGCCTATAAAAAAGAAAATATGGTGAAACTGTTTCTGTTTGATGTGGGCCTGCTTAATCATATGCTCGGCAGCAGTTATAAAGAAATTAAGCAACAAAACTATGAATACAAAGGTTATGTGGCTGAAAACTTTGTGCAACAAGAGCTCACTGCCATTGGCGTTGACCCAAGCTATTCATGGAATGACGCCCGCGCCGAAATCGAATTTATTTTGGCGACCGATGAAGGCGATATCGTCCCTGTGGAGGTCAAAAGTGGTAAACGTACAAGAGCAAAATCGTTGGCATCCTACGTTGAAAAATGTACTCCAAGTAAAACCTTTAAGTTAACGGGTACACAAGGCTCATCCGCATTAGAGCAAACCAATATCGTGATGCCTTTGTATTTCACTCAGTATTTACCACAGAGATGGTAAAAGCGCGTTGCTTAGACCCCGAGGTCTACACAAAGTGACTTCATAGGTAACAATTTGTAGACCTTTGGTGGGCTTACAACCTTTCAACCAACCCTCAATCGGTTTTTTGCTAACGTCATTTGGCCAGCCTATCGCCTCATCGTTTAAAGCAAATCACTCAAGCGATTTAACAGTGCTTTACGGCTATTATTCGCCACAACAAAGCGCTTAAAGCGTTGTTCAAACGCCGCTTCATCCGCTTTGAACTGATAGGCCTCAAACAGCTGATGCAGATAGCGTGATGCCGCATCGTAACCACTGGCGCAAGTTCGATCCGCTTGCTCTTGTGATTGCTGCCAGTAGTGCTCACGTTGATTGTAGATATCCGTCAACGCTTTTTCTTTTTCCGCTTTTTCGATAGCTAATTTTTTTGCGAGTGCTGCGGCTTGCTCTTGCTGTAATTGACTTTGCGCTTGCTCAATGAAAGGAGAAATGACGGCGGAGGTTAACCAGTATTGATAGATCTCGTCTGTGTTGACAGGTTCTTTTCGCGTCAGCGCTAAGGCTTGGTGACGGGTTAGCTGGCCTTGCTCAAACAACGTGCGTAATAGCGTGTCTTTCTCTGCTTGCGAGAGATTATGGATCCATTCATCAAATTGAAATTGGGTTTGTTTGGCTAGGTGACTGGGTTGCTCCTTCAGCACCATGGCGAGTGCCTTAACCAATGCTAAGGGAATATCATACAGCGCTGCAAACGCCTGCTCCTCTTCACTGAGGTGCTCAAAATCGAATTGAATTAACGGCACTCGCTCAACGCCATCATTAAAATCAAACGCTTTGAGCCACATAAAGTACACAAGGCGCCAATCCCCTTGCATTAACCCGCCGCGTAAAGCGGCTAAATGCTGGAAAAAGTCGTCAGCATGCTCATCGTCAAAATACTCATCATACTCATCAAGGGAAAAAATCAGCAACTGCCACTCATCGTTTTCGTGAACATGAAGTCCATCACTTGAAAAGCCAAGTAACGCATCTGGAAGCGTTCCTGCTGGTAGCTTGATGTATACATCGATTGAGCCCCAATCGGCATAGTAAAAACCGATATCAAAGTATTTTAACATCAGCTCAAAAGGCTCGGCCTTTAGATCACTGTAGGTGTAATACACCTGAAAGGCCGTAGCGCTGATCTCGGCACGGCTTGAAATGGCTCTGAGTGCTTGACGTGCTTTAGCATCTAAATACCCATCCAGACGCTCAAATTTATAGTATTGATATTCGCTCACGATGACCTTGCTATCTATTTATGGTGAATTGAAAAGTTTGTTTTAACAAAGGCTGTACCTGAATCACTCTAGCGACTTGTTCAGCGTTTATATAACGTCTTGGGTCAATCGTTACAAATCCCCAAAACTGCAAAAATCGCTCAATAAATCGTGATTCGATGAGCATACTTAAGTTTCTTTCTGGCGAGAAGTAATCATCCGTAGGGAATACCAGCAATAGATCAGGGAAAGCTGTCATCACCTCTTTCACAAGCTGATCCACACTGTTGTGGCTTTGAATACGCCACAGCATAAACAGCCAAAAAGTGCGCAAGTCGACATCGTATTCAAAACCGTCCAAATAGCTCCAGTTATATTTGCTGATGGCGACCTCTAACATAGGTTTGAAAAAGGCCTGTATGCCTAGCGCTTGATACTGCTTTTTTGCTGACTTTTTAACATGATAACGACCGCTTCGCCGGTAAATAATGCCGCTAATTTCGGCTAGCACTCTGGTGTAGTGCAAGGCATTGAATTTGTCTTCGTTGCTACCCGCAAACTCGCTAATGCTTATATCACGTTCGAATTGAGCAACGGCAAACTCAGGCAACAACTCACTGGCCTGTTTGACTAACTTAGCGGGTAAGTTGCCTTTACTTGTGGCTTTGAAGGAGCCTTCTTGCGCCATAGCTTCATCAAGAATGAGGGCTAAATAGCGCATCACTGGGCTGGCAGAAAGAGAGTCGGGAGTGCAAATTGTCACCCACTTTAATTCATCAAAAGGCGCATAAAGCCAATTGGCCATTTGTGTTGGCGTTACGCCACAAAAATCGGGATGAGGTTGATTATTGCGATCTTGCACTTTGTGCTGCAAAGCGGCATTGAGTTCATCAAGACTCAAATTTGGGTTCATGGCCAGCATAGCTTCAACATCATCGAAAACTTGGGCATGTTGCTTGGAAACGCTGCTCATACAACAACGTTTAAATTTTTTACCACTGCCACAATGGCAAGGATCGTTTCGGCCGAGCTTCATTACTGTCCCTTCTTATTGTTATAGAAAAAGCGCTGCATTTTCTTGTTTACGCTGATCCAATGTCTTAGCAATCGCAGACACTGTTGTTTTACTGATCCCTTGTTGCTTGGCAAGATACGTAAATTGGCTGATGGCTTCTGCGACTTCTTCAAAAACTTGCTTTGCATCATTCCAATTCGCAAAGCCAGCACTAGTAGCAAGTTTTTGCATCACCTTAAGCGATGGCGCTTTGCCATAACCACCGAAAGCAGTGGCGTGTTCGTTGAATGGATGCGGGCTGTAGGTAACATCGTAAAAAGGTGCAGGGTTCCATTGACCGTCATCCGCTTGCAAAAACGCCCAGTTTTTACTGTGGTCGTCTTGATTAGACGACAGCAGGTTAAAAACGGCACGGCGAAATTGCAGCTGCCCAGCAGCGGGGGATTTACACAACTGACGGCTGGCTTTGATCAAGTCAATATAATCTAAGCTTGGCGTTCGAAAGTCTGCATCCAGCAGCCCGCAAGCGCTGTGCATATGCAATCGACCTGCACTGCGCTTTCTGCCTAAGTCGGCCTGTTCAGTGACATAATCAAAACGCTTAAGCGCCAACCAAGCAGACGCACCGCTTGTAGGTGGTGCTTCAATGAGTTGCCATTGCGGCGGTTGACACTTAGCAACTTCTGCCATTTGTAAATAAACCGCCTCACACAAACCTTCTTCATGGCCAAGTGCGAGATTTTTAGAGGTAAACTTCACCAGCCAAGCCTCATCTCCAAGCAGAGCGAAGGTTCGACAATGCTTTATTTCCCCAGCAGGCATATAAATTTGTGCCTTAGGTCTGGCCCCACCCGAACTACCTCCGGCGACTAATGCAGCCAATACCTGTTGCGTATGCCCATCTAACTCATCGTGGTTGCTATCCATCAAATCTGACATTGAAGCATCGAACAGCGTTTGTGCTTCTAAGCCCAAGGTTGCTAAATCAATGTCCGCGTATGTCGTGGCTGAAAACTCAGACACCGGAGAAAAAGACAGCGCTCCCATGCCTTTATCACCGACAAAGGCCAGTCTATCCATCGCCGTTAATTGATTAGGTAGGATGCCCTTTTGCCGGAAAATACGATCTTGTAACAACATGCCCCAGCCATCGGGCAAACAATCTCCAAATACGCCATGTACACCTTGGTGCGGCGCTTTAGGTGCGGCTTGAACTAGCGTATTCGCTTGCAAGGTAAACGGTGATAAATTGCCAAACTGCTGCAAATAGTCGTCAGTATACTGAAAAAAAACGCCTTGCCGATTCTGCGCCAAGACTCCAACAGATATCTGCTCACCTGAGCTTAGCGTACGAGTAACATTAAGCTTCTGAATCGGTTTAAAACTCATCTTTTAGCACCTCATCAATACTCGTGGGTATAACAGCACGTTCTTTGCTAGGTTGTGTGAGCTGATAGAGCCTCTCTAGCGAATCAAGGGTCTGCCATAGCAACAGCAATTGGCGAAATGAAATTTGCCCGGTCAGCTCAAATTTCTTAATGGTGGCCGCAGGTACACAGCTTCGCTCAGCCAATGCAGCGCGCGACAGCTTTGCCTGCTTTCGTAACTCACGTAAATAAGCCGCATAGGCTTGGCTTACATCGGTATCATCAAGTAAGGTAAATTTCATCCGCAAAGACCAAATAGATACAGTTATATCTATAATAGCAAAATAAAACAGAAAGTGGATATCATTGTATCCATTATAAAGTGAAATGTTGAAAAAATTACTCGATAAAGCCCTTCAAAACTGCTATGTTTTAGCTCTAACAGCAGCATAAAAACGGCACTGTTTTTCCATTGCTAACCACTAAGATTTAGTAAAAGCCATAGGCAAGTGGTGGGCAGTTTGGTGGGCAAACAGGCATTTTTGAGCGGTTTCTTTTCGATAACTTATTGAGTTTGTTAGAGTCTAGGCCGCTACTCAATGAGCAGATCCAGAATATAGAATAGATTCAGACCAGTTCCATGCCCATGTATAAAGCCCTTAATTAAAAGGGCTTTCTTATTTCGCTCTTCTATACACATCCATGGAATTCATCATCAACCACGAATCTGCGGGGCCTAATCAGGCGCAGGTAAGTGGCAATATATCAATGATGTGCCAGTGTGAATCGACATGTGAGATCTCCGTTCGACGTGCGTTTTTATCACGCTACTATCTTCTTTCTGTGGGTCTTAAAATCGGTCTACCCGATACGGCTTCATGTCAAACTCAGGCTCCACTTGGCGCAATAGGCTAATAACCAACTCTGCACTAATGGCGGCTTGAGTCAGCCCCAAGTGCTGATTCCCAAAGGCAAACAATAACCGTGGATGACGCGGGTGCTGGTCTATCACTGGCAACGAATCCGCCAGAGTCGGTCTATGTCCCATCCATTCACTCACTTTAAGAGCAGGGTTGTTTAATCGAGGCAATAGTTGCCTACTGTGATGACGCAGCAGATTAAACCTGCGAGCAAACTCAGGTAAACGCAAGCCACCTATTTCAGTGATCCCAACCACCCTTAAACCAGACGCCAAAGGGCTCATCACAAATTTACGCTCCGCAGAGCCAATCGGATGTTGGAGTGGCGGCGTCTCCATGTCGGCAATCTCTATCGTCAAGTGGTACCCGCGCTCCGCTTCAAGTGGAACAGATATCCCTGTTTGTTCTAACAGAGGCTTACCCCAAGCGCCGGTGCAAAGCACCACATGCTCGAACTTATTTTGACTCGTCGCCGTAACCACCCCAACGGCGTTCTCTTGCGGAAGAATTTCACTCACTTCTGTTTGTTCAAAACACCCACCGCGCGCTTGAAAAACCGCAAACAGTTGCTTCGACAGTAAGTAAGGATCTTTCACTCGACACGCATTAGGGAAAAACAGAGCGTGACTGACAGTCTCAGCCAGCTCTGGCTCTTTTTCCCTCAGTTGTGCGCCCTGCAGTAGGACACTTTCTATGCCCCATTGAGCAAGGTAAGCAGCATGCGTTTTGGCCTCGTCTAACTTATTTTCTGACTCCCATACCAACAGGTAACCTGACGGAACAAGATATTCTTCGGCCCCTATATCAGACAAGCAGCGTTGCCAAGCAGGAACGGCCGCTTGATTGAGTTGGTAGAGCGCTTGTCGGCTTGCCTCCACTCGTGCAGAAGAAGCCGAGCGAACAAAACGCGCCAACCAAGGCAGGGCTTGAGGTAAATACTTCCAAGGAAGGGCCAACGGCCCCTTGGGATCCATCCACATCCTTGGCGCGGCAGCCAGTGTCTTTTTCGTTGCCAGAGGGTCAATCAGTTCTGTAGCTAAATAGCCAGCATTACCAAACGAAGCGCCTTCACCCGGCAAACCCTTGTCAAACAAAGTGACTTGAAAGCCATGACGCTGTGCTTCTAGGGCGGTACAAAGCCCCACCACTCCAGCCCCCACTACCGCAACGGTGGGCTCGTCGTTAAAAGGGGTATGTTTCGCGGATTGTGTCATGTTCTACCTACTGGCTTAGCTAAAGAATGTATTGGCTACGGTTTAATGGGTACTGCTACTCGCTGGTGAGACAGGCTCTGTGCTTGCCGGCGCCTCTTGCTCCACACGCTTTGAGAACCACCCTGTCTGGGCGTATAAAATGCCAATCGCTGGTGATAACCAACAAGCAAACGCCAACGGAGCATACAACAAAGCACTGTAATCGCCTGGTGCGACAATCAGCCCCAAGGTTCCCATCACAAATGCACCACCCGCATTCCAAGGGATCAATGGCGAGACTAAGGTTCCGCCTTCTTCTATCGCTCTGGAAAGGTTGAGTCGGCTATAGCCCAACTTGTCATATTGCGGACCAAACATACGCCCAGGTAAAGCAATCGAGAGGTACACATCACCCGACACGGCGTTGGTCGCAACGGAAGTAAGAATGGCATTCGTTTGTAACCCTTTGAAACCTCGTGTCGACTTCATCACGGCATTCACGACCGACTCCAAACACCCAGTTCGCTCCAGTGCACCACCAAATGCCAACGCAAACATCATCAAAGTGATCACCCAAGTCATAGAGGTAACGCCACCGCGATTTAGCAAATTATCCAGCGCGTCCGATCCGGTTTCTATCTTGTATCCACTGTGGGCAAACGTGAGAATGTCATTCAGGTTGTAATCGTAATTATGAACCGCGACACCAGCGCCAAGAACAAAGCCAAGAAACAGGGCTGGGATCGGTGCTATTTTGTAAAACGCCAATAGCATCACCACAAAGAGCGGCAGTAAAGGCAACAAACCGAGTGAGAAATGACTCTCCATGCCCGATTGAATCGCGGTGATTTGTTGTAGCTGTTGTTGAGCGTCAGAGGTCGCATCCCCCATCACTACACCACCAAGAATCGAGTACAGCGTCAAAGCGATCAGCATAGCTGGAATGGTTGTCGGCATCATATTGCGAATATGAGCAAATACATTGGTTTCGGTTACGGCGGCAGCAAGGTTAGTGGTATCCGACAACGGTGAGATCTTGTCGCCGAAAAAAGCGCCTGAGACAACGGCACCCGCCGTCCAATATGCTGGAATACCAAACGCAAAACCGATTCCAACCAACGCCAGGCCGACCGTGCCCACGGTTGTCCAGCTCGAACCAATCGAAAGAGATACCAAAGAGCACAACAGCATGGTGGCTGCCAAAAACCACTCCGGCTCAATCAAGACTAAGCCGTAATAAATGAGGGTTGGCACGGTGCCACTGGCTATCCACGTACTTACCAGCATCCCTACCACAATAAGGGTTGCAATGGAGGGCATCGCCACATGTAAGACACGGAATGCACCGGATTCGATGTCCTGCCAACGCAGCCCTTGGTACCAGCCAACTAACGCGGTAATAGCAAAACCAATCGCTAACGCGATATGTGGAGTAAAGTCGTCATAATAAAAAATCTGTGTCGCTAACAAGCCAATGGTGAGGATAATCGGTACGACGGCCAAGCCTAGTGGTGGTGGCGCCGTATAATCTGAGTTCTTTGTAGTCATAGGTCTTTTTCCAAATCACGTCGCGAGGGACCGCACCTGAAAGGTGCGGCGCGCATGGAAAGCCTGATAGCGGATAACAAAGCCGCAAGCAGGGCAAAAGAAAAGCCAAGATATGCGTCGGCCTGATTACGATTTACGCACCCTGTACTGACTGATAAGCCAAAATCGCACCCGCCAGATCTTCACGAGAGTCGCCAACCGATTTAAACAGCGTGATCGCCGTTTCTGGTTCGTCGAGCTCTGCACGTCCTGCATGTTGGCCACGACACAACACCGAAAAGTCCGCTAAAATCTTCTCTTCGGTAATCGCTCCATCACGGATAGGCATGATCAACTCGCCCGTTTCAACCAGTGCCGCCGCCTTCACATCCACGAATACATTCGCTCTCTGCAATGCTTCGTTGTCGGTCTCGCGCATTGTCGGCGTAAAGCTTCCCACCAAGTCTAAGTGCGCGCCCGGCTTCAGCCACTCACCTTTAATAAGAGGCTCGGTTGAAAGCGTGGCACAACTAATGAGATCGGCTTCGCGCGCGACCGTTTCCAGTTGCTCATCGGAGCATGCAATGGCATCAACGCCCTCATCACGCAATTCTGTCGCCAATTGCTCTGCCGCAGCCGGATTAATATCCCACACATGAACAGTTTCAATTGGACGTACACTCATATGGGCTGGTACTAGGCGTCGTGCAACGCGTCCTGCCCCAACCATCAACATTTTGCTGGCCGTTTCACGCGAGAGGTAACGAGAAGCCAGTGCCGAGGCCGCCGCAGTTCTGCGCGCGGTGAGCTCATTGCCATCGATCTGAGCCAGCATTTGCCCTGTCTGACCACAACTCAGTAAATAGTGACTGCTGAGTCCAGGTTGATTACGCGCAGAATTCCCCGGAAAGACATTCACCTGTTTTACGCCCAAGTACTCGCCTTCAATCCATGCCGGCATTAATAACAAAGTCGCGTTAGGGTCTTGCGGTACATTCATCGTGTGATGGTGACGAATAGGCGCCGTTACATCACGGGTAAAAATATCTTTTAAAGCGTCGACCAATGGTAGCCAAGCCAGTGCGTTGCGAACCTGTTGCTGGTTAAGTTGCATGTCATTCTTCCTTCCTTGTTAATATATTGTTATTTTATCTATTAATAGCGCCATTCATTTGTCCGAGACTCTGCGGTATTTAACCCAGACTCCGGAACTGAAAAACTTTGGGAAAGGAAAAGCTACATTGGGCAAACTAAGCGCGCGGATACAAGTAGGAAACTCACTGTGAATCAAACTCAGATAAGAAGAAATGTTATTGCCAGACGCCAGGGCCAACACCTGCACAGCTACGCTCAGGTATTGTTAGGCTGGCGAGGCACAATGGCGTGCGAGTTTGAACGCGAAAGTGGAAATATAGGCCATGGCACAGTGGCGATAGTGCCCGATAATGCCCCCCCATTTTTATAATGGCTTAAGTGAAGATAGTGAGTTATTAGTCATCGACTTAGCGCCGGCTGACCCTTACATCCAAGCGCTGGAACAAGCGTGTAACTTGTCATTAAAGGAATCGGTATTTCAGCAGCCGTACTTCCTAGACTTGGGTACAGAAAGTCAGATATTGCTGGATTTTGCTGCGCAGAAAGTCAGTCAGGGGCAAATGTCACCACAGATAAACTGCCAGCTCGTGTCATTATTTTTAACGCAGCTTGGGCAAATGTCATCCAGTGTCACCTCACCAGCCCCGCATCGTCGCTTAGAAGCCAGCCATTTGAATACGTATATCGATCAAAACATCTCAACGGCGTTAACCAATGCTCAGCTAGCTCAGGCCATGCACCTCAGTGAAAGCCATTTTTACTGCTTATGCCAAAGGCAGTTTGGAGTGACACCACAAAAATACGTGATGCAGCGACGCATGCAAAAAGCACAATTTTTGCTGCGTAACAGCCATATGCCTATGACAGAGCTCGCCGCCGAAGTCGGGTTTGCGCAGCTGTCGAGTTTTTCTCGTGCCTACAAACGCAGCTTTCAGCATTCGCCTAGTGACGTACGCCGAAAGTCGCGCTAAACGGAGTACGCCATAGGCTGAGCAACCTCATTTATGAGTAGCGAATGGCGTTCACAAACCACTCTTTGTAACCTTCTGGGGTTTTGACGCTAAACTCATCGTCGACTTCTATTTTTAGTCTTAGACCCCTCATGGGCATTGCCCCTGTGTATCTATCCATGAACAGGCCACCAGCATTAACAAGCAGTTTTCTAGTGTCCAAACTGATTCAAAAAGTCTTCAAATATGAATAAAAAGCTTAATGTTTTGTTTTTTTTAATAAAAACACACGCTCAGAAAGACAGTTCCAAAACATTGAATGATCTAAAAGTCATCGAGTATTGAAACAAAAAAGCCCCGCTAGTGCGGGGCTTTCTTTTATTCATCTTTTTCCAAGGTTCTGTTATCAACGTAGGGCCAATAATGATGCCCGACTCTGATGAGCAAGGTTGCCGCAGCTAAGATAAACGCTGCCAGAGATAACCACACAACCAAAACCGCATCCAGTTCTTTCATTCCTAGTGTGATATAGCGGGCGATCGCCATCATCGCGATATAGATAGGATAGCGTACCGGAATTTTACCGTTCATCACGAACTGCTGCACCATGGCGAGCACTTCCAGATAGATAAACATCAAAAGAATATCCGTGAGTAAGACACGCTTCTCGACAAATACGTGTACAAACTCTTGCATCATGGCGTACAACGTCGCCAAGGTAATAGAGACTAGTAATACCGCCTCCAAAATATGGAAGATTTTCAGGAACGGTCGACTAAAGGATTTCGGTAAATTCGACGGCATGGTCCATTATCCAGACAAAGAAGATAGGCCTTGAGTTTAGCATGCAACGATCTTCAATCAATCATAATACTCAAGCGCCAATCAACACCAAGACCTAACATAGGCCTATAAAAACGCTCCGCTTATTTGGCGGAGCGTTTTTGTGTTATAGGACCTGTGGCATCACTTACGCCACTTGCTGCTTTTTTTCAGCCAGGCGCTTTTTCTTCCGATATTTAGGGTGGGTGATCGGAATCGCAGATAGGAGTTTCTTAGTGTACTCATTTTGCGGGTTTGCATAAATTTCTTTCGCGCTGCCTGCTTCTACCACTTTACCAAAATACATCACGGCAACTTTGTCTGAAACGTGTTTCACCACAGAGAGATCGTGAGAGATAAAGATGATCGCCAAGTTCATCTCTTGTTGCAGTTGTAGTAATAGGTTCAAGATTTGTGCCTGTACCGATACATCTAGCGCAGATACCGATTCGTCACAAATCAGTAATTTAGGCTTCAATGCAATCGCACGAGCAATACCGATACGCTGACGTTGGCCGCCTGAAAACTCATGTGGATAGCGGTTGACTGCCGTTTCTGGCAAGCCCACTTTGATTAAAAGCTCTTTTACCCACTGTTTGCGCTCGGCTGGCGTACCGATTTTATGAATAACAAACGGCTCTTCTAGAATCATACCGATGGTATGACGCTGATTGAGTGATTCCATTGGGTCTTGAAAGACGATTTGCATGTCTTTACGCAGCGATCGCATCTCTTTGACAGACAGTTTAGTGATGTCTTTACCTTCAAAGAAAATCTTACCTTCCGTTGGCTCGTATAACTTTAAGATCGTGCGACCAAGGGTGCTTTTACCACAACCTGACTCACCAACTAGCCCCAGTGTTTCACCTTCAGAAACAGACAGTGAAACCCCGTCTACCGCTTTGATGGTGTAGCCTTTCTTGAACAGCCCTTTACCAGAAACAAAGTGCTGCTTAAGATTTTCAATTCTTAATACTTCTTTTGCCATAACATCCTCTTTTATGACTCGTTCACTTTGCCCAGTTAACTGGCAAACATACTTGCATCAATAGGCTTGATATCGATCATCTGCTTCGGCTCATTATCTAAGCTCGGCATCAACCCCATCAAACGCTCCGTATATGGGTGCTGTGGGTTATCAAACAACTCAAAAATTTCTGCTTTTTCGACAATACGCCCACCATACATCACGGCAACATCATCACACACTTCAGCCACAACCCCGAGGTCGTGAGTAATGAAGATCATCGCCATGCCTGTTTCTTCCTGAAGCTCATTCATCAGTTCAAGGATAGACGCCTGAACCGTAACATCCAACGCTGTAGTCGGTTCATCACAAATCAGAATGTCCGGCTTACAGGCCAACGCCATCGCGATCATGACACGCTGGCGCATACCGCCAGATAGGTTATGGGGATACTCATTCAATCGCTTCTCTGGCATTGGGATTTTGACTTTTGCCAGCATCTCAATCGAGAAAGCCTCCCGCTCCTTTTTGTCGAGCTCTGGTCGATGGAGTTCAAGCACTTCACATATTTGACGACCAATAGTGTGTACTGGATTGAGCGCCGTCATCGGATCTTGGAAGATGATCGAAATGCGATCGCCACGCATGGCGTACATCTCTTCCGCAGGCAAATCAACTAGGTTGGTGCCGCGATAATTCACTTCACCTTTGATGATGTTGCCATATGGCTTAGGTAAAAGCCCCATGATCGACATTGAGGTTACGCTCTTACCACTGCCTGACTCTCCCACCAGACCGAGTGTACGTCCAGCTCTCACATCAAAGTTCACACCATGCAGCACCTTCACTGGTCCATCATCGGTGGTGAATTCAACTTCGAGATCTTTAACACTTAGGATTACATCGTTTTCCATAACCAATCCTTACAGCTTATAAGTGTCATCTACGACGACGACAGGTTCAAAAGCTTTGCCTGATTTCATCGCTTGTTTGGTTTCTTTCTTGATATCGCTATCAATCCAGTAAGTGCCATCCCCTATGATGCCACCACTAAACAACGCCTCTGTCATGCGATTCATTGGCTTATCAGGAAACTTTAGCCAGCGCCAGTGACCGTAGCGGACATAAGGAATCATGTAGCCTGTTACGATAACGTGCGCATCAATGATGTCACGCTGAATCTCATGACCTAGCTGGATCTTTTTATCCATATCCATGCTAAAACGATACTCGATGATCTTTTCATCCAGCTCTGGCGTGCTGTAGTTTGTGAAAGAGTTAGTTTGCGGCTTGTTCGCATTGACTGAATGGAAGTACTCCCAATACGTTGGGATCTCGGACGTACCCATATCTAAGAAAGCCAAATCGTGCTTTTTCTCACGTACGTATTTGAACATGGATGAGCCATCAACCAACTTGAGCTCAATATCCAGCCCTGCTAGCTTGGCTTGCTCACGCAAAAAGGCAATACGAGGAGTATGAACAGGTGTTCCGTAGGTCAGCTCGAAGCTTAAGCGCTCACCTTTATCATTGACACGAATACCATCGGAACCAATTTTGTTAAAGCCTGCGGCTTCGAATGCCTCGGCCGCTTTTGCGGGGTCAAATTTCGGTGCTTTCGCGTCTGGTAGGGTGTATTTACCATGGCCATAACCCGTCGGGTTTGGCTTACGGGAGTAGTCACCACGCATGATGTTCTCAATCATGCCATCAAAATCAATTGCGTAAGTAATGCCCTTGCGAACGTTTAAATCATCCAGTAAAGGCATCGCGGTGTTCATCCATACGCCGCCCGCACCGACTGGAAATTGGTTGTAACCCCAGAACTTTTGAATGTAGCCTTTTTGGTACGGTTCTGTGTTCGATTTATCGTGCCATAGACTTGGCAGAACCAGACCAAATGCATCCAACTTACCCTTTTCAAAATGCTTCATCGCAATATCGCTATCGCGGATCACCGTGATGCGAATCTTGTCGACATTGTAGCGATTTTGGTAGTACTTATTGCTGTAACCCCACCAATCTTCGCCAACATGTTTGAAAGTCACACTTCTACCTTTTTTGATATCATCTAGGTAGTACGCACTGGTCGTTGGTTCACTCTTAAAGTTGTAGTAACGGACAAAGTTGTCGTGAATACCATCACCATTTTCATCCTTTGAAGGGTTGGCATAAAAGTGTGCGGGACGTGGGCGTAAAGCCCCCATTCTTAGCAACAATTCTTCCGGATTGAACTCTTTCGCGGCCTTAACAGCAAACGTATAAGCGTCGTACTTAATAACATCCGCAATGGTTTTGTTGTAATAATCGTTGTACCAAGGTTCTAGGATATCCTTAGAACGATAAAACTTAAGCATGAATACAAAATCGTCGGCAGTCACAGGCTTGCCGTCCGACCATTTAGCTTCTGGGTTGAGTTTGAAATAAACGGTTTTATTGTCGCCAGCTAACGCCCACTCATTAGCAAGTTCAGGGATGAACTCTAAAGTGTCTGGGTGGCGAACCACCAATCCAGGGGTTTCATCCAAGATAAAGGAACGCAACCCCGCATTGGCGTCTGGGCCAACACTACGTAACGTCTGTGGAAAACTTGACATGAAGGTGCGATAGGTCCCTCCACGTTTCGCTTCAGGCGAACCATATTGAGGCTCATCCCAGTTTGTTTGCCAGTTTAAGTCAGTCGGAAGCGTTGCTGGCATTGCACCAAAACTCAGGGCGCTCAGCGTGGACGCTAAAAATAATTTCTTCATAAAACTTCCCTTTTTTATGTTTTGCTCACAATGCTCGCTTAAACATAGCGTGTGAATTTTTTCGGGTCGAAGGCCGCTCGAATGGCTTCACCAATAAAGGTCACCATTACCAACACGAGTACAATTGACGTCACCACTGAGGCAACAATCCATGGCGAGTCTAGGTTAGATTTACCTTGTTGTAGCAGTTCCCCCCAACTTGGCGTTGGTGGCATCAGACCTAAACCTAGATAATCCAAAGCGGTCAGCGCAGTGATGTTTGCTGCAATAGTGAACGGCGCCAATGTCACGATCATCACCATCGTATTCGGTAGGATGTGATTAAACAAAATACGTCCCGTCGATGCCCCTAAAGCACGTGCCGCCATTACGTATTCTCGTGCCGCTTCTTTATAAGTCATGGTCCGCATGTACCATGTCATACCCATCCAGGTGAAAAGCACGTTAATAGCGACAAAGAGAGCGAACGTCGGTTGAACGATTGAGACAAGAATCATAATGACGTACAAAAACGGCACCATTGACCAGATTTCGATAAGTCGCTGTACAAACAAGTCAAATTTACCGCCCCAAAAACCCATAGCACAACCAACTGCGGTACCGATCGCGTAGGAAATTGCCATGGTGAGCAACGCAAATCCCATTGCCGTTCTGAATCCGTAAACAAGTCGTGCCAAAATATCGCGACCTATCACATCTGTACCTAAATAATGCTTGTTTTCGGCACTAGGCGCTGTTGGCGGGAAATCACCACTAAAATCCTGTTCATATGGGTTCCATGGCACAAGCGGCAAAATAACAAAGTTGTCGCTCCCTTCGGCCTCAAACGCTTTTTGCAGTACGCGATAATCCGCTTCGCTGGATGACTCTTGGCCGAATTCACTGCCTAAACGGACATCACTGACAACAGGAAAATAGTAGCTACCATCGTACTTGAAGACTAGCGCTTTACTATTAATCAGAAGTTCAGCAAAGAGCGACAGGATCAACATGATTGAGAGAATGACAAACGACCAATAACCTCGTTTGATCTCTTTAAAGTGGCGAATTTTCTTTTGAGTTAATGGACTAACTTTAATCATGTTACGCTCCAAACTTCACACGTGGGTCGACTAAAGCAACACAAATATCTGAAATAATGTTACCAATGAGCAGCAACAGCGCATTAATGGCGACAATACCCATAACAACAGGGTAATCACGCTCCATGATTGATTCGTAACCCAATAAACCAATGCCATCAATATTGAAGATAACTTCAATCAGGAAGGCACCGGTCATGAAGAACAACAAAGAGTTACCAAAGTGACTCGCGATTGGAATTAAGCTGTTACGCAACGCGTGCTTACGAACCGCCTTTTTGAAAGGTAAGCCCTTCGCGATAGCTGTACGGATATAGTCTGAAGAAAGGTTTTCCATCAGGTTGTTTTTCATCGTCATTGTCAGTGTTGCAAAGTCGCCAATGAGGTAACAGATTAAAGGCAACACCGCGTGCCACATGATGTCCTTGGCGCGTTCAAAGAAAGTTTCGTAATCGTCGAAGTCATCGCCGACAAAGCCTCCCATCGGAAACCATTCCAAGTGATAACTAAATAGCGTGATGAGCAATACACCCACCACATAGCCAGGCAAGGCATAGCCCACAAAGATGAGTATTGAAGAAGCGGAATCAAACACAGAGCCGTGCTTGAGCGCCTTGTAATAACCAAGAGGGATCGAGATAAAATAACTGATAAAAAAGGTCATGCCGCCATAAAATAACGACACAGGTAAACGCTCTGCAATCATGTCAGAGACAGGTTCGTAGTAACGTGTTGACTCACCAAGGTCTAGCACGATCAAGCGACTTAGCCACTCCACATACGCTTCTGTCACTGGCTTATCTAGACCGTAAAACGCATTTAGCTCAGCGATTTGATCATCAGAAAGGGCGGTATTGCCACCAGCAGACGTCATTGATGCGGCACCATCCCCTTGAGACTGCATTTGTGACAACATGCGTTCAACAGGTCCGCCCGGCACGAAACGAGTGATAGCAAAGATAAGAATAGTTATCCCGAGAAACGTTGGTATCACCAACGCCAAACGGCGTAAAAAGTACGACAGCATATACAACTTGCTCCTTGTCTACTGTCCAATTCAGGCGGAGTGAAAGAGGAAGTTCCCCGCCCAAAGTGGTGCATATTTATCTCGTAGTAACTAAAACTGTTGAAACACACTCCCTGCGTTTCAAGAACCAGACTTTTCTACTACTGCAATAATTTCAGCGTCATATTTATCTTGAATCCACATCAGCTTCAAGTGTTTGAAACCAAAACATGACAAACTTCCTCCGAAGTCGAAAAACAGAAATGTTTTTGTAAAAAATTATAAAAAACCACAAAAATAATTCACACAGAATATCAATCTAGGCTGTTTAGAGCCAAAACCCTACATAAAAATGCAAATACATGGAATAAATAGACATATCCACCACATGTATATTTGACCTAAAAATACGAGTGAGCCCTTTTACAGCAATGGGTATCATATTTTGATACCACCCTATAAGTTCGAGTCACCAAAGTATGGATTCGATATAAAACTCATCTCAGAACAATTCACTGGAAAAATATCTTTTTTCAGATTCAATTACCCACTAAAAAACCATAGGCAAGATAAGTCATTAAAGTTTATAAGAAACACAAAATACGGTGTTTTATTGAAATTTGATGTCGCCTTGGTAAGGCTATTTAGTTTTTTATTCCGCGTTTTAAACCAACCCTGGTTATTTACATCTTTTTTACATTTAAGCATCCCCGTTTACCACTGGTTTGACTTCCTTTTTTCATCTCGGTTATACATTGGCCGAACGTTAACGAAATATTAACGTCACAATTGGCCGCTATGCGGCCAGACATAGGAAATAATAATAATCGGAGCAACAAGGATGTATAAAAACACAACCGCTTTATCTGTTGCGATAAGCCTTGCGTTGGGGACAGCAGCAGTCGTAGCCCCAGCAACAGCACTGGCAGAAGAGCAACAAGTTGAAAAACTTCAAAAGATGAAAGTTACTGGTTCGCGTATCTCCACGACGGATATGGAAGGTCCTTCACCAGTTACTGTTATTAATAGTAAAGATATTGAATCTAAAGGTTTTAACAGCGCGCAAGACGTGTTGAACAGTTTGACTCAAAACACCGGTGGTGTAATGGCTCAAACGAACTCTTTCTCATTCACACCTGCAGCACAGTCAGTCAACTTACGTGGTCTTGGCGCTTCACGCACATTGATTCTTATCGATGGTCGTCGCCTTCCTCAATACCCACTGGCTCAAGATGGCACATCTAACTTCCAAGACATTGGTCAAATCCCTGTTGCCGCTATCGAGCGTGTTGAAGTAATGACTGATTCAGGTTCCGCTATCTACGGCTCCGACGCGATCGGCGGTGTCGTAAACTTCATTTTAAAGAAAGACTTTGATGGCGTTTCTGTAAAAGTACGTGCGGGTGACGCAACAGATGGTGGCTACCAAAATGGCCGTTTAGACGTTGTTGCCGGTAAAGATTTTGACGATAAACGTATTCTCTTCGTTGGCCAATTTGCGGGCAACGAAATGCTTAAGCAATCTGACCGAGATGATTGGGCTGGCGATGACGGTTCTAGCCGTTCTCAGCTAAGTGGTTACTCTAGCTACGGTGCAAACTTTGAAGGCGCAAACGGAACACTTCTAACACCAGCTGATGCTGGTTCTTCATGTAAAGAAGTCGTTGGTGATGCCGCTATTGAACGAGCGGATGGCAAGTGTGGTGTTAACCGCTCTGCATACCGAACGTTGAAACCAGAAAATAAACAAGTAGACCTGCTTTTACGTGGTGAAATGGACATTAACGACAATGTCACTGCCATGGCAGAAGCCCGTTTTGGCTACAAGTCTACAGAATCTGAATTCGAACCTAACCCTTACAGCGTAGAAGTTGATGCCACTCACTTCCGCGGTGAAGGTGAATACACTCGCCGTATGGTCGAATTTGGCCCACGCGAAAGTAACACTGAAGCCGATTCTTTTGGCTTAACCTTAGGCTTGAACGGCCTGCTTGCTGATGCGTATGATTGGGACCTATCAGCTGGTTACTCTGAGCAAAGCGTTGAAACAAGCAACCCAGCAATCTTCCTAACTCTTGATCAAGCCGTACAAAATGGCGATGTCGATCTTCTAGGGCCTATCTCTCAAGACGTTGTAAACAAATACAGCGGCACGTCAAGCAAAGAAGCCTACTCAAAGCTTTACTCTGTTAACGGCTCACTGGCCGGTGATTTGGTTGAACTGCCTGCTGGTATGTCTGGCTTTGCTGTTTATGGTGAATGGAACCGTACTGACTACAACGAAACGATTGATGCGACAACAGCGGCTGGTGGTTTCTCTGGTCTAGGCGGAACATCAGGTGGCGGTGACCGTGATCAGATTGGTCTTGGTGTCGAAGCCCTAATTCCTATCATTGAAGATTTGGAAATGACTGTCGCTGGTCGTTATGACCACTACTTCGACGACTCGGCAACAGGCGGAGCCTTCACTCCTAAAGTAGCACTAGCATACCGTCCTACTGACACTCTATTGCTTCGTGGTAGCTACGGTCTAGGTTTCCGAGCTCCTGACTTGAAACGACTATTTGGTGATCAAACTCGAGGCTTTGGTTCTGGTTTTGACCCTGTGCTTTGTGCCAACGCTGGTGGTAGCGGCCCACAAGATAAAGATAAGTACCCAGAGTGTGATACTCAATACTTCGATACGCTTAACGGCCCTAACTCTGAGCTGAAAGAAGAAACAAGTACAAACATTAACTTGGGTCTAGCTTGGGAACCTGTGGATGACCTTGGCGTAACCGTTGACTGGTACCACATCAAGATGGAAGACGTCGTAACAGCACCAACTTACCAAGACGTAATTAACGATCCAGGTAAATACCCAGGCACAGAAGTAGTTCGTAATACAGACGGTACAATCAAGTCCGTATCTTACGGCCCAGTCAACCAGTCATATGAAGAGCGTTCTGGTGTTGACCTTGCTGTGAAATATGCTTACGACACTAATGAGTTCGGTTCATTCAATACGCGCGTAGCTGTAACTAAGATCTTGATTGCTGAATATCAAGAAAACGACAGTGAGCCAGTAACAGATGAAAGAGATTTCATGCCTGAATACACCGCAACGTTAAACCTTGGCTGGGCATACGAAGATGTCGCTATCAACCTATTTGGTAAATACCGTGACCGTATGTGTTCAAGCTATGCGAACCGTTACTACTTTGATGACTGTGACTCTGCTAAGAAAGCTGGTTACAAAGCAGAAATCGCTAGCATGACAACATGGAACCTAACGGCTTCTTACCAATTCAACGAGAGTGGTCGTGTAACTCTTGGTGCTATCAACATGTTTGACAAGGTACCGCCTGCCGATCCTCTAAATGATACCTCTCCATTCTATGCAACTGGATATGACGATCCAATCGGCCGTCAGCTTTACATCGAGGCATCATACGACTTCTAAAAAATATTTGGCGCGGGTTTTCCGCGCCCTTTTCGACTGACTAAAACACTGACAAGGATGCAACCATGAAATTCAAGGAATTTGGTCTCAGTGCCATAGCTGCAGCATTGCTTACTATCAGTAGTAGCTCTGTAGCGGCCAACTCTGGTGCTGTCGTTTCCACACAAGCAAAAGCAAATCAATCTTCAGAAGCTTCGCAACAAAAAATCGACAACTATGCCGAAAGCACTGAAGGCATGTTGGCAGAATACAAAGGCTTACTTCGTCAAATCGACAGTATGAAAGTCTACAACGAGCAAATTAACCGTATGGTTCAATCGCAGCAAGGCGAGTTGGACTCATTAAATAACCAAATTGCTCAAATCGATCAAACGGCAACAGAAGTGGTGCCACTTACATTAAAAATGATCGATGCACTCGACGAATTTGTGACTCTCGATCTGCCTTTCCAGAAAAAAGAGCGTAATAAGCGAGTTCAAGAACTGCGTCGTCTCATGGATCGCGCCGACGTAACAACTTCAGAGAAATTCCGTAAAGTGATGGAAGCGTACCAAATTGAAGAAGGCTTCTCTCGCTCAATCGAATCTTACAAAGCTAGCCTAGACCGAAATGGTGAAATCGTGACTTACGATTTCCTACGTATTGGTCGCACAGCACTTCTATTCCAATCTCCAGACGGTGGTGAGACAGGTATGTGGAACCAACAAACACGTCAATGGGAAACATTACCAGAAAGCTACCGCATCGCGGTACAGCAAGGCCTTCGTATCGCGAAGAAGCAAGCGCCACCAGCGCTAATCAAACTGCCTGTATTTGCTGGGGAGGAATAAGAGATGAAAGGATTCAAAACTCTAGCCGCTGGCCTACTAGCAAGCTTATTTATGGTTTCTGGCGTACAAGCAGAAGCGCCTAAAAGCTTATCTGAACTACTTAAAAACGTAAAATCAGAAAGCATCGTTGAGTCGAAAGAGAACAAAGCCCGTGAAGCTGAGTTCAAGAACAATCGCGATAAGCAAGCGGCATTATTGCAACAAGCTCGCGAAGAGCTAGCTGCACAGCAAGCACTGGGCGATCAACTTAAAGCGACATTTGATGAAAACGATAAGCAGCTGACTGAACTAACAGAAACCTTACGTGTTCGCTCTGGTACTTTGGGCGAAATGTTTGGTGTGGTCCGCCAGTATGCGGGAGAGTTTAAGGGCTTATTTGCAGCCTCTCAAAACGCTGTTCAGTTCCCAGAGCGTGACGCTCTACTAACGAAACTGGCTGAAAGTAAAGAACTGCCGTCAACACAAGAGCTAGAAGCATTCTGGCATACCATTCTTCAACAAGTGGTTGCCTCAGGCGAGACAGCAACAACCCAAGCAACGGTTGTTTATGGCGAAGGTAAAGAAGCGGTTCGCGATGTCACTCTTGTCGGTGAGTTTAACGCGATTGCCGATGGTAAGTACGTTACTTATGTACCTCAAACAGGTAAGTTCGAAGAACTCTCTCGACAGCCTCGCACCAATATTACACGTCATGTTGCAGGATTTGAGTCAGCGTCAAACAGCTATGAGCCACTGTTTATTGACCCATCCCGTGGTGTAATTCTGTCTCTACTTGTACAAAGCCCTACCGTTCAAGAACGTATTGATCAAGGTGGCATTGTAGGTTACGTCATCCTTGGTATGGGTGCAGTTGGCGCTATCATTGCTCTTGTTTGCTTCCTACGCCTTCAAGTGATTGGCGGTAAAATGCGTAAGCAAGCGAAATCAGAAACCGTGATTCCTGGCAACCCATTGGGTGAAGTTATCCAAGCTTACCAAGAGCACAAAGGTGACAACCTTGAAGATCTGGAAGCGAAGCTGGACGAAATCATTCTACGTAATGCTCCAAGCATTGAGCGCTTCATCAGCTCAATCAAGCTTTTTGCTTCTGTAGCTCCTCTACTTGGTCTACTGGGTACGGTAATGGGTATGATCGGCACATTCCAAGCCATTACTCTGTTCGGTACCGGCGATCCTAAACTGATGGCTGGCGGTATTTCTGAAGCTCTTGTTACCACTATGCTAGGTCTGGTTGTCGCAATTCCATTGCTGTTCCTTTACACCATCGTACACAGCAAAGGTCGTCGTTTGGTTCAAACTCTTGAAGAACAGAGTGCAGGCTTCATCGCTCGCTATCAGGAAAAACTGCATAAAGCCGAAAGCTAAGGAGGCGTTATGTGGTGGTTAGTTGGAGAACTTGAATCAATTAGGCGCTTCTTGGGAATGGGTGGCGATGTACTCGTCGCCATCTTCATCCTCAGCTTTATGCTGTGGGCAGTATTGTTAGAACGTTGGTTCTATTTTGCTGCCGTCGCTCCAAAAGCCATGAAAAAAGCCGTTGGCTCATGGCAAGGGCGCTCAGAGCATCAAAGTTGGAACGCTAAGATGATCCGACAAGAAATCGTTTCTCGTCAGGATATTGAGAATAAAAAGGGACTACCAATCGTGAAAGTATTGATTGCACTCTGTCCCCTACTGGGTCTACTCGGCACCGTTGTCGGCATGATCCAAGTATTCGACATCTTAGCGGTAACAGGAACAGGAAGCCCTCGAGCAATGGCCTCGGGGATCTCAAAGGCAACAATCCCAACTTTAGCCGGGATGGTGGCTTCTCTATCAGGACTGTTCTTTAGTTCACGTCTTGATCATTTAGCCAAAGTCACAACGCAAAAGCTGGAAGATAAGCTAAAGCATATTGCCTGAGTAAATGGAATTAGAGGTATAGGTCATGAAAAGACGCTATAGCAGTGATAGCAGTGATGAAACCGCTATCGATATGACACCGATGCTCGACATCGTATTTATCATGTTGATCTTCTTTATCGTAACAACATCGTTCGTAAAAGAAGCAGGTCTAGAAGTAAACCGTCCGACGGCAAGCTCAGCGCAAACCGTTAAGAAAGGTAACATCATGGTCGCAGTTGGTGCGGCGGGTGATGTTTGGGTTGATAAACGCCGCATCGAAGTGGACGCGGTTCGCGCGAATATTGAACGTCTTCGTGCAGAAAGTCCTGATGGCGCAGTTGTTATCCAAGCCGACACTGAAGCAAATGCTGGCGTAGTCGTGAAGGTTATGGACCAGATCAAAATGGCAGGTGTAGAAAGCATCTCCATTGCCGCAACCAATAAGGATTAAGCTTATGCGGTATCTGGCCTCAATTGCACTGGCGCTCATTGTCTCCCTCGGGTTGTTCTGGGGGATGGACAAGCTAGTAAACAAAGAGCGCCACGAGTTAGTGTCGAATGATGACCTGCGTATGGTCGAGTTTATTCGCATTAAACCAGAAGAAAAAATACAGGAGAAAAAACGCGAACTTCCAAAACCACCACCACCTAAGCGTCCGCCGCCGCCGCCAGAAATGAAAGTGACAGCGACAGTAAAACCGGTGATGGAGCAGACTCCAATGGACATGCCAAAACTTGACCTACCCGTAAATGTTACAGGTGGCTCGGTGCTTGGACATTATAGCCAGGGTGGAGGTGCACAATTAGCGGGTAGCGGAGGTCCGACCCCTCTTGCAACATTCCAGCCTCAAATGCCTAGAAAGGCTGCGAAAGCAGGAATTGAAAAAGGGGTTGTCTTACTAGAGTTTACTGTAAACGCACGTGGTGCCGTAGAGGACATCAAAGTTCTTAAAGAGCAACCACGACGCTTAGGCCTCGGTCGAGCGGCAAGAAAAACAGTCTCTAAATGGACATTTAAACCAAAATTGGTTGACGGGAAACCTGTTAGCTCGCGCCTATCGCAAGAAATAGAGTTCTCAACCAATTAAGGAGTCACGATGAAAAGTTTATGGAAAAGCAAAGTGGCTTCTTTAATTCTCTTCGCAGGAGTGGCATTTGCCGCTCCTACGATGGCAAAAGAAGCTCCTCAGTTATCAGATCGGACATTTCGAACCGTCAACAAAGTGCAAGAGTTGATCGCAACTGAAAAATATTCAGCGGCGAAAGAAAAACTAGCAAGCGCTTTAGAAAGCACAAGTTCGAAAAAATACGACCGAGCAGTTTTACTTCAGCAAACGGGCTTTTTGTATTCGCTACAAGACAATTATGTGCAAGCCGCGAAATACTTTGCCGAAGCATTAAAGCTCGATGCGCTTCCCGTTCCAGTCGCTCAACAAGTTCGCTACAGCTTGGCTCAACTTTACCTAGCTGAAGAGAAGTACACGTTGTCTGTGAAAACGATGAAGGAATGGTTCAAAGTTGCAGAAACAACCAAAGAGAAGCCTCAAGCTCATGCTTATATCACGTTAGCAAGCGCTTATGTCCAGTTGGAAGATTACAGAAATGCAATCCCACCAACCAAAAAAGCAATTGCGATGAGCAAGAGCCCAAGTGAGTCTTGGTACTTAATTCTCGTTGCCTCTCACTACGAGTTAGGACAGCTGAAAAGCGTTGCCAGTGTGCTTAAAACCCTTACTTCAAAGTACCCTCAGAAAAAGCGTTACTGGATGCAACTTTCTGGCGTTTATATGGAGTTGGGTCAAGAGCAAAACTCTTTAGCAACCTTAGAAATGGTTTACAAAATGGGGAAACTGGAAGGAGAGAAAGAGTACTTACGTTTTGTAAACTTCTTAGCTTACCAAGGTATTCCATATAAAGCGGCCAAAACTCTTGAGAAGGAGATGGCATCTGGAAACATTGAAAAGACGAAGGAAAACTATGATCGCTTGGCCAGCTTCTGGCAGCAAGCTAAAGAGCTAGATAAATCGATTCTCGCTTATAAAAAGTCATATAACATCGCTCCTTCTGCTAAAACGCAAATTCAGATTGCTCGCTTAATGGTACAAGACAAGCAGTATTCTGAAGCGACTCGCTTTGTAGAAAACGCAGCATCGAATGCCTCTAAAGAGCAAAAGGCAGAACTTGAATACATTCGCGGAATGGCCTATTTCGAGCTTAAGCAGCCACAAAAGGCCTTACAGGCAATGAAAGGCGCGGCTCAATCGCCAAAATTTAGGTCTACCGTTAGCCCTTGGATAAATTTCCTAGAATCCCAAGGATAATTTGAAGATTAAGTGTGAGTCAGTCGCACGCCTGGGGAAGTGAAAGCTTCCCCTTTTTTCGTTTGTTTGTGCGCACGCGAGCTCTTTTCAACATTTAAGTAAGACGAAAAGATCAACTGGTAACAAAATAGAGATCATGATACTCTTCGCCTCCATTTTTCTGGCGCGATTATCACCAATATCCATCCCTTTGGTGGTTGATTTATCATTGCCAGTGCTATCGTTAAAAGAATGTCGGACTTTCCTTCGGCACTCAATCAATCCAATCAAAAGTGGAACAGTATAATGGGCAAAGGTACTCTCTATATCGTATCTGCACCTAGCGGCGCAGGTAAATCTAGCTTGATCTCAGCGATGTTGGAACGCAATCCAACCTACGCAATGAAAGTGTCTGTGTCTCATACCACGCGTAACATGCGACCTGGTGAAGAAAATGGTGTCCACTACCATTTTGTAGCGAAAGATGAGTTTGAAGCCCTGATCGCTAAAGGTGATTTCCTAGAATACGCTGAAGTGTTTGGTAATTATTACGGCACCTCTCGTGTGTGGATTGAAGAAACGCTAAATAAAGGTATCGACGTTTTTCTAGATATCGACTGGCAAGGCGCACGCCAAATCCGTGAGCAAATGCCAGAAGCCAAAAGCATCTTCATTCTGCCACCATCAAACGGTGAACTAGAGCGTCGCTTGAACACTCGTGGTCAAGATAGCGATGAAGTGATCGCAAAACGTATGGCTGAAGCCAAGTCAGAAATCTCTCATTACAGCGAATACGACTACGTGATCGTAAACGACGATTTTGATACCGCTTTGATGGACTTTAAAGCCATCTTGCGTGCAGAGAGATTGAAGGAAGAAAAGCAAGCTGCTAAATATAAAGGTATGCTTGACGCGTTGTTAGCAGAGTAACTTCAAAAAAGTCACGCTGTAAAACATAAAGAATTTCTCGTTTTTTGCTCAGTGCGAAAAACACCATAAACTACCTGAGAAAGTCCACAAACGGTGGCTTGTCTAATTGCTAGTAAATAAAGTAGTTAGGTTGTATACTTTCTCGTCATTCTAAAATTTTAGTTAACTATTTGGAGTCCTCATGGCACGCGTAACTGTTCAAGACGCTGTTGAAAAAGTTGGCAACCGTTTCGACCTAGTACTGATTGCGGCTCGCCGCGCTCGTCAAATGCAAACTGGCGGTAAAGATGCACTAGTGCCAGAAGAGAACGATAAGCCAACGGTTATCGCTCTACGCGAAATCGAAGAAGGTTTAATTACTAAAGAAGTTCTAGACGCTCGTGAACGTCAAGAACAGCAAGAGCAAGAAGCGGCAGAGCTAGCGGCAGTAAGCAGCATCGCTCACAACCGTTAATTCTGACTTTAGAATTCAACAACCTCCCGGGCCTATAATTTGTATCTATTCGATAGCCTCAAAGACGTTGCCCAAGAATACCTAACAGAGCCTCAGATTGAGGCTCTGCGTCAATCTTATGTGGTAGCGAGAGATGCCCATGAAGGGCAAACCCGCTCTAGCGGTGAACCATACATCATCCACCCTGTCGCTGTGGCTCGTATCTTGGCCGAAATGCGCCTTGATATCGAAACCCTCCAAGCTGCTTTGCTGCATGACGTCATTGAAGACTGTGATGTAACTAAAGAAGATCTCGAAGAGAAATTCGGCAACACTGTCGCAGAATTGGTTGATGGTGTATCTAAACTGGACAAACTCAAATTCCGCGATAGGAAAGAGGCTCAGGCCGAGAACTTTCGTAAGATGGTTCTGGCCATGGTGCAAGATATCCGCGTCATTCTGATCAAACTGGCTGACCGCACGCACAACATGCGTACGCTTGGCGCGCTTCGACCAGATAAAAAGCGTCGTATTGCTCGTGAAACGTTAGAGATTTACGCGCCCCTCGCTCATCGTCTTGGTATTCACAATATCAAAACCGAACTCGAAGAGCTGGGCTTTGAAGCGCTATATCCCAACCGCTACCGCGTACTAAAAGAAGTGGTAAAAGCGGCACGCGGCAATCGTAAAGAGATGATTCAACGCATTCACAGCGAAATAGAAGGCCGTCTGCAAGACTTCGGCTTGAATGCTCGTGTGGTTGGTCGTGAGAAAAACCTGTTCTCTATCTATAACAAGATGAAAACCAAAGAACAGCGCTTTCACACCATCATGGATATCTATGCGTTCCGAGTCGTTGTTGATACCGCTGATACTTGTTATCGCGTTTTAGGCCAAGTACACAGCTTGTATAAGCCACGTCCTGGTCGCATGAAAGATTACATCGCGGTACCAAAGGCGAACGGCTACCAATCGCTACACACTTCCATGGTTGGCCCACATGGCGTACCTGTTGAAGTTCAGATCCGTACTGAAGATATGGATCAAATGGCGGACAAAGGTGTCGCGGCACACTGGTCTTACAAAGACAAAGGCGACAAGTCTGGCACCACTGCGCAAGTGAAAGCTCAGCGTTGGATGCAAAGCCTGTTAGAGCTACAACAAAGCGCGGGTAACTCATTCGAATTCATTGAAAACGTAAAATCCGATCTTTTCCCAGATGAGATTTACGTCTTCACACCAAAAGGTCGTATCGTTGAATTGCCTTTAGGCGCAACGGCTGTCGACTTTGCCTATGCCGTACATACCGATGTAGGCAACTCTTGTGTTGGTGCTCGTGTTGATCGTAACCCTTACCCATTGAGTAAGGCATTGAAAAACGGTCAGACGGTGGAAATTATCAGTGCCCCTGGTGCGCGTCCGAATGCGGCATGGCTAAACTATGTCGTGACTTCTCGTGCCCGCACTAAGATTCGACAAGTACTGAAAACGATGCGTCGTGAAGAGTCGATTACTTTAGGTCGTCGCCTACTTAATCACGCACTTGGCCGCCACTCGATTGATTCAATTTATCCAGAAAATATCCAAGAAGTCTTGAATGATCTTCGCCTAGAAAGCATCGATGATTTATTGGCTGCTATTGGATTGGGTGAGTTGATGAGCATTGTGATCGCACGTCGTCTCCTTGGTGATACCGAAGAGCTCACGACAACAAGCTCAATCCCAACGGACTCGAAGAAGAAGCTTCCGATTCGCGGTGCAGAGGGCTTATTGCTGACGTTTGCAAATTGTTGTCATCCTATCCCAGATGATCACATTATTGCTCACGTATCGCCTGGTCGTGGTTTGGTTGTTCACCGAGAAACATGTCCGAACGTTCGTGGTTATCAGAAAGAGCCAGACCGTTATATGGCTGTCGCTTGGTCTGACGACTACGACAAAGAGTTTATTGCTGAACTTAAAGTCGACATGCTGAACAACCAAGGTGCTCTTGCAGAACTGACCAACGTGATCTCGAAAACAGGATCAAACATTCATGGTCTTTCGACGGAAGAACGTGATGGTCGTTTATACACTGTGACTGTGCTGTTGACGACGAAAGATCGTGTCCACCTTGCTGGTATCATGCGTAAGATTAAGGCAATGCCTCAAGCAACCCGAGTCAGACGCAGAAAGAACTAACCTCTATCGCCACCTACTCTGTTAGGTGGCGATTTTTTATACCTCAATAAATATGAACCTAGAACGTTACAACCGTATTCACCAAGTCCTAAAAACTCGCCAAACTGATCTGACACTTTGTCTCGAAGAAGTACATAAGCCAAACAACGTCTCTGCTGTGATCCGCACCGCTGACGCGACAGGCTTACACAAAGTTCATGCCATTTGGCCTGACAAAATGCGTACGCTGAGCCATACCTCAGCAGGCGCGCGTAACTGGGTTGAAGTGGATACTCACGATTCGATTGAAACTGCGATTACCGAACTCAAAGCGCAAGGTATGCAGGTTTTGGTGACCAATCTTTCGGACACCGCCGTCGATTTTCGCGAGATCGACTACACCAAACCAACGGCCATTATTTTAGGCAGCGAAAAGGTTGGCGCTTCAGAGCAAGCCAAACAACTTGCCGATCAAGACATTATTATCCCGATGGTGGGCATGGTGCAGTCACTAAACGTATCGGTTGCCAGTGCCGTAATTTTGTATGAAGCGCAACGTCAACGTGAAGCCGCAGGCATGTACGACCGAGAAGAAAGCGCTCTGCCTAAAGAGACAATCAACCGTATTCTCTTTGAACGTGGTCACCCAGTGCTGGCAAAGGTCGCGAAACGAAAAGGGCTCGTTTACCCACCACTCGATGAAGAAGGTCAAATCATCGCCGATGACGCGTGGTGGCAAGAGATGCAAAGCAAGTAACAGACTTTCGTCATCCTGAACGGCGGCGAAGGGGCGTGATTCAAGATCTAATTCTGGAGTATACAGATGCTGATAGTGTTAACTTCAGCGACATACTTGTTGGAAATAAACTCCTGATGTCGCTAGGCTCCTCGGAATGACAGGTTATCAGTCAAATCATGACACTAACTAAAGCATGACTATTTTTTCCTGTACAAAAACACAGCTCCATGGTTAACATACTGCTATGTTAACCATTTTCTTGAGCCCTCTATGTCCGCCCAAATGTTATCTGCCGTCCCATTAACCTCCCTTTCTGGGGTTGGCGCGAAAGTCGCAGAAAAACTCGCCAAAGTTGGCTTACATAGCGTTCAAGATTTGCTGTTTCATCTTCCACTGCGCTACGAAGATCGTACCCGTATTTACCCTATTGCCAAACTGCATGCTGGCCTTTGGGCGGCCGTGCAAGGCAAGGTCATGGCAGTCGACACCATCTTCGGTAAGCGCAAAATGTTAACGGTAAAAATCAGCGACGGTAATGGCACTATCACGCTGCGCTTTTTCAACTTTACCGCGGCCATGAAGAACAATTTCACACAAGGTAAGTTAGTACATGCTTACGGTGAAATTAAGCGCGGTGGCATGGGCTTGGAAATTGTTCATCCTGACTACAAGTTTTACGTCAGCGATCAAAAGCCCAATGTAGAACAGAACTTAACCCCTGTTTATCCCACCACCGATGGTTTACGCCAAATCACATTGCGCAACCTTACCGAACAAGCTTTAGCGCTGCTTGATAAAACCGCAGTTCAGGAATTACTTCCAGCCGGGCTGTATAACCATCAAATCACGATGTCGCAAGCGCTGCACACCATTCATCGCCCACCACCAACCATTAATTTAGATGAGTTTGACGAAGGCAAACATCCTGCTCAAATCCGCTTGATCATGGAAGAGTTGCTCGCACAAAACTTATCGATGCTGGCGGTGCGTAGCAAAGGCCAGAAGGATTCAGCGTTGCCTCTCGGTCCTTGCAATAAACTAAAAACGCAGCTTTTAGCCCAACTGCCTTTCTCTCCTACGAACGCTCAAACCCGAGTAGTACAAGAGATTGAAACCGATTTAGAAAAACCCCACCCAATGATGCGCCTAGTGCAAGGTGATGTGGGATCGGGGAAAACATTGGTTGCCGCTCTGGCCGCCGTTCGTGCCATTGAGCACGGCTATCAGGTGGCACTCATGGCACCAACCGAACTATTGGCTGAGCAACACGCGATCAACTTCGCCAACTGGTTTGAAACAATGGGCATTCAAGTCGGTTGGTTAGCGGGCAAACTCAAAGGTAAAGCAAAGGAAGCCGAGCTGGCTCGCATTGCCAGTGGTGAAGCGCAAATGGTAGTGGGTACTCACGCGCTATTCCAAGAGCACGTTGAATTTCATCACCTTGCTTTGGTCATCATTGATGAACAGCACCGCTTTGGTGTCCATCAGCGATTAGAGTTACGTGAAAAAGGTGCTAAACAAGGCGCCTACCCACATCAGTTGATCATGACGGCAACGCCCATTCCTCGTACATTAGCGATGACCGCATACGCTGACCTGGAAACTTCCGTGATTGACGAACTGCCTCCGGGTCGAACGCCGATTCAAACCGTCGCCATTCCTGACACAAAACGTGACGACATCGTCGAGCGTGTCCAAAATGCCTGCTTAAACGAAGGTAAGCAGGCATATTGGGTGTGTACTCTGATTGATGAGTCGGAAGTATTAGAAGCACAAGCCGCGGCTGATACCGCTGAAGAGCTTCAACGTAAGCTACCGGACGTAAAAATTGGTCTAGTACACGGCCGAATGAAGCCGGCAGAGAAACAAGCGGTGATGCAAGATTTCAAAGACAATAAACTGCATTTGCTGGTCGCAACGACGGTGATCGAAGTTGGCGTGGATGTGCCAAACTCTAGCTTGATGATCATCGAAAACCCCGAACGTCTTGGTTTGGCACAATTACACCAGCTAAGAGGTCGTGTGGGCCGAGGCTCCGTTGCTAGCCATTGTGTGCTGCTGTACCACTCTCCACTGTCGAAAACCGCGCAAAAACGTCTGGGAGTACTACGTGAAAGTAACGATGGCTTCGTCATCGCACAGAAAGACTTAGAGATTCGTGGTCCAGGCGAACTATTGGGTACAAAACAGACTGGTCTTGCTGATTTCAAAATCGCAGACTTAGTTCGAGATCAACGTCTGATTCCCGAAGTTCAGCGCATTGCGCGTCATATTCATGACAATTACCCGACTAACGCAACAGCAATTATTGATCGCTGGTTGGGTGAGCGGGATATTTACTCCAAAGCATAGTGATTAAAAGCGAGCCAAATGGCTCGTTTTTTAATACGCTAAAAACCAAAGCAATCGTTTGCTTTTTAGGTAGATCTCTCTATAATCGCGCACAAATTTTTAAGTGTGTTGCATCACACTCCACCAACCTGAGTTGACTCTGATTAACAGCAATCACAGGTAACGACGTCAACTCCACCCTGCTCTCCCATTCAGCGAGATCTGGGAATATATTGCGACTAGCGAGACAAACAATGACAACTTCAAACCGATCTTCGGAACTGGTCTATCAACTCAATGATCGACCACCTTTGCCTCAAACCATTTTTGCCGCACTTCAGCACTTATTGGCGATGTTCGTCGCGGTTATCACTCCGTCACTGATCATCTGTCAGTCTTTGGGTGTACCAGCAGACCAAACGAATACCATCATCAGCATGTCTTTATTTGCGTCAGGCGTGTCTTCGTTTATTCAAATTCGCACCTTTGGCCCAATTGGCTCTGGTTTACTCTCTGTTCAAGGCACCAGCTTTAACTTTTTAGGTCCTATTATTGGTGCAGGCCTATCGCTGAAAGCCGGTGGAGCAGACATCAGCACCATGATGGCAGCCATTTTTGGTACGATTTTAGTGGCATCATTTGCAGAGATTTTCCTATCTCGCGTATTAGAGCATGCCCGTCGCATTATCACTCCGCTCGTTTCAGGCATTGTCGTCACTCTTATCGGCCTCACACTGATTCAGGTCGGCTTAGTATCAATGGGCGGTGGCTACGCAGCATTAAATGAAGGAACCTTCGGCAGCTTAGACAAACTGGCGCTCGCTGGAACGGTACTTGGCTTAATTGTGATATTAAACCGCTCTAAAAACCCATACATCCGTGTGGCTTCGATTGTGATTGCGATGCTAGTAGGCTACATCATGGCGTATTTTATGGGGATGGTAGATACTTCTCAGCTGGGCACAACCGAGATCGTAGCACTGCCCGTACCAATGCAATATGGCTTATCGTTTGACTGGTCTCTGTTCATTCCGCTGGTGCTGATTTTCTTTATTACCGCACTAGAAGCCATCGGCGATATTACCGCCACATCCGAAGTGTCTGGCGAGCCAGTAAAAGGCCCTGTGTACATGAAACGCATTAAGGGGGGTGTACTAGCAGACGGCTTAAACTCTGCAATCGCAGCCGTGTTTAACAGTTTCCCGAACTCAACGTTTAGCCAGAATAACGGCATCATTATGCTAACAGGGGTTGCGAGCCGTTACGTGGGTTACTTTATTTCTGGCATGTTAGTGATTCTTGGCTTGTTTCCTGGTGTCGCTAGCTTTGTTCAGCTGATTCCTGAGCCAGTACTTGGTGGCGCAACGATTGTCATGTTTGGTACGATTGCTGCCGCTGGTGTACGTATTATCTCTCGTGTTGAGCTCGATCGCCGCGCAATTCTGATCATGGCCTTATCCTTCTCAATGGGGCTTGGTATCGCGCAAAAACCAGAGATTCTGCAATTCATGCCAGAATTTATTAAGAGTATTTTCTCCACTGGCGTTGCTGCAGGTGGTATCACAGCGATCATTTTAAACCTACTTCTGCCAGAGAAACTGGAAGACGAAGATGAACTTCCTCAAGAAGTAAAAGAGTCTTAATAAGATTGTAGAGAAAAGCAAAGCCCAACCTGTTTAGGTTGGGCTTTTTGTTTTAAATGGTACAGTCACCGACTTACTTGGTAGGAAAGCTGATTTGAGCGATTAAACCGCCTTCACTGCGATTACGCATCACCACAGAGCCTGAGTGCTGGCTGATTATACGCTTCACTATCGCCAGCCCAAGCCCTGTACCTTCACTGCCGCGAGCTGTATCACCACGCGTAAAGGGTTCAAATAATTTTGCGATTTGAGAATGCTCGATACCCGGTCCGTTGTCTTCTACCGATATCCACACTAGCTGCTTATCTGCTGTCACACCGGTACTGATTTTGACCCAGCCATTGCCGTAACGCAGTGCATTGACAACTAAATTACTGATCGCCCGTTTAATCGCAATGGCGCTTCCTTTGGCTGGTGGCAGGTTAGGATTAAGATCCGTTTCAATTTCAGCCTCATAGCCACCCTCTGAACTGGCGACATCACTGGCAATCGTACTGATATCCACAGGTTCAAACGATTCTTTGTTCACCGGTTTGAGGTAGTCCATAAACTGACTGATGATCTCATTACATTCTTCCGTATCGCTAATGATCCCCTCCGCAAGATAGCTGTCCTCGGGAGACATCATTTCTGTCGCTAAGCGAATGCGCGTCAGCGGTGTTCGTAAGTCATGGCTAATCCCCGCCATTAATAGGGCGCGATCTTCTTCGAGCTCCTGAATGCCTTTGGACATTTGATTAAACGCTCGGGTTACAGAGCGAATTTCCGATGCGCCTTTTTCTGCCAACGGTGGCGGGATTTCACCTCGACCGACGTCTTTCGCGGCTCTCTCTAAAGCCAAAAGTGGGCGATTTTGTAAACGAATAAACAACCAACCACCAGCAATGATCAGCAACGCCATAATCAAGCTGTTACGAAATAGCGGTGCAAAATCTTCTTCTTGCAGCTCAGATAAAGGAATACGAATAATGGAGTTCGGCAACTTTTCGATGTGCATCCACAAAATGTAACTTTCATCGCCAAGCAATAAGCGCACTTCGGTGGGCGAACCTAGCTCTTGGCTCATTTCTTCAGACATCAAATCAATCGACATTGCGTGATGAAATTCAATCGCCTTATCGCTATCGAGACTATGAACCGTCACCCCTAGTCTTTCTAATAATTGACGTCTTAACGGTGCATCAGACTTTAAAGGTCCTTCATCATCAAGCACTAAATTGAGCTCATGGGCGAGAATTTTATTGAACTGCTGCAAACTCGGCATCAACGCGTAGTTAAAAACGGCGTAATAAGAGAAAACTTGGCTCGCGAGAAGCAAAGAGATGAACAGCAGAATAGATTGTGTCAGTGAACTTCGGATGCGCATGGAACGTTCCTAGTGGTCCTAATCGCGAAATTTCAGCCTTCAAAGGGAAGGTAATGAAGGCTGAAGTTGCTATAGCCAAGTGCTAGCTATGGAGTGAAGAGGTTACACCTCTTTGCCGTCTGGGACGAAAACATAACCTAGGCCCCATACGGTTTGAATGTAGCGCGGCTTGCTCGGATCGTCTTCTAACATGCGACGTAAACGTGAGATTTGTACGTCAATAGAACGTTCCATTGCAGAATATTCACGGCCACGCGCCATGTTCATCAATTTGTCTCGTGACATTGGCTCACGTGCATTCATCACGAGCGCCTTTAGGACAGCAAACTCTCCAGAGGTGAGTGGCATTGCCTCATCACCGCGGAACATCTCGCGAGTGCCTAGATTGAGTCGGAACTCCCCGAACTCCACCACTTTTTCTTCCGTGCTTGGTGCACCCGGCAACTCTACAGTTTGGCGGCGTAATACGGCCTTGATGCGAGCCAACAATTCGCGTGGGTTAAACGGTTTTGGCAAATAATCATCCGCCCCTACCTCAAGACCCACGATGCGGTCCACTTCATCACCTTTCGCGGTGAGCATTAAAATTGGCAACATATTGTTCGCGTGGCGTAGACGACGACAAATTGACAAGCCATCTTCACCAGGCAACATTAAGTCTAGCACCATTAAGTGAAAGTTTTCGCGCGTTAGTAGGCGATCCATCTGTTCGCCATTGGCGACACTTCGTACCTGAAAACCTTGCTCAGAAAGGTAACGCTCCAATAGAGCACGTAAACGAGCATCGTCATCAACCACTAAAATTTTATGATTTTCTTGCATTGAAACATCCTTTCAGAAGCGTCTATTGTCGAAAATGTATCACTGTTTTTCCTAACGTGCTCAAGCAAATTGTTACTCTTTTTATCTTAAGCGCGTTATTCTCTCTCTAGCAGGTATTTTCAGCACCTACTATTGACCATAATTCCATTCCAGTTCACGTTTGGCCTCAAGCAGCTCTTGCTGTGCCTCAGCAAGCTTGTGACGTTTTTTCTCAATTTTGTCTGCTTTCCCTGAATGCTGAGCTTCGACTAATTCTTCCTCTCGCTCCTCAACTTCTTTAGTCTTTTCTTCCACTTCTGCTTGCAGCTCTTGCCGCAGCTCACCTTCCGAGCATTCATTCTGGATAGCGGAAAGTGCTTGCTCCAAGCCTTTAATGCGATGTTCATTACCTTGCGCTTTTGCATACTCGAGCTGCTGCTCTACCGCTAACTCTTTAGCGTCACAGCCTTTCACTTCATCTTGAGCAAAAACTGAAAGTGAGAAACCTATTGTTAGTGCAGCACTACACATGACTGCTTTGTTCATTTTACTTCTCCGAGAAAGGCACCATGCCTTTATACCAAATATTCTGACGTTGAGACCCAAGTCACTCCTAGTGAGCTTCATGAGACTTGAATCGGTGATAAAGCCTCAGTCTTCCGAGGCCGGTTGAATATATTCAATTGAGTTGATGAACCACTCTTTTTCACCTTCTGGGGTGCGTACCGTGAACTCTTCATCCACTTGTTTTTTCAACATCGCTCGCGCCATAGGTGAATCGATAGAGATGTAGTCTTTCGCATCGCCATAAATCTCTTCAGGCCCGACAATACGAAACTTTTTCACTTCTCCTGCCTCATTTTCTATTTCCACCCATGCACCAAAAAAGACTTTGCCTTCTTGTTGCGGAGAATAGTCAACGATCGTGACTTCTGGCAGGAATTTACGAAGGAAGCGGACACGACGGTCGATCTGACGGAGTAAACGTTTATTGAAGGTGTAATCCGCATTTTCTGAGCGATCGCCTAGGCTCGCCGCCCAAGTGACGATCTTGGTGATTTCCGGGCGCTTTTCATTCCAAAGGTAATCATGCTCTTGTTTGAGTTTGTTGTAACCTTCTCGTGTAATCAGCTTAGTTTTCAAATTAACTCCTATCTCAACTAAAAAATGCTGCTCTTTGGCAGCATTAAGGAGATGATATACCCAAAGATCCAATGTTGTTCAGGCTTTGGGTATCAAGGTGATAAGGCGGCCAGAGTGTTACTTTTCGTAATCCGGTTTTTGCGTCACGATGTAATTCGTATCACTCGAAACAACCGCGCCATGTTTTAGAAAGTTTTTACCTAAAATCATGCTGTAATGGAAGCGACCTCGGTCCTGTAAGTTGACTCGGATCTTCTTCTCTAATTCGCCAAGCTTAACATGCATTTCAACCACAGGGCGTACGTTCGCTTTCTCACCTTTCTTAGCTTTAATACGCATGACATCAACAACAGGCTTGGTAAACGCCTGTTTCATGCCAAGATCGTTCTCATAGGTAAAGCTCACCATGTCTTTGCCGTCTTTCTTAAACTGCTTGATGTTCTTAGCATTGATTGAGCTTACATCTGCACCCGTGTCTAACTTCACAGGGAAAGACATCCCCTCAACTTCAGCTACTTCGATATGGCCAGCTTTGAAAAGTGGCCTTGCATCTAGTAGATGGTCTGCGCGAGTGTTCAGCAACACACCACCCTTGGCTATGTCATGACCAAAGACGAAAAAAGGTTGAGTGTCACCCTCATCAAGCACATCGAGCGCAAACTTCATTGATGTGTCTTTTCTACCGAGAAGAAAGTCTCCTTCGACAACAGGGCGAACCGCGCTGCCAACCTTGAGCTTTTTCAACACTGGTTTGGTGATTTTTTCTTCTTTCCCCTCATCGTTCATTAAATAAAACGTGACGGATTCATCCTTACCTTTTTCTGTTACTTCAAACCCATTTACACGCAGTAATGGCGTTTTCACAGTAAAAGTGGGGTAAGCAGGGACGGTATAACCATCAATGGTGACCTGTTCTTCTGGTGAAACGACAAGAGGTTTTGATTTGAGTGCGCTTTTGAACGTTTTTTCTACGCCACCCAGTAGATTTTCTCTGTCCGTATCAATAACAAAGTGCTGACTCGCGACGTCCCGACCTAAGCGAATTTGCGAACTGAACTTACTGCGATCACGCAGATACACCAACCAACGTTGAGTTTCATTTTCGCCGACTTTGACGGGTAAATAGACTAAAGGGCGCTCGCTTTTGGTCGTTTTCAGCATTCGTACCAAGGGTAATGTCATTGGATGACGCTTGCCATTCTCGCCCTCTAACATAAAAGAGACTTCGTTATGCTTTTTGTCTACCTTGATGTCCAGTGCATGGACGTTGGTATAACGGCTAGAAGTTGAGATGCTGATCTTATATGGCACACCTTCGACTTCAACCGTCTCTTTTTTGCCAATCATTTTTGCGCGTGGCTGTTCTTGAAGGTAATCGTAACCAGCGAAGACCCATGCGTTATCATCGAGATAGGTTTTACCAATCAAGATAGGAGAAGAGAATTGCGTACGCTTGGTCAGGTTCACTTCCGTATCAACGGTGTGACCAGCGATTGTCATCGGCATTTTTATTGTCGGGCGTAGGATGGGCTTTTTGCTTGTTCGACTGCGAATCGCGCTCACTCTTTCCAGATCATCGGTAATCTGTATTTCCTTCCCTGTATAAGGGTGAGGAACCGTAAAGCTAACCTTTACTTGATATGGCTTAAAGCTGTCGGCGTCCCACTTTGCCTTCGTACCACCTAAGTCATCGACAATCGCCCAAAGTAACTCGTTATCTTTCAAATCTTGGTAATCTGGGTGTGAGCTACTGACATGGATATTCTCCGCATGCATCGATGTCGTATCTGCACCAGTATCAATCTTGCCAATAAATGGCACCGCTTTTAGTTCCGGAATGTCACTGTAGTAGACGCTCTCCACACGCCCTAGTACCAATTTGTTATCGAGCTGATAAACGGGAGCTTGTGTGGTTCCTGAGATAGACTGCGCCCAACTAAGCGGGGCGACAAGTAAGGCACTCGCAAGCGCTAACGCCAAAGACATTTTTTTCATCATGATTATCCGTATAAGCCGAGGTACATTTAGTGATATCAACAACCGTGGAATTAGGTTAGTCGATAACTGCGGATATAAGTTCTCAATTTAATTACAGTTTTGACATAAATCTGACTGATGTCCACCAGCGCCCGGTAAATTTTTGCCTCGTTAATTTAAAACATTGCAAATTCTTCGAACGACCCCAATGTTCTATACAACCAAAACCGAATTAAAAGAGAAAACACGGATGAGCCAAGCTATCTGTCGCATGATTGCTCAAGAACTGAATGTTCGCCCAGAGCAAGTCAACGCCGCTGTCACCCTAATTGATGATGGCAACACTGTCCCTTTTATTGCACGTTACCGCAAAGAGGTGACGGGGGGCCTTGATGATACCCAGCTGCGTACTTTGGACAGCCGTCTGTCTTACCTTCGTGAAATGGATGATCGCCGTCAAACCATCCTCAAATCAATCCAAGAGCAAGGCAAACTGACGCCAGAGCTAGAACAAGAGATCGCGCAGGCAGACAGCAAAACTCGTCTTGAAGACTTGTACCTACCTTACAAACCCAAGCGTCGTACGAAAGGTCAGATCGCGATTGAGGCTGGTCTTGAGCCGCTCGCAGATCAGCTTTGGAATCACCCACAAACCGAGCCAGAAAGCGAAGCAAGCAAATACCTTGATGCAGACAAAGGCGTGGCAGACACCAAAGCTGCATTGGATGGCGCTCGCGCGATCATCATGGAGCGCATCGCAGAAGACGCAAACTTACTGGAAAAAATTCGCAACCACTTAAATCGCAATGCGGAACTGGTCTCACGAGTCGTTGAAGGCAAAGAGCAAGAAGGCGAGAAGTTTAAAGATTACTTCAACCACAACGAGCCCCTAAGCAAAGTGCCATCGCACCGAGCACTGGCGATGTTGCGTGGCCGTAACGAAGGCTTCCTGACATTGGCGATGAACGCTGATCCAGAACAGGAAGAAGGCGCGCGTCAGTCTTACTGCGAAACGATTATCGCCGACCATTATGGCGTAACGCTAAGCAGCGCACCTGCGGATACCTGGCGTAAGCAAGTGATCAGCTGGGCATGGCGCATCAAAGTATCGATGCACATGGAAACCGAGCTAATGGGCGCAATGAAAGAGCGCGCTGAAATCGAAGCGATTGAAGTATTCGCCACTAACCTAAAAGACTTGTTGATGGCAGCACCGGCTGGCCCTCGTGCAACACTTGGTCTCGATCCGGGTCTGCGTACAGGTTCAAAAATCGCGGTTGTCGACTCAACAGGTAAAGTGCTTGCAACCGAAACCATCTACCCTCACCCACCACAAAAACAATACGACAAGTCAGCACAAATCGTTGAGCAGTTGGTGCGTAAGTACAACGTGGATTTGATTGCGATTGGTAACGGTACGGCTTCACGTGAAACCGACAGCTTTGTCGCAGACGTCATCAAACGTGACAACCTGAAAGTTCAGAAGATCATAGTAAGTGAAGCGGGGGCTTCGGTTTACTCAGCGTCTGAGCTTGCAGCAAAAGAGTTCCCGAATATGGACGTATCACTGCGTGGTGCAGTGTCGATTGCACGTCGTTTGCAAGATCCATTGGCTGAACTCGTGAAAATTGATCCGAAATCTATTGGTGTGGGTCAATACCAGCACGATGTAAGCCAATCTATGTTGGCAAAACGCCTAGATGCGATTGTGGAAGACTGTGTAAACGCGGTTGGTGTTGATGTGAACACCGCTTCTGCGGCGCTACTGACGCGCGTAGCAGGCTTATCAAGTACCATCGCGCAGAACATTGTCGACTTCCGCGATGAGAACGGCCGCTTCGAAGCACGTACAACCTTAAAGAAAGTACCTCGTTTAGGTCCTAAGGCGTTCGAGCAGTGTGCAGGCTTCCTACGAATCATGGATGGTAAGAACCCACTTGATGCGTCTGCGGTTCACCCAGAAGCGTACCCAGTGGTCAAAGCGATTTCTGAGAAGAACAACAAAGATATCAAAGCACTGATTGGTGATTCAAGCTTCCTTAAAGGTCTGCATGCGGTCGATTACACCGACGATAACTTCGGCGTTCCAACCATTACAGACATCATCAAAGAGCTGGATAAGCCGGGTCGTGACCCACGTCCAGAATTCAAAACGGCGACGTTTGCAGAGGGTGTAAACTCGGTATCTGACTTGGAACCGGGCATGATTCTAGAAGGTGTGGTATCGAACGTAGCCAACTTCGGTGCCTTCGTTGATATCGGCGTTCACCAAGATGGTCTCGTACACATCTCTGCACTGACAGATCGTTACGTGTCTGACCCACGTGAAGTGGTGAAAGCGGGCGACATCGTCAAAGTGAAAGTGATGGAAGTTGACGTGCAGCGTAAACGTATTGGTCTATCGATGCGTATGAACGACGAACCGGGTCAAGACAACCGTAGCCAACGCTCATCAGCAGCGCCGCGTCGTAATGACCAACCGCAGCGTCGTCAGCCTCGCCGTGATGATTCGTCATCGAACAGCGCGATGGGCGGTGCATTTGCTGCAGCGTTTGCTAAAGCGAAAAAGTAATCTTACCTAGGCTTCACCGCTAACGAGCTTTCATAACTAAAAAGAAAACGCTCCAATCAGTCAACCTGCTTGGAGCGTTTTTGTTTGAGTAGGATATTGAGTCGTCATAATACTGCTATCACTTCTGACGGGGTATGGGGAGCGACTGCATGACCATAATGAAACTTGATCACCTTCCTGCGCTTTTCCATTAATCCTTCATTGATCGCAGCATCCAAAATGCGCTTTGGTAAGCGAAAGCGGATCGCGTAGCCTTTCCCCTGGTCTTCACTATACGATTTGAGCGCAAGCAAACTAAAAAGCCGTTCTAGTGTATCTTCCGGCTCTTCTTGATAACGCGTGTCGACTTCCGTTTCCATATCATAATCAGGATGCTCTGAAGGATCCCAAGAAGACTGACGTCGGCGCTTGTCATCACCTTTTACTTTTCGCTCTGCATTGGTTTTGGCCAATGCGACCGTTGGCGTTACAGGCTCTCGGACTTTATTGTCGCGAGCTGCTTGTTCCGTCTGCACATTCACGGATGGGGCGATCAGTGGCACACTTACGTTGGTCGGTGACACAATCATTGCGAACCCTCCTCAGAGTCGCCCAACTCGTCAATATGGCTTAGCTTTATTGGCTAATAAAACCTCACCAGCCTTTATATCGACCACTTTTTAAACAACTTGAGGTATTTCCGCTCGTACTTGCTCAATCGTGAGCAAACTCTCGGATTTGAACACAAAATTCGTCATGTTCGGTGATAAAAGGCGCATGAGAGGACTGATTAAAAACAAACTGCTGGGTATGAGGCAACTGTTCACTTAAATCGTTAGCTACTTTAATTGGCACCAACCCATCTAAACGGCCATAAAGACGCAACATTGGAACAGAAAGAGACGTCAACGCATCGCGCAGATCCACATCAGCAAGGATGTTTAGCCCAACCAACAGCGATTCAGGGTTTGGCTGAGGGCGCGATAGTACCGCTTGCTTGAGCTGTTTAACGTCTTTACGCGCTGATGGGCTGCCCATCGCTTGCAACGCCATAAAGCGCTCAATGGTCAGTGAGAAATCTTCTAGCAACTGAGAGGTGAACGCACTCAGTACATTCGGTTGAATGCCACGCCACGGTTTTTCTGCGGCAAATTTAGGTGAGCTGGCAACCGTAATCAACTTAGCCACGCGCTCGGGCATATTTAATGCCACATGCGTCGCCACTAAACCTCCGAGGGACCAACCAAGCCAAATCGCTTTCTCTGGCGCACCTTGCACCACCAAGTTAGCAATATGGTCTAAATCTTCAGCATGAGATTCGGCGCTATGTCCGTACCCCGGAAGGTCAACCACATGAACTCGGAAATAAGGTTGAAGAGACTCGACTGTCTGCTGCCATACCGCACCATTCATGCCCCAACCATGCAGTAACACCAAATCTGGTCCCTGACCAAATGACTGCCAGTGTAATTTCGTGCTCATGCTCTCAATCTCTCCCACTTATTTTATTCCCTACGGCTTCAGCCAAGCGTTAGGCTGAGTAAAATATCACCATGAATAAACGCTATGTTATCTCATCACTGGCAAAACATCATGCATCGCGTATTGAGCAGTCAATGCGGCCTGTGTCGGTTCCCTATTCAAACACCAAGCCACACAAATACTCTGCGCTGGTGCGAGCACTGTTTAAAATACCTAACTCCGGTAAAACGATGTCAACGCTGCGGTTTATCATTACAGAAAGAAGAAATGAGTACGGATAGTATTTGTGGTGAATGTCTTTCAAAGCCACCGCCATGGCAAAGGCTATACACGTTAGGCGATTACGACTTTCCCCTTTCACGGGAAGTACAACGCTTTAAAGATCACGGAGAGTCTTGGCATGTAAAAGCATTAACCGAGCAACTGGCACAGCGCATCACCACGCCAGCTCCAATCATTACCAGTGTGCCATTGCACTGGCAGCGTTACCTGCGCCGGGGTTTTAATCAAAGTGATGTTTTAGCCCGACACCTCGCCAAGCAATTGCAGACTAATTTTGATGCGAAGGTCTTTCGTCGAGTAAGGCTCGCCCAATCACAGCGTGGTAATACCAAAACAAGCCGTGAACAAAACTTAAAAGGCGCGTTTATTCTCAATAAGCGCCCTCACTCTTCCCATGTTGCCATCGTCGATGATGTAGTCACCACAGGCAGTACCGTCCGACAATTATGTCATTTACTACTTGAAGTTGGCGTAGAAAGCATCGATATTTACTGCATCTGCAGAACACCTGCTCCTCGTTCTCTCTAGATCGCTTCGCCATGCCTTAGCATCAAAAAGACTAGACCCATACGTCAACAAGAGTAGAATAGCAGCAGTAACCTACAAATTTACTCGGGTATTCGTCGTGTCAAATATTACTATTACAGAAACTGCGCAAACGCATTTCGCTAACCTTTTAGGTCAACAACCTGAAGGCACTAACATTCGTATTTTCGTTGTGAACCCAGGTACACAAAACGCTGAGTGTGGCGTGTCTTACTGTCCACCAGAAGCAGTAGAATCGACCGACACTGAACTCTCTTACAGCGGTTTTTCAGCTTACGTTGATGAGCTAAGCCTGCCATTCCTTGAAGACGCTGAAATCGATTTTGTTACCGATAAAATGGGCTCTCAGTTAACGCTAAAAGCACCTAACGCTAAAATGCGTAAAGTTGCGGACGACGCACCACTGGTTGAGCGCGTTGAGTACGTTATCCAAACTCAAGTGAACCCACAACTTGCTGGCCACGGTGGTCACGTAAACTTGGTTGAGATCACTGAAGACGGTGTTGCGATTGTTGCATTTGGTGGCGGTTGTAATGGCTGTTCTATGGTTGACGTAACACTAAAAGAAGGCATCGAGAAAGAGCTGCTAAACCAGTTCATTGGTGAACTAACCGCAGTTCGTGATGCTACAGAACATGACCGTGGTGATCACTCTTACTACTAAGAGTAAACACTGTCAGAAAATGGGAGGCTTCGGTCTCCCATTTTTGTATCGATACTGAGGTGATGGTGAGATGCTTAGCTCGACTCGTAAAATCCGCTAGAAACTCAGGCGGAGTTCTCATATATTAAGAATCTTACGCATCTCGTAAACGCCAACGACACCAAGGAGCCAGCGTCATGCCGAAACGAACCCCACCAGAGATACTCTCATGCCAGACGGTTGCAAAATCCAAACTGTTTGCTGTGGAAGCGCTCGACCTTCGTTTTTCCAATGGTGAGCATCGTACTTATGAGCGTATGAAGCCAAGTGGACGAGATGCTGTAATGGTAGTCCCTGTAACAGAACAAGGCGATTTATTACTGGTGCGTGAATACGCCGCAGGAACTGAACGTTACGAGCTAGGTTTCCCAAAAGGGCTGATTGACCCAGGAGAAACACCACACCAAGCTGCGGATCGTGAGTTAAAAGAAGAAATCGGCTTTGGCTGTAATCAGTTAACCCCGTTGAAACAAGTTATCCTCGCGCCATCTTACTTTTCGAGCAAAATGACTCTATTTTTAGGACAGGCGCTTTATCCAGAGAAGCAAGAAGGCGATGAGCCTGAACCACTGGAAATTGTGCGTTGGCCACTTGCGCAAGCCGAAGAGTTATTAACTCACATGGATTTCTGTGAAGCACGAAGCATCACAGCGCTAATGTTGGCACTGAAACACTTACCAAACACCACTCACAAGCATAACCAATAACGGTCATTAGAACCGAATAACACTGTGAGTAAGGACTATCACTTATGCCAATGACAAAAGATCTATCTCACCTACTTCCTCAAGTCATCGAGATTGCCCGCAGTGCTGGGCAAATGATCCTCGAAATATATGAAAAGAAGCAATACGAGGCCTACACCAAAAGTGACGAAACTCCCGTAACAAGTGCGGATATTGCAGCTCACAAGTTCATCACTGAACGCTTGAGTGATCTGACGCCTGACATTCCCGTGTTGTCAGAAGAAGACGCAGACATAAGCTTAGAGCAACGCGCTCAGTGGGAACGTTATTGGTTAGTCGACCCTCTTGATGGTACTCAAGAATTCATCGCTCGCAGTGGTGACTTTGCCACTATTATTGCGTTGGTCGACAACAATCGACCAACCATGGGCGTCGTTTACGGCCCTGTATCTGGCGTGACTTACTACGCTTATAATGGCAAAGGCGCCTGGAAAATTCCCGACATGTCGGACAGCGTCAAAATCCATACACACAAACACGAACAGCCAGAGCAAAGCATCGCAATTGCTATTAGTCGTCGCCAAGACATCAATCGTATTACTAACCGTATGAGCAGCGCCTGGAATTACGACTTAATACCGCTCGGTTCTGCAGCATTGAAAGCATGCCTCGTCGCGGAAGGGGCGGTAGATTGCTATCTCCGACTAGGTCCAACAGGTGAGTGGGACACCGCTGCGACACAATGCATTGTTGAAGAAGCTGGCGGACGTATTCTCAGCACGCAATTAGAACCGCTGTCATATAACGAGCGGGAAACACTAGAAAACCCGAACTTTATTGTTCTTGGTGATGCGGATTTACCTTGGAATGAGATTTTACAACGCAAAGATTAAGCGCCCTATCGGTAAAATTTAGAGCACAAAATTCTAGCAATAGAAAGGCCACGAATATCTTCGTGGCCTTTTCTTTTTGACCTTCTGTACAGCACTTGGAGTATTTGGCCTACTATATTCCAATTACTTGCAAAGCTGAACAAAAGAAACAAATCGATTAAAAATCATGGCTTTAAACTTTCACTCATTCCCAATCAAGATCGAATGTACAGCGAATAGAGGTTTTAGCTTACGATGATCCAAAAGCAAAAAGAGCTGCACAATAGCAGCTCTTTTAAGATATTGGATTTTGTCACGATAGGTTAGAAGCGCCCTTGGTAATTAAACTCATATTGACCTTGAGCATTCGGCTTACCCAACCATTTCAGTTGCTCCCCCATGCTGGATGGGAACTCTGCACCAGGTTTGAACCACGCTTTGGTTGAGTACCGTTGATTAGGCATCAGTTCAGCGGAAAACGCCGCAGAGACTTGTTTGCTGCTCTGCTCACCAGTTGCCGTCAATACACTATCCTGACAGTTTATATCGGCAATCACAGGACCGAGATCTAAGCTGCCAACGGGGCTTTGAATACCACTGGCATTCCATACTAAAGTGCCTTCACCGTTCTTACACCAAGGCGCAGCATAAGTCGCATGACGAATATTCAGCTCAAGCTGCCCATCAACACCAACAGGCACAGGGAGGCGCGCTTGCTCAACAACTTTTACCGCCGGAATCGAGGCAACTAAGTTATTGGCATAAGGGCCATCACTTAAGCTATAGCCGACAAAACCGCGCCCACGGACGTCTATTTCACTACCACGACCAAAGCGCACAGCAAACTCAGCTTTACCTGTCAGTAGACTCGACCATTGGAAATCCCAATTAACTTCTCCAAGGTTCTGGCGCTGCCAACGAATACTAGAAGCTTGACCTTGCCATACCGAACCGTTGGTTCCTTGAATGTCCAGGCCTCTCACTGTTGGTGCTTGTTGTAACACCCAAGAGACTGGTAATCCCATTAAAAGACTGACTGAAAAAAAGACGATAAAGATAACAACGTAAAGTACTGCTCGCTTCACCTTAACCTCGCTTAAACTGAAGGCGGTTTACATCGATCATGCCCGCTTGCTCTGTTCGGTCGATATCTAAAAATTCGACTTCAATACCCTGTTGCTCTTTCAAGTAACGTAACCAATCCACTAGTTGATTAAACGCGAGTGGTTTGATCCACACTTGAACGCTCTCATTACGAGGTTGTACTCGAATCAACTCAACTTTATAACGACGAGCTGAAGAAGAAACCAACTGATTCAACGGTTGACTAGAGTAGCTCACACCGCTGCTTTTTCGCAGTGCAGTGATGCCATCCGCTTTATCTTGTACCCAAGCTAGCAACTGTTTTTCGCTTTGAATACGTGACTGAGCTAGCTCCGCACGTTGGCTCATTGGCTGTAATAAACCCCAATAAATAATACCGATAACGGCAATAGCGCCACATCCCATGACCAAACGCTGCTCACGCTGCGAGATGCTGCTCCACCAAACCTGAGCTTGAGAAATTAAGTTTTTCATCATCACCTCACAAACGCTTCAAAACAAAGCTGCCAACCACAACGTTATCGCTACGGTTCAACTGACCTTGCTCAACATTAAACTTCTCTGCCAATTTCACACGAGCCTGCTCAAAAGGTTGGAAGTCTGAACTACGAGCCTGAATACGTACTTCGCCACGTTGTCCGTCGTATTTAAAGCTAGTGATCTCCAAGTCGCTGACCTGACCAAGCGTCGCGGGTAATGCCGCCAACCATGACAACATTGCCTGCTGACCACTTCCACCAGATAAGCGGCGCTCTTCATCATCCATTTGTCGTTTGAGGTAACTAACGGTAGGAATGCGTCGTTTATTTGGGAACACTTGGCGGAAAATACGCTCACTCTCCTCACGATACGCTTGAGCTTGTGCTTCGTACTTGTGGACCACGAGCAACTGCTGCGCAACCATGACGACGATAAGCACCCCCGCAGCAATGGTGGTTTTTTGCCAGAGCTTCCAGTATTTACCCCAAGAAGATTTCGGCTTGAAGATCCCAGTCAGCAAATTGACTTTGCTTTCTGTCACCCCCTTCGCCAGTAAAGCCATCGTCATTTCTTCTGGTTGCGGATCCCATATTTCAGGTAACGCAGATTCAGGGACCGAGCTAAAGCAATCGAGCTTCCAACCTTCATGATTTTGTAGATAAGAAGAGAGGTAAAGGTCTAACCAAGAAGCGTCGACAACCGCGCCCTCTGTCGCAGAGTGACGAATTAGCCATTGCTCGCCAATCATTGCAGCACTGCTGTGCTCTCCACGAACCGGTAATGCAAGCACATCGGGTAAAATGCGTTTAATGGCGATACCTTGGCTTGAAAAACGTTGCAGTACAGTCTGAATCCAAGCACGTTCAACTGCGCAAATCTGCGCTTTGTCCGCTTGTTTACCCAACACGCTAAAGTGCAGGCCATCAACGTCCTGAGCAACTTCGTCTTCCACTAAGTACGGTAACATCGCCTCGAATTGGCGTGTTGCACCAGGCGGTATATCCACTTGCGTCAGGACCACATCATTACTCGCCAACAGCGCCACAACTTGGCGCTGACCAGCATATGAGACCAATTCATCTAAGTGTTCCCACCCGGCGATTTCACCGCTAGCAATCACTTCCTGTTGATCTGTCGACCACACCACCCAAGGAATGGTACTTTGTTGTTCGCTACTCAGCCGAACGGTCAGAAACTCGCTCACTGATCCCTCCAAAACGACGGCGAACTACGGTCACCGTTTCTCTATTTGTACTTTGCAAAAGGCTTCGGATACGTACACGTGATTCATCCACCAACACTTGTGCATCCAATTCAAAAAAGGCGCTATCCACACCCAAATAGCCTTTGGCGTTTTTCTTTACATCTTCACTTAAGCCAGCCATTTCTGACTCTGCTAAAAATTCATCAATGCTATCCCACCCATCAAATGGGCGTTTTTCAATTAGCTGAATCGCATCACTACTGCTTAAGTTTGGTGAGAACATTGCCACCAAAATCGGAGCTTGCTCAACATCAATCGTATTCACGTTTAAACGCCAGTCATCACTTGGTAATGCACAGACCAACGGCTCCAATTTTTGGAAAATTTCACCACTCACCTGATAGACAGCCCGTAACTCGGAAGCATCTGCCATCCAACCATTTGATGCTAAATAGGAAGGCTTCATCGCTTCATATGTGCTGTCTTCAACCCCAGTAGTCGAACGGACAGAGTCGTCAGCATCAATGTATTCCCAAGTAGAGTCTGCAATGATTTCTGCTTGATATGGCTCGACATCCAACTCTTCTAATAGGCGCTGCAATACATTCACTAAATATGGTCTTGTAATTTGCTGACCCGTTGGTTGCACACGACTCAATACATTTAGATTAAAGCACGCTTGCTTGTCTCTAATTCGTCCCGCCGCTTGACCATAATCTAACGGATAGACTTGCTCTTTTATCGCCCACGGTTGACTCATATTAATCGTGTCGGTGTCTTTATAACTTTGCTCGATACCCACTTTTGCTAGCGCCTCGACGCCAAGGCTGTACCAGTACGCTTGCTGGTAATTGATTTGATTAGCGCCTCGCTGAAACTGCAAGAACAAACGTTCCGACATGCTGGCGGCAACCGTCGCCATAATCGCCAGCAACATCAACACTATAATCAAAGCAACACCGCGCTGACGGTTAACCATTATTGCTGTCTCCTGAACTTTCCTCTTTCTGACTCAATGTGCCATCAGGAGTGAGATAAGTGCGGGTAATTTCTCCATAGTCTTTGAGAGTGAGAACAACAGAAACCGCTTTCGGCAGCGCTTTTTCTTCAGCCCACTCTTTTTTCCATTGCTTACCATCATAGAAACGCATATCAAATGACTCGACCTGCGTTAGCAATGGAGTAACAGTACCTTGTTGCCCAACCGGCGTATCAGGATAGCGCCACCATACTCGCTGCAGTGTTTCTTCTTTTAAGCGATAGCCAACCTTGGTTACTTCTCCACGAGGGAACTGCTGCTGAGGGTTGTGCCAACCTAAACGGGCAAACATCAGTCCTTTGGTATCGGAGTCCAACAGGTAATCGGACCAAAAAATTAGCCGGCTAGCAGGCTCTTCACCATTAGTACGCGTTTGACGCATCGCCATTTGACGAAAATCGTTATCCATCATCACCATGGCACGCTGAATTTCGTTTAAGCGTTGGGTTCGTTCTTGTGATAGCGCATTGCTACGCTGTACTTGCGATACCACTTGGTACGCAGCGACACTTAAACTGGCAAAGATGGCAATCGATACCAACACTTCAATAAGTGTAAAACCTTTTACCCTTTGGCGCGTGTTTGCGCGGGGATGATTATTGCGCCACATAGCTTCGTACCGTTACTACAGGGCTCGCGCTTTTCTCTACCGAGACGCTCACATCAAATGCTTTCAGCAATGGCTGCGTCGTGGCGACTGGCGTGACTTTCCAGAACCAAGTGCGTCCTGCCAGCTCTTCTGTGCCGTTTTTCGCTTTGAGTTCTCCGGTATTCAACATCACATTTGCCATCTGATTATCCACAACCATGGCTGCAAACATTTTTTCTTCTAAATAACTGATTGTATTAATATGCTGGCTCACGGAGCGAATGACACTGATGGCAGCGGTGGCGAAAATTGCCAGTGCGACCAATACTTCCAGTAAGGTCATGCCTCTCGTCCGGCGATGACTCAAATTGGGGCGAGCTTGCTTAAAATTGCGCATTCTCATCCTCTTTCACTTCTTCGCCCGGAGCTAATAACAAAATTTGTCCACTTTCTTTGCCAATGACTCGCCAACCGTCATTAAAGGCATCACCATTTTGCGGAAAAAAAGACAGGGTAAATGGCGTGACTTCGGCGCTGGAAAAGATAAACACTTGCGGTGGCTCAATTTTCTTTTCGTCCTCTTCTTCTGCGAACATGTCTTCATCAAAAAGAGAGCCTGGTTTGAATAAGCGCTCATCATTATCCCAAGCACCACCTCCGAGTTCGAGTTGTAGCGTAATATCTTCTTCTAGCTTGGTTTTGCTCGGAATCTGCTTTAATTTCAGAGGCTGCCAACCTTCTGAGGTTAAACTCAGTAAAGAGTAGGTCGATTTGGCATCATCCACTCGAACGCCAAAATCTTTACCGCTCAGCACCGCTTCTTCATTGAGCAGCTGTAAACGCTGAAAAAAGCTTTGAGCATACTGTTTGGAAAGATCTTTTTGGCTAGTCGGTAATGTCGAGATCACGGCCACAGCCGTAAGAGATAGCAAAACCAGCACCAATAGAATTTCTATCAATGTAAAACCGTTATGTTTTCGCATTTGTTTCATTAGTGCTGGCTTAGGCTCAATTATTGGAAGTCTTGCATGTTCCAGTTGCCAATATCTGCAGCTGGACCTTCTCCACCTTCTTGGCCATCTGCGCCTAGAGTGAAGATATCGATTGTACCGTTATCACCTGGGCTTAAGTATTGGTACTGGTTGCCCCAGGGGTCATTAGGAAGACGTTTGATGTAACCACCATCACGGTAGTTGCGTGGCTCTGGGTTAGATGGCTTGCTAACCAATGCTTCTAGACCTTGGTCCGTTGTTGGGTAAACGCTGTTATCCAACTTGTACATATCTAGGGCATTTTCCAGCGCTACGATGTCCGTAATCGCTTTTTGTTGGTCAGCCTTCTCTTTGTTACCCAATAGGTTTGGAACAACGAAACTTGCCAAAATACCAAGGATAACGACAACAACCATCACTTCTAAAAGTGTAAAACCCTGTTGTTTACTACGCTTAAACTTCATTTTTTTCTCCGAAAGTTAGATTAAAGCCATGCCGTTAGTAGACACGTCTTAATTCGAAATTATCCGCTCATCAAATTATTCATTTCTAGCATTGGCATCAAGGTCGCCATCACAATGAACAACACTAATCCAGCCATTAATGCAATCAGCGCAGGAGTAAACACACCCAGAGCAATATTGACTGTTGATTCAAAGTTTTGATCTTGGTTATCGGCTGCCCGCGTCAACATGCTCTCTAATTCACCACTTTGCTCACCACTGGCGATCATGTGTAGCATCATTGGTGGAAACAAGCGGGTTTGGTCCAACGCCTTACGCAAACTAGCGCCCTCTCGGACGTTATCCGCTGCAAGCAACACTTGCTGCTTCACATAACGGTTAGACATAACATCTACCGCAACGCGCATACCCTCGAGAATTGGAATCGCACTGGAAGTACAGATCGAAAGTGTTCGCGCGAATCGTGCGGTATTCAAACCTCGAGAGATCTTACCTATTAGCGGTAAGCTCAAGATTTTTCTGTCCCAAGCTAAGCGAAAGTCTGGCTTTTGCAACGCCAGTTTGAGGCCATAGAAAAGCGCCACCAGCACAACGAAAATAATCAGCCCCCAATCTTGCACAAACTCACTGGCTGCCAGTAAAAATTGCGTCGATTGAGGTAACTCTTGGCCCATCTGAATGATGGGTTCAATGATTTTAGGAACCACTGTCGCCAATAAGAACGAAACGATGACAACCGCGAATACCACCAAAACTACAGGATAAATCATTGCTTGAAGCAATTTAGATCGCATCTTTTGGCGGTTTTCGACATAGTCTGCCAAACGCTCTAATACGGTATCGAGGTGACCTGATTTTTCGCCCGCCGCAACCATGGAGCGGTACAGTTCATCAAACACGTGTGGGTAATCGGCAAAACTGTCGGCGAGCGGATAACCCTCGGTTACTTTCGAGCGAACCGCAGCCAACATAGAACGAATCCTCGGCTTTTCAGCCTGCTCAGAGACCGCACGCAAACACTCTTCCAAAGGCATTCCTGATTGGACTAGCGTAGACAATTGCCGTGTGATGAGTGCCAGCTCAGATGTCGAGATGCCGCGCTTAAAGCTGACTGAACCTGAAGACTTAGCCGATTTAGCTTTCGTCTCGACCACTTCAATCGGGATCATCCCTTGCTCTTTGAGTCGCTGGCGCACTTGTCGGGCGTTGTCCCCTTCTATAGTGCCTTTTTTATGCTTGCCTTTTGCATCTAGCGCTTTGTACTCAAATGCCGCCATTAGGTTTCCTTCGTCACTCGCATCACTTCTTCAAGTGACGTAATGCCACGACGCACTTTGCTTAAACCATCGCTGCGAATACTTGGCGTATGGGCGCGAACGGCTCTCTCAATTTCTTGTTCACCAGACTCTCGATGAATCAATTCTTGCACTTGCTCATCGACCATAATGAGCTCGTGGATACCTGTTCGACCTCGGTAGCCTTTTTGGTTACACGCTTCACAGCCTTTTGCTCGGTGCAGTTCTAACGGTTCATGCGCTTCCATACCAAACAGTTTTTTCTGTTCCGCATCGGCTTCATACGGCTCTTTACAGCTTGGACAAAGCGTTCGAACTAAGCGCTGCGCTAGCACCCCTAATAACGAAGAAGAAATAAGGAATGGCTCAATACCCATATCACGTAGACGCGTAATCGCACCCACTGCGGTGTTGGTGTGGAGAGTCGACATTACCAAGTGACCCGTTAAGGACGCTTGCACTGCAATTTGTGCGGTTTCTAAGTCACGGATCTCACCGACCATCACCACATCCGGGTCCTGACGCAGAATGGCACGCAAGCCGCGCGCAAACGTCATGTCGACCTTTGGGTTCACCTGAGTTTGACCGATGCCATCAATATCAAATTCGATCGGGTCTTCAACCGTTAGAATGTTGCGTTCGTTGCTATTGATCTCTTGCAAGCCAGCGTACAAGGTGGTGGATTTACCAGAACCTGTCGGGCCCGTCACCAAGATGATACCGTGAGGGCGGCCAATCAAGTGACGGAAGTTGTCATGCACTGAAGGGGTCATGCCCAAACTATGTAAATCAAGACGAGTCGCGTTTTTATCCAACAGACGCATTACCACGCGCTCCCCATGAGAGGACGGCATCGTCGATACACGCACGTCCACCGCACGACCACCGATACGCAACGAAATACGGCCATCTTGAGGCACACGCTTTTCTGCGATATCTAGTTTAGCCATAACCTTCACACGAGAAACCAGCAAAGGCGCTAGCTTACGACTTGGGGTCAGAACTTCACGTAATACGCCATCGACACGGAAACGAATCGAAAGGGTTTTCTCGAACGTCTCAATATGAATATCCGACGCACCTTCTTTGATCGCTTCACCCAACATGGCGTTGATCAATTTGATGATTGGCGCATCGTCTTCCGATTCTAATAAGTCTTCATCATGCGGCAGTTCTTCAGCCAAAGAGAAGAAATCATCGCTATCAGCACCAATATCTTCCATCAACTGACGCGCTTCAGACGAGTCGCGTTGATATGCTTCAGTCAGCTTTTTATCAAAGGCTTCTTTATCGATAGGTTGCGGTACGAAGCTTTTCTTTAATACACGACGGACTTCAACCAGAGCCGCAGGGTTAAGCGGCTCGACATAGTAAAGAATAGGTGGACGCTCAGGATGCTCTGTCTCCAGCACCAGTTTAAAGCGGTTGGCAAAACTGAATGGCAGACGACGCATACTTGGCGCTGTGTCTAACATATCAACCATTAGTTGTTTTCCATTTGATCAATAAACGCTTGGATCTCTGTTGGGTGCTGACGCTCCTGGCCAAAGGCTGGCATAACCGGGATCTTCTCGTCAGCCATCAACTTCAAACCTTGATCCGCTTTGTAAAGCTGTTCTGCGCGAATAAAGTTGTATTTACGCTGCGTAATACCGTCGGCCGTCACACCATCGCGAATAATCGTCGGCTTGATGAACACCATCAAGTTACGTTTTTCTGTTTGCGTGCTAGTTGACTTGAACAGATGGCCAAGTACCGGAATGTCACCCAATAGCGGCACTTTAGACTCACTTTCAAGTGCGCGTTCATCGACCAAACCACCAAGAACCAACATCTGACCATCTTGGATCATGACAGAGGTGTTTAACTGTCGTTTAGCAAAGCGAACGTCAACCGCACCGTTTGCGCCTAATACGTTGGAAACTTCTTGTTCAATGTTTAACTGTACAGAGTCACCTTCGTTAATTTGTGGCACTACTTTGAGTTTGATACCGACTTCTTTACGGTCAACCGTTTGGAATGGGTTGTCGTTGTTTGAGCCAGCCGTAGAGCCCGTAATAACCGGAACCTCTTCACCCACAATAAATGATGCTTCACCATTATCCATTACAGTGATACTTGGAGAAGATAGAATGTTTGAGTTGGAGTCAGAAGCAACAGCACTAATTAGCGCTGTCCAGTCACCCATGACAATACTCATTGCCGCACCATTTACTCCGCTAAGTGCTGACGCTAGCGTAGAGTAGTCACCTGATTCAGTAACATCATATGGCGTTCGTTCGCCATTAGAGTTGGTATAGTATTCAGTTCGGGTTTGATCTTTTGCTTCTTCTAGCCCAACCATCACCTGACCAATCGGGGCTCCTGAGTTACCGTACTGAATTACAGCACCCGTTTCTAATGAACCCCACTGAACACCTAGGTTAATACCATCACCTTCAGACATTTCGACAATTAACGCTTCAATAAGAACCTGAGCACGACGAATATCGAGTTGAGAAATGACGTCTTGTAATGCCATCATAATATCTGGTGGCGCTGTTAAAACTAACGAGTTAGTTGCAGCGTGAGCAGCAATGACGACCTCACCACGCGATGCACCTGATGTTTTCTGACCAGCTTGCTTTTCAGCTTGCAGGTTATCGGAAACACCTTTCAATACATCCACCAAGTCTTCAGCTTTCGCATTTTTCAGGTACACAACTCGGTTGTTACCTTTTGTCGCCATTTCAACATCAAGTTGACGAATCAAACGTTTCAAGCGGGCTCTTACTTTTGGATCACCAGAAATTAAAATCGCGTTAGTACGTTCATCGGCCACAATTTTAGGTTCAAGGAACTCTGGCGTGCTTTTCTGATTCGCACTTTTATTCAGTGCTTCGACAATGCGTACCATTTCAGCAGCAGATGCATTACGCAGCTCCACCAATTCAATTTCTTTATCGCCGGCTTGGTCAACACGCTTGATGATCTCTGCTAAGCGATTCACTACTGCCGCACGACCAGTAATCAAGATAATATTCGCTGGATCATAATGAACCACGTTACCGGCACCGGCGTTATCAATCAGCTGACGAAGTAGAGGAGACAACTCACGGACCGACACATTACGCACCGCGACAACTCGAGTGATAACACTATCGCCTTGCGCGCTACCATCACCTAACACAGGGATTGCTGAGGTTTTTGAGTCTTTTGCTTTGATAACCTTAAGTACCCCATTGTCCATCTCTACGACTGCGTAACCGTATACTTCAAGGACATTAAGGAAAAAGCTGTAATATTGCTCTTCGTTAAGTACGTCATAGCTGCGGACATCGATCTTACCGCGTACTGAAGGATCAACAATGATGGTCTTTTCGAGGTTACGACCCACTATGTTGATGAATTCTTGAATATCAGTGCCTTTAAAGCTCGCACTAAATTCGTTTGCCATTGCACCTGGTACGCAGAGTAAACTTCCTGCTAGTAGCCAAGCACTTTTGCTGAACCAATGTTTCACGTATGTCTCCCTGAACTTACGCCGGTTGCCTAAGTCTTACAATTGGATATAGATATCGTACTGTTGGCCGTCTCGCTCAACAGTTAAATTTAATTCTTGCGGATCGCTCATCACTTGCATCAGTTGTACTGAAGAAGACGGATCACTTAAATCGATCCCGTTCAGTTGAACCGCAATATCACCAGGTTGTAGCCCTACATCATTAAATAATGCGGCATCACGACCAGGTGATACTCGATAACCAACAATGTCTCCGTCTTTTTTGACGGGTGAAATGGTGATGTATTTAAAAACGCTTTGTGGATCTTTCGCAATTTCTTCGCGGATTTGCTCTAATTTCTCTCCAACGTCAGACGTCGCTGCTTCTGCTCGCTGAGCTTGCGCCCTAGCTACCTGCGGCGATTCAGATAGCTTCTTATATTCTATACCTTGCATCATTAAGGTCTCGTCTCGACCTTGGTTATCAATGATGACGCGATCCACCAATACCGCTTTTAGCGTCGCACGTGTCCCTTCGATTTCTTCACCCAAACCGTACGTAGCTTGCTTACCTCGGTTAGCAATAACAGCAAGGCTGGTATTGGCATCACTGCTGGCAACCGCACCGACTAGGGTGAGGTTAAGGCGCGTCTTAGGGGCGTCTTTAACAATAGGCTGTTCTACAACTGCCGCTTTTTGCTCAGTGAATTTACCGAATAGGTTGGCATTCTGAAGGGCATTAAAATCTATCGCGTCGCCTTTATTGCTCGCAGTAACGCTACTCGCCGATGGACGCCATTGCGGCACTTCCGACGATTGAGGTATGGCTAACCACACAATTTTGCCAAGTATCCATCCGGTTATCGCAATAAACAGACAGGTAAGCAACAAGCTAAGTTTGGCTTGAATGGTATAATGATTGGACTTGATCTGAGCCAGTAGCGGTCTGCTTGATAATCCTGCACTTAGCTCTAAACGTTTCACTGAATGGATTCCTTTATTCTAACGTCCGTCATTTAAGCTATAACGATAGCTATCGACTTTAAATTGCTAAATTTGCAATAAAATTATTACTCAACAAAGAGCAGTGAACTATATCACAAGTTGTCTTTCATACCTTTTTCTTATGCAGTTTTTGCCAACTCCCTTGAAAAAAATACGCCTTGACTCCATCTGTAGGTGAATAATCCATCACTCATTGCCGTATTCGGGCAGTGATTAGATAGCGTAGTGTTCTATGAGTTCCCTAAATGAAGCCGTTAGGCTAGATAAATGGCTATGGGCCGCAAGATTTTACAAAACCCGCTCCATCGCGCGTAACATGGTCGATGGCGGTAAAGTCCACTATAATGGCCAACGAAGCAAGCCGAGTAAAATCGTTGAAGTGGGCGCTGAAGTCAGACTTCGTCAAGGCAACGAAGAAAAAATCGTGATCATCGAACAAATCTCAGATCAACGCCGAGGCGCTCCCATCGCACAAACCTTATATCGCGAAACCAATGAGAGTATCGCGAAACGTGAGGAACACGCGACTCAACGTAAGCTTAATGCCCACAACCCAAGTCCGGAACGCCGCCCAGATAAAAAGCAGCGCCGAGACATCATTAAGTTCAAACACCAATAAAAGCCGGAATTACCAACGAGGAAAGCACTCCATGGCAAATAATGTTTTAAACCGCTACCTATTCGAAGATCTTTCAGTACGTGGCGAGTTGGTACAATTGGATGAAGCGTACCAACGTGTTATCTCCAGCAAGGAATATCCGGCAGCAATAGAGAAACTGCTGGGTGAGCTACTCGTTTCAACTACTCTTTTAACTGCCACTCTTAAGTTCGAAGGTTCGATCACCATCCAGCTACAAGGCGACGGTCCTGTGTCTCTTGCCGTTATCAACGGTGACCATAACCAACGTGTTCGTGGCGTAGCTCGCTGGGAAGGCGATGTTGCCGATGACGCAAACATTCACGATCTAATGGGTAAGGGCTACCTTGTGATCACCATCGAACCGAAAAACGGCGAGCGTTACCAAGGCGTCGTTGGACTAGAAGGTGACACTTTAGCAGAAGTGCTAGAAGGCTACTTTGCAAACTCAGAGCAGTTAAAAACGCGCCTATGGATCCGCACTGGTGAGCATGAAGGCAAAGCACACGCAGCAGGTATGTTGATTCAAGTGATCCCTGACGGCACTGGCTCTCCAGATGATTTCGAACATCTAGAGCAGCTCACTGACACAGTAAAAGATGAAGAATTGTTTGGTTTAGAAGCGAACGAGTTATTGTATCGACTATATAACCAAGACAAAGTACGTCTGTACGAGCCGCAACCTGTCGAGTTCCATTGTGGCTGTTCTCGTGAGCGTAGCGGTGCCGCAATCATCACCGTTGAGAAAGCTGAAATTTATGACATTTTGGCAGAAGTTGGATCAGTTTCTTTACATTGTGATTACTGTGGCACAACTTATACGTTCGACGAATCTGAAGTCACTGAACTGTATGCACAAGCTTCTACGGACAAGAAAACCCTGCATTAATTTACATAGCTTATCAAGCACGTAATTTACCCTACAAAAGGCCAGCTTAATGCTGGCCTTTTTGTGATCAACCCCTCGTAATAACTAGCCTCAAGCGTAATAAAACAACTGCTTAATTTTAAACAATTAATAATGATTTTGCCCTAGCGCAAAGGATTGCGTGCACGATAGACTATTCCCACCAATATGTGACGGGTTACCTAAAACCTTATTGAAATCATGGGTAAATTTTGAGCTATCTCCCTGTTTTCTCCCCGCCCCGTTGCTAGCATGGTGAGCAGATTAAAATTAAAACATTCTTACAAAATCCCTACAAAATCCTTATAAGGAGCACCTATGACCGTTATGGAACATACTAAGGCTGCAACACTTGATCTAACCAAGCACGGACTGCATAACGTAAAAGAGGTTATTCGCAACCCAAGCTACGAAATGTTGTTTGAGGAAGAAACGCGTGAAGACCTAACCGGTTATGAGCGCGGCGTGGTTACTGAACTAGGTGCGGTTGCCGTTGACACTGGCATCTTTACTGGTCGCTCACCAAAAGATAAATATATCGTCAAAGACGCTACGACAGAAGAACATATGTGGTGGACGTCTGATCAAGTGAAAAATGATAACAAACCAATCACTCCTGAAGTGTGGGACGAGCTAAAAGAACTGGTCACAAACCAGCTTTCTAACAAACGCTTGTTTGTTGTTGACGGTTACTGTGGTGCAAACCCAGATACACGTTTGAGCATTCGTGTTATCACAGAAGTCGCATGGCAAGCGCACTTCGTTAAAAACATGTTTATTCGCCCGACGGAAGAAGAGTTAGCGATATTTGAACCAGACTTCGTAGTAATGAATGGCGCAAAATGCACTAATCCAAAATGGGAAGAGCAAGGCCTGAACTCAGAAAACTTCACCGTATTTAACCTAACCGAGCGCATGCAACTTATCGGTGGTACTTGGTACGGCGGTGAAATGAAGAAAGGTATGTTCGCCATGATGAACTACTTCCTTCCACTAAAAGACATCGCATCAATGCACTGTAGCGCTAACATGGGCAAAGATGGCGATGTAGCGGTATTCTTCGGTCTATCTGGTACGGGTAAAACGACCCTGTCGACTGATCCTAAACGTGCGCTAATTGGTGATGATGAGCACGGCTGGGATGATGACGGTGTCTTCAACTTCGAAGGTGGTTGTTACGCAAAAACCATCAAACTTTCGAAAGAAGCGGAGCCGGACATCTACAACGCAATTCGTCGTGATGCACTGCTAGAAAACGTAACAGTACGTGGCGATGGCTCTATCGATTTTGATGATGGTTCGAAAACAGAAAACACACGTGTTTCTTACCCTATCTACCATATCGATAATATCGTTAAACCAGTATCAAAAGGCGGTCACGCGAATAAAGTGATCTTCCTATCAGCCGATGCATTTGGCGTACTGCCTCCAGTATCTAAATTGACACCTGAGCAAACTAAGTACCACTTCCTGTCTGGCTTTACCGCCAAACTAGCGGGAACAGAGCGCGGTATTACTGAGCCAACACCAACTTTCTCTGCTTGTTTCGGCGCGGCGTTCCTAACGCTCCACCCAACAAAATACGCGGAAGTACTGGTAAAACGCATGGAAGCAGCGGGCGCTGAGGCTTACCTAGTGAATACTGGTTGGAACGGCACTGGCAAACGTATCTCTATTCAAGATACACGCGGAATTATTGATGCCATTCTTGATGGTTCGATTGAAGAAGCACCAACTAAGCACATTCCAATCTTCAACCTTGAAGTACCAACGTCACTACCAGGTGTGGATCCTAGCATTCTAGACCCTCGCGACACGTACGTTGACCCACTTCAGTGGGAAAGCAAAGCGAAAGATTTAGCAGCGCGCTTTATCAATAACTTTGATAAGTACACAGACAACGCTGAAGGTAAATCTCTGGTTGCGGCTGGTCCTCAGATTGATTAAATCGAGTAACAGCGACGTCGCGTAAACGCAGTGAAAAGTTGGCATTAACTTATCACCTTTACGTAGGCCAAGTTACAAAAATTGCTTCAAGCCCCTCTTTTGAGGGGCTTTTTATTGAATACCACAGAATATTGATACAAGCTAAAGCCTATCTAGTTTTATTTCATAACACACGTAGGTTCTAGCAAAGATGAAAACAGCGCGTCGAGTTCTACTTCTGTTACTGGTTATCTTAGTTGCCATTCCAGCCGCTACGATTGCGCTGCTAACAACATCTTACGCGGACGCAACCTGGCGCTTGCTGTCAAACACCTTTTCTCTTCCCTTCCGGGCCGGAAGCGTGCGTTATGGCTTTCCCTATCACCTAACTTTACAACGCGTGAACACCAGCGGAGACGATGCGTCTTACATCGAGCAAGTCGATTTATGGATGAATCCCGATGTTTATCGCGATGGTAAATGGATCGTTGATAGTTTATTGATTGATGGTATGAGCTTGCAGTATGGCGCACCAAAGCTCCCACCTTTAGACAACGTTTTATTCCATCAAATCGCGCTCAAAAATATTGATTACGCCGACGAGCAGTTCTCTGCCAATGGCATTGACCTTCAAATTCAATCACCACAATGGAATGGTCATTTAATACCATATGGCGAAGTTCAACTTGCAGCTGACCAACTCTATTGGAATGGCGAAGCCTTTAATCAAGTCTTAGTCGATATAGACTACAAACCGCAAGACAGTACGCTTTATGGCACCTCTTTTAACTGGCGTAACAGTCAAATATCTGGGCAAGGGGAGCAGTATCCTCAAGGCTGGTCTTTAGTAAATGTGACCATCAACAAGCTGAAACTGAGTAATACGCAGCGCCAATCACTGCTTGCAAAACCTTGGCACGATCTACCATTTAGCATTAATCATATTAATAGCTTAGATTTGCTTAACGCCGATATTGAATGGGGCGACTGGCACTGGCAGAACTTGGATCTTTCTGTGGAAAACGCCACGCTGCCACTGTCTCTCTGGAAGACAAAAGCTCAAGTGTCATTGCAGGCGGATAGCGTTCGATTCCAGCAGCAAACCGCAATAGAGCCACGTTTGAGTGCCGCTATCGAGCCAGGAGTAATCCAGCTCAACGAGCTCAGCTTAGATTGGCAGCAAGGTCGAGTGCAAGTTTCTGGATTGTTCACGCCAACACAATGGAAGCTCAAAGAAGCCTCTATTCAAGGCCTCAAGTGGGCAACACAGCCAGAAGACAACCTAAATTGGTGGCACGCCGCCACCAGCGAGTTAGAGCATGTTGCAATCGAACGACTCGACATTGAGCGCAGCCAAATTATCCAGCTATCTCACGAACCTTATTGGCAACTTTCCGGTTTAAATATCGAAGGGCAACAGCTTGATATTAAACAGTCTGCTCAACGTTGGGGCCTTTGGCAAGGCGAATTGGAAGTCAGCGTTGTCAACGCCAGCTATGACCAAATACTCACGTCTCACGCAGCACTTGCCATGCAAAGCAAGGATGGCTTTTGGCAATTGACTCGCCTTTTTGCGCCACTCGAGCAAGGCTACGTAGAAGGCATCGGACAAATAGATTTGAGTACCCCGAGCCAACCTTGGGCGCTCAACGTCAATGCTGATGGTATTCCCTTATCGCTCTTCCACGATTATTTTTTACCCGACACACTGGCTATTGATGGTTTTTCCGATCTCAGCCTCGATCTACAAGGGTTATCAGGTGATCGCAACATGCTGGCCTACAGCTTATCGGGTGAAGTGGAAGCCAATCTCCGAGATACCCGCTTGAAGTCCCAAGCGGATCATTCGCTCAAAGCCATTACCTTAAGTCCACTGCGTTTAAGCGCGCAACGAGGGGAAGTTGCCATAACGCCGGTCACCATCTCAGGAAAAGCCATAAGTGGTAAGGTTTGGGGAACATTTGATATGGCCAACAACCCGCTAAGTGGCATTACTTATCAATTGGAAGAGTCGTGCGGAAACATTGAAGGCGATCTACTAAGTGGCGAAACCCACCGTAATGAGTGCGTGAACGCATCAAAACTGGCCGAGCCTACTGATATTGAGACTCCACAGAAAAATGAACCTTCCATCGAGCAGCCAATCGTAATTGATAACATCAATTTGGAGACTCAAGAGGAAGAGCTTTACGAAGAAGTTATCGAAGAAGATGAAGTACCCGACACGAATTCCGCAGCAGAACAAACCCTCTCACCGACAGAGCAAGAAGGTGAAACAGATAAGCGCCCAGCAGATCAGTCGGCGCTTACCCCATCAGCAACTGAGTAACTGCGAGTAGTTCGGTATCAGCATATAGGTACCGACAAAATCAACAGCTGGCGTGTCACCACTATAAATCACTACGTGAATAACGATGCGTGCTTTGCGTCCCGACTCCAATCGGTCTAGGTCACCACTGATCCCATCCAACGAAGTACTCGCCACGGGGTTTTGTTCGACTGGTTGACGATAGCGAATCGAGCTGTCGGCCAACACAATATCACCGTGCAGCCCACGCTCTTTAAGCAGCAGCCACGTCATCCCCCACCCTGTCAGGGTTGCTAAGGTAAAAGCTGACCCAGCGAACATGGTGTTATGCGGATTAAGGTTAGGATTAAGCTGCGCACAGCATTCAAACTGGTAACCCGTGTACTGGTTAATTTTGATCCCCATTTTGTCGCTAATTGGGATTTGTTGCTCCCAGCGCTGTTGAAGCTCAGTACACCATTCAGGGCGACGTAACACATTGGCCATCGGATCCAGTTGCTTCACCATTTGCTGATGGCGCACAGGGCCACGCTCATCGGTCAGCTCACCTCGACGCTCAAAGCCATTTTTTTCATAAAAGGCGATGGCATCTTCACGGGCATTACACACCAAGCGTTTCGCTCCTTCCTGGCGTGCTAACGACTCTAGTGCAACCAAAACCAGCGAACCCATCCCTTTGCTACGGCGATTATTTTTAACCGCCATATAGCGGATCTGGCCATCATTGTCCGGCGTAATGTATAAACGGCCAATCGCCATAGGACGACCTCGACCATCAACAATCATGCGGTGATGACTCATTTCGTCGTATTCATCGCGCTCTGAGCCGATCGGCATACGCCATGGCTCACGAAGCAGTTGCCAGCGAAACTGATAATACTTGTTTATCTGATTATCGGTTTTGGGAGTAATGAGTTTGAACATATCAATCCTTTGAAAGCACAACACTAATCAGTGTCGGAAAAATTACTCCAAGCCAATTCCATGAGCTTGGAGTTAAAGCTTAGACTATGGCGCCTGTGTTACCAGATTAGACCTGCAACCAAAACGTCACAGGACCGTCATTCACCAAGGACACTTTCATATCGGCAGCGAAGCGGCCACGCTGTGTGGGTAAGACTTCTTCACACAAGTCAGAAAAGTAATCATACAAGCGCTCTGCATCAACAGGATGCGCACCGCGAGAAAAGCCAGCTCGCGTGCCTTTTTTTGTATCCGCAGGCAGCGTAAATTGAGAAACCACCAGCACTTTACCTTCCACCTGTTTAACGTTCAGGTTCATCTTGCCTTCGTCATCTTCGAACACACGGTAGGTTGTAACACGCTCCATTAAACGCTTTGCTTTAGCTTCATCGTCGTCCTTCTCTACGCCCAATAAGACCAGCAGACCACGATCAATTTCTCCTACGACTTCACCATCCACGCGGACGGCTGCTTCACTGACTCGTTGAATTAGCGCTATCACTACTCTCGCTTCCTTCATCTGTTAACTGAGATTCAGCGGTCGAGTGTATCATGTCTAAATCTTCACTCCAGTGCTCTCGCTCACCAAGCGCAGCCGTAACTTCCGCCCCCAATAACACGATCATCCAGCATAAATACACCCAAACAAATAAGATAGGAATCGCCGCTAACGCGCCGTAGATGAGCTGATAAGACGGAAACTGAGTGATGTAGAGTGCAAAGCCTTTTTTACTCAACTCGAACAGTATCGCGGCGACTGCTGCCCCCATGGCACCATGAGCGAGGTGTACTTTTTTATTCGGCACTAGAATATACAAGCCAAGAAAAGCAAAAAAGGACAGCAACAACGGTAGCCAACGCAGAAATAAATTAAACGCACCAGATAATGTCTCGTTCTCTAAAATTTGCAGCGAAGTCACGTACGACGTCGCCGCAATACTCGCACCGACCATGATCGGCCCTAACGTGAGTACCATCCAATACATAGAGAATGAAAAGACTAAACGGCGCTTGTCTTTAACTCGCCAAATGTAGTTTAAGTTCTTATCAATGTTGGAAATCAGCATGACCGCTGCGATGAATAAAAACCCACCGCCAACCGCGCTCATTTTGCCCGTATTCGCCACAAATTCCTGTAATGCCGTATGTACAGCTTCTCCAGAAGCTGGCACAAAATTCTCAATAATGTAGCCTTGCAGCACCTCACCAACGTTCGCAAAAACGGGAAATTTCGACAATATTGATAACAATACCGTCAGCATTGGCACGATGGATAACAAGGTAATGTAGGCAAGATAGCCCGCGTTCACATTCACACGGTCATGCGTTAATCGCTTAAGAAGATACTTAAAAAACGCGACGCAACTTGGCAGTAGATTGATTAATCTCGCCTTGTAACTCTCTGATAACTGGTTCATAGTTCATCCCATAATTAGCGCCGAGGACATAAGAATGCCTTATTTATTAGCAATTGTACTATCAATTTTCACTTTAACAGGGTGTCAATCTGCTTATTACTCAGCAATGGAGCAGGTTGGGTATCATAAACGAGATATTATGGTCGACCGCGTCGAAGATGCCAAAGAATCTCAACAAGATGCACAAGAAGAATTCACCAGTGCACTTGAAGCCTTGTCTGCGATCACCAACTTTGATGGTGGTGAGCTAGAAAATGTCTACAACAACATCAATGACAAATATGAAGATAGCGAAAAAGCGGCTCAAGACGTACGTGACCGTATTGCTGCGATTGAAGACGTATCCGGCGCACTGTTTGATGAGTGGCAAGATGAGCTAGAGCTGTACTCGAGTGCGAAACTGCGTCGTTCAAGCGAGCAAAAACTACGTGAAACCAAAGCCTCGTACAAAACCATGCTTAGCGCTATGAAGCGTGCAGAGAAAAAGATGACACCGGTACTGGATACGCTACGTGACAACACGTTGTACTTAAAACACAACCTTAACGCCAGTGCGATTGGTTCTTTGCAAGGTGAGTTCTCTAGCTTAGAGAAAGACATCCAGTTTGCGATCAAACAAATGAACGAAGCGATTGCAGAGTCCGATAAATTCCTACAAAAGCTCAATCAAAAGTAAATGATTTAGACCTCCTCCTAGTGAGGAGGTTTTAGTCGGCGACCTCACCGAGTAAACCGATGACTCTTCGAACAAAGCCTACCCTCTCTGGTACAGTTCCCCATGGCACTTCTACCACTTCATAACCCAACTCAGTATAGACACTCACTAACGACTGATGAATCTCCAATGCTTCTTCAAAGCTGTGCGGACGCACTTCATCTTGTACGTAAATGGATGCTTCAGGTCGACAAGTAAACACCTGACTATGGTACCCAGCGCTTTCGGTTAAGAAAGCTTGATCAACCTTACAGCCGCCCACTTGTAGGTATGCAATGATGTCGGGGATGGCGCGATCAACAAACGCAACATCATGACAACGCGCATCACTCTTTTGTTTGTCCATCAACCCAAGGCATAACTTGGCAAACTCAGGCAAATTCGTCCACGGCAAAATACCATTTTCTAACTGGCTTTGCTGCTCAATCAAGTCGCGGGACCCTTCTGGAAACGTGGCGTAACCACACGCGTCTAGCGCATTCAGCAGTGTTGTTTTTCCCGCACCAGGCCCACCGGTAATAATAATCGGGTTCATATTCAACTCCAGAAAACAAAAAGCCCCGAGCATAACTCGAGGCTTCTTCTTAATTGAATCGCTTAACGAAAATTATTTCGCGCCACGAGAAGCACGCTTACGGTCGCTTTCCGTTAGGAACTTCTTACGGATACGGATGCTTTCAGGCGTTACTTCTACTAGCTCGTCGTCATCGATGAATTCTAGTGCTTGCTCAAGAGTCATCTTGATTGGCGGAGTAAGAACCTGTGCGTCATCGGTACCAGATGCACGAACGTTGGTTAGCTGCTTACCTTTCAGTGCGTTTACCGTTAGGTCGTTGTCACGGCTGTGAATACCGATAACCATACCTTCGTAAACTTCAACACCGTGACCGATAAATAGACGACCACGCTCTTGAAGGTTGAACAGTGCGTTAGTTAGCGCTTTACCCATCGCGTTCGCGATTAGTACACCGTTTACACGTTGACCGATGTTACCGCCTTTGTGAGGGCCGTAGTGATCAAACGTATGGTAAAGAAGACCTGAACCTGAAGTCAGTGTCATGAATTCCGTTTGGAAACCGATCAGACCACGTGATGGCATAACGAAGTCCATACGCACACGACCTTTACCGTCTGGAGACATGTCTTTCAGCTCACCTTTACGTAGGCCGATGTTCTCCATGATGCCGCCTTGGTGCTCTTCCATTACGTCGATAGTTACCGTTTCGAACGGTTCCATCAACTGACCATCCTCTTCTTTGATGATTACTTCTGGACGAGATACCGCAAGCTCAAAGCCTTCACGACGCATGTTTTCGATCAGGATAGAAAGGTGAAGTTCACCACGACCTGATACGCGGAATTTATCTGGATCGTCTGTTTGCTCAACGCGTAGTGCAACGTTGTGTACCAATTCCTTCTCAAGACGCTCAAGGATGTTACGTGACGTTACGAACTTACCTTCTTTACCCGCGAATGGAGACGTGTTTACTTGGAACGTCATTGTTACTGTTGGTTCATCAACAGACAATGGTGGTAATGCTTCTACTGCGTTTTGTGCACAGATAGTGTCAGAAATTTTCAGCTCGCCAAGACCAGTGATTGCGATGATATCACCCGCGTTAGCTTGTTCCACTTCGTGACGCTCTAGGCCAAGGTAGCCCATTACTGTACCCACTTTACCGTTGCGAGTTTTACCGTCAGCACCAATAATGGTTACCTGCTGGTTTGGCTTAACGCTACCACGAGTTACGCGAGCCACGCCGATAACACCAACGTAAGAGCTGTAGTCTAGCTGAGAAACTTGCATCTGTAGTGGACCATCAAGGTCAACATTTGGCGCGTCAACAACATCAACGATAGTTTGGAATAGTGGTTCCATATTCTCGCCAGTTTCGCCTTCTTCTAGAGAAGCCCAGCCGTTAAGTGCTGATGCGTAAACTACTTTAAAGTCTAGCTGGTCATCAGTTGCACCTAGGTTGTCGAATAGATCGAACACTTGGTCCATAACCCAATCAGGACGTGCACCAGGGCGGTCAATCTTGTTGATTACAACGATTGGTTTTAGACCGTGAGCAAACGCTTTTTGTGTTACGAAACGCGTTTGAGGCATTGGACCATCGACTGCGTCAACGATAAGTAGTACTGAGTCTACCATCGACATGATACGCTCAACTTCACCACCGAAGTCCGCGTGTCCCGGAGTATCTACGATGTTGATACGGTAATCGTTCCAGTCGATTGCTGTGTTTTTAGCAAGAATGGTAATACCGCGCTCTTTCTCGATGTCGTTCGAGTCCATGACTCGCTCTTCAGCTTCACCGCGAGACTCAAGCGTGCCTGATTGTTGTAGCAGCTTGTCAACCAACGTGGTTTTACCGTGGTCAACGTGCGCGATGATCGCGATATTTCTTAATTTATCAATCTGTGGAGTAGCCATGGATATTGATTCACTTAGATAGATGAAATGCCCCCACGCTGAGAACGGGTGCTCTCTGGCGACATTTGCTGATTAAAAAAACGGCCATAATGTACCAGATTTTAGCAAAAAGCCTAGAAATATGTGATCTACTCCCGAGCATTTCTGCGATTTTTACGCTTAATGCCCATTTTCTTCCTCAGAACGAATTGATTAAACGCAACTTTATTCTAATCGATGCATAATTCAAATTGACTCTTGCTCAAAAACTGGGCTGAATACGCAATGTACCTGTCACATTATGGTGCAACAATGATTTTTGGCACCATAATAGTGCAAGCAAAGATCATTTTGGTGCAAGCAAGTGCACCAAACTAGCATTCAAAAACACAATTGCTTGAAATTAATGGAATATTTTTTTTGGCACGGTTTTGGCTTTAGTTAAAACAGCATCGATTAATGAAAAGTCAAATTGATTAATCAATGCCAGGTTTCATGAATAATTCATAAATCGAGCTTTTACCGCTTATTAACACTGGAGGTTATCCAAGATGTCAGTAGAAAACGTTCTATCGCTGATCCAAGAAAACGAAGTTAAGTTTGTTGACCTACGCTTCACTGATACAAAAGGTAAAGAGCAGCACATTTCGATCCCTGCTCACCAAATCGACGCAGACTTCTTCGAAGAAGGTAAAATGTTCGATGGTTCATCAGTTGCTGGCTGGAAAGGTATCAACGAATCAGACATGGTAATGATGCCTGACGCATCTTCTGCTGTGCTTGACCCATTCACGGAAGACGCAACACTAAATATCCGTTGTGACATCTTAGAGCCTGCAACAATGCAAGGCTATGACCGTGACCCACGCTCTATCGCAAAACGCGCTGAAGACTTCATGCGTTCTACAGGTGTTGCAGATACTGTACTTATCGGTCCTGAGCCAGAATTTTTCCTATTTGATGACGTGAAGTTCTCGACGGACATGTCAGGCTCTTTCTTCAAGATCGACGACGTAGAAGCGGCATGGAACACAGGTTCTGACTACGAAGAAGGTAACAAAGGTCACCGTCCAGGCGTTAAAGGTGGTTACTTCCCAGTAGCTCCAGTAGATTCATCTCAAGACATCCGTTCTGCTATGTGTCTAGTAATGGAAGAAATGGGTCTTGTTGTTGAAGCGCACCACCACGAAGTGGCAACGGCGGGTCAAAACGAAATCGCAACTCGTTTCAACACGCTAACAACCAAAGCTGACGAAATCCAAATCTACAAGTACGTTGTACACAACGTTGCTCACGCGTTTGGTAAAACAGCGACGTTTATGCCTAAACCACTTGTTGGCGACAACGGCAGCGGTATGCACGTTCACCAGTCTCTAGCAAAAGATGGCGTAAACCTATTTGCTGGTGACAAGTACGGCGGTCTATCTGAAATGGCGCTTTACTACATCGGTGGTATCATCAAACACGCTCGTGCAATCAACGCATTCGCTAACCCATCAACCAACTCGTACAAACGTCTTGTACCAGGCTTCGAAGCACCAGTAATGCTAGCTTACTCAGCGCGTAACCGCTCTGCTTCAATCCGTATCCCAGTGGTACCAAGCCCGAAAGCACGTCGTATCGAAGTTCGTTTCGGTGACCCAGCGGCGAACCCATACCTATGTTTCGCAGCAATGCTTATGGCTGGTCTTGACGGTATCAAGAATAAGATCCACCCAGGCGAAGCGATGGATAAAGACCTTTACGATCTTCCAGCTGAAGAAGCAGCAGAAATCCCAACTGTTGCATACTCACTAAAAGACGCGCTAGCAGAGCTAGATGCTGATCGTGAGTTCTTAACAGCGGGCGGCGTATTCTCTGACGACTTCATCGATTCATACATCGACCTTAAGTCTCAGGACGTAGAGCGTGTAAACATGACAACTCACCCTGTTGAGTTCGAACTTTACTACTCTGTGTAAGGTCGACACTGTGTAAAATGTAAACACAGCAATAAAATATTAGGCTCGCCTCGCAGGCGGGCCTTTTTTGTATTCGCCACTCAAGCTTCGACGTTTAACATGAGGGGATAATAAAAATACGCTTAGAATTTTTCCTTACAGGTCAAAGAGCTAAGCCATTGAAACGTGAAATCATCGAACAAGAGAAGGTGAGCAATGAAAGTTCAGCTTATTCCATCACTGTGTGCACTCAGCGGATTGTTAATCGCCTCTATCGCCTTCGCGCAGGTCGCGTATACGTGGGTAGATGAAAATGGCGTGGTTCACTTTAGTGATACGCCAAACAAAGGAGCAAAAGCGATCGCACTGCCAAACCTTGAAGCCAGCGCACCAGCTCCTGAGGTAGAAAGTACTGAATCGCTCGCACCTCAGACTACGCCATCTACTGCATCACAAAACAAGCCAGAGAAAACAACCGAGAAGCCTCTTCCATTAGAACTCTCGATGCTGACTCCCAAGCACAACGAGACCATCCGCAGCAATCGAGGCATCATCAATATTCAATTAGAAACCAATCGCAAGCTTGGTATCGGTGAGCAATTGCAATTGTTACTCGATGGAAAACCTTATGGTGCACCACAAAACCATATAGTGTGGCAGTTAAACAATATTGACCGAGGCACTCACACACTTGCTGTGCACGCGAAAAGAAGCGGCAAGCTTATTGCATCTACTAGCCCTATAACGGTGCATTTACATAGAGCAAGTGTTAAGCCGACCGTAAAAGGGGCAAAATAGAATATCTGGTGAAAAAAATCACATCACAGCGATGCTTTTCACTTTTTCTTCTAAGATTTATTCGCCATACTTAACGTTCAATTGCACCATTATTGTGCATCGCACAATCTTAAAGCAAAACAAGGACGTAATGTGGATACCAGTCTTCCTAGTGCCATTCTCAACAATATGGTGACAGCAACGCTGATTCTTGATGATGGATTGGCCATCCGTTATGCCAACCCGGCTGCCGAATTGCTGTTTTCTCAAAGCGCCAAACGAATTATTGAACAATCACTTTCTCAATTGATTCAGCATGCGTCGCTGGATCTCGCGCTGCTCACTCAACCGTTGCAAAGTGGCCAAAGCATCACCGACAGTGACGTCACTTTCGTTGTTGATGGCCGCCCTTTAATGCTAGAGGTGACGGTTAGCCCTATCACTTGGCAAAAGCAGTTGATGCTTCTGGTCGAGATGCGCAAAATTGATCAGCAGCGCCGACTCTCTCAAGAACTGAACCAACACGCCCAGCAACAAGCAGCGAAGCTGTTAGTCCGAGGGCTTGCACATGAGATCAAAAATCCGCTTGGCGGCTTACGCGGTGCGGCGCAATTGTTAGAAAAAATGCTGCCAGAGCCCTCTCTCACCGAATATACACACATCATCATTGAGCAAGCAGACCGTTTAAGGGCGCTCGTGGATCGATTACTAGGACCGCAGAAGCCAGGTAAGAAGACACAAGAGAATCTGCACCAAATTCTTGAAAAGGTTCGCCAGCTGGTTGAATTAGAGTCACAACGCTCAATCATCATTGAACGAGATTATGACCCAAGCTTGCCAGAGATTTTGATGGATACAGACCAAATCGAGCAGGCAATGCTTAATATCGTCAGCAACGCCGCACAAATTCTTAGCCATCAAGAGCACGGGAAAATCACCATTCGCACCAGAACGGTGCACCAAGCCAATATTCACGGCAAACGCTGTAAACTCGCTGCTCGTGTCGAAATCACAGACAACGGCCCAGGTATTCCACCAGAACTACAAGACACGCTGTTCTATCCCATGGTCAGTGGCCGCGAGGGAGGAACTGGATTAGGGCTATCTATTTCGCAAAATTTGATCGACCAGCACAATGGAAAAATAGACGTAGAAAGCTGGCCTGGTCACACAACATTTACTATTTATCTGCCGATCTGAGTGCGCTAATAGACTTCAAGTCGCGTCAGTTTTTCGGTTTGCTGCAAGGATTACTACATGAGTAAAGGATATGTTTGGGTCGTTGATGACGACAGTTCAATTCGCTGGGTAATGGAGAAAACGCTCTCCTCTGCCAACATCAAATGTGAAACCTATGCCGATGGAGAAAGCGTGTTAATGGCGCTCGAACGCGAAGTGCCGGATGTTCTAGTATCAGACATTCGCATGCCAGGTGTTGATGGGTTGGAGCTACTAAAACAAGTACAGCGCGATTACCCAGACCTTCCCGTGATTATCATGACCGCACACTCAGATTTAGATGCGGCAGTGAATGCGTACCAAAAAGGTGCTTTTGAATATTTACCAAAACCTTTTGATATTGATGAAACCTTAACTCTGGTTGAGCGAGCCATTGCACACAGCCACGAAAACAAACGCGAGCAGCTCTCTCCAGAAGACATTCCAGCAGAAACGCCTGAAATTATCGGTGAAGCACCAGCGATGCAAGAGGTGTTTCGCGCCATTGGTCGTCTTTCTCGCTCCTCTATTTCAGTCTTGATTAACGGTGAATCGGGCACGGGTAAAGAACTCGTTGCTCATGCACTGCACCGTCACAGTCCACGTGCTAACAAACCTTTCATTGCGCTCAATATGGCGGCGATTCCCAAAGACTTGATTGAATCAGAACTATTTGGCCACGAAAAAGGCGCGTTTACGGGGGCAAACAATGTTCGTCAAGGACGATTCGAACAAGCCAATGGCGGCACTCTATTTTTAGACGAAATCGGCGACATGCCATTGGACATTCAAACTCGTTTACTACGCGTTCTAGCTGACGGGCAGTTTTATCGAGTGGGCGGTCACTCTCCGATCAGTGTCGATGTACGAATTGTCGCGGCAACACACCAGAACTTAGAAAAGCTGGTGCACGAAGGTGACTTCCGTGAGGACCTATTTCATCGCTTAAACGTGATTCGCGTTCAGATCCCGGCACTGCGTGAGCGTAAGCAAGACATTGAAAAGCTTACACAGCATTTTCTTATCCGTGCGGCTGATGAGCTTGGTGTGGAAACAAAAACTCTCCACCCGTCGACCGTAGAGATTCTTAACCGCCTTGATTGGCCTGGCAACGTGCGTCAATTAGAGAATATTTGCCGTTGGTTAACCGTTATGGCCAGTGGTAGCGAGGTGTTACCAAATGACTTGCCAAGCGAACTACTCGAAGAGAAAAAATCCATTTCAGACTCTGCACATGGTAGTTGGCAAGAACAATTGGCGGATTGGGCGCGGCATTCACTCGCAGCAGGAGATAAAGAACTGCTTTCTTACGCTTTACCAGAATTTGAACGTATTTTATTAGAAGCAGCCTTAGAGCACACTAAAGGTCATAAGCAAGATGCCGCTAAAGTATTAGGCTGGGGGCGAAATACACTCACCAGAAAATTAAAAGAATTGTACTGACAATCACTTACGTGGTGCGTTAACAACGAGCGTCGTTTGTCACTCGATATTAATAAAAACATCAGTACAATTGTGGCGCACCACCATCTATGTGATTAGGCGATGTCTACTGCTACGACTCAAATTACACTGCGTACTGCTGTTCTGATTCCATTTGTCATGATCTTCTTACTGGCGATCGGTGTCATTGTCTACGTCCAAAAACAAAGTTACGAAGAAGTGGTCACGGATATCAGTGACAAGCAACTTTCCGTGTTAACCGAAAGTGTCCACGACCACCTCAATAGCTATCTACGTAAGCCTTTTACTGCGGTTATGGCTCTCGCACACAACGTCAGCTATCACAACCTTTATCGCCCTCACGATACCTCAGACATTCAAAACTACCTGCTGAGTGCATTCAAAAATCTTTACCAATCGATACCGCAGTTGGATGTAATCGCATTTGGTTCAGAAAACGGCGACTTTGCAGGCTTTCGCCGCGAACTTTCCGACGATTACACCTTAATGGTGCAAGATCGCCACACCGATGGTGATCTGGTTATTTATGGAACCAACCATGTGAGTAACAACATTCGAACGGTTATCTCCCAATACGATCCTCGCACTCGCCCATGGTATAAGCCCGTTGCAGAGAGCCAAAACGCCACTTGGTCTGAAATTTATACCAATGCTGATGAACGCCAGGATATTACGCTATCAGCCATGACGCCGGTGTACAAACACGACCAATTTGCTGGTGTTTTGGTGACAGACATTCGTATCAATACATTCAACGAATTCCTGCGCGAGTTAAAATACAACACTAAAGCGTCGGTCTACATCATGGACCCAGATCATCGTTTAATCGCTCACTCAGGCCCGGGAAGCGTCATCTCATGGGGCACAAAATTTTCGGATAAAGGGCAGCGTTTGCTTGCCGCTGAAAACGCAGACCCGATCATCAAAATCAGTGCGAGCCGAGTCCGGTCTTTCGATCTCAACAACACCAAGCAACCTTATACTTTTTCATTTGAACATGATGGCCAACGTATTTTCAGTCGGCTAACCCCGTATCGAGACCAAGACGGCTTAACATGGTTTATCGGCACCTCCATTTCGGAGTCTGAGCTTCTCGGCCTGTTACCAAAAAGCCAGCAAGAGAGCTGGCTCGTTGGCATTATTGTAAGCCTATTTGGTATCGCCATCAGTTGGATCATTTTCAACCGAGTTACCAGACCAATTAACGCGACGGCCGCCGCCGCTCAGCACCTGGCAAATGGGGATTGGGATAGCGGCATGCCAAAGCCTGGTTATGTGTATGAGACAACCGTACTGGTCCATGCTTTTAATGAAATGGCGAACAATCTAAGAGCTTCATTCAAAGCATTGCGTGAACAGTTGGTTTATGACTCTCTGACACGCTTATATAGTCGTCAGGGTTTGGTCGAAATCTGTGAAAATCAGTCTCATCTTTGTCACGGCAGTTTATTTTTACTTGGCATCAACAAATTTAGAGATATCAACGACAGTGTGGGTCATCACAACGGCGACCAGTTGTTGGTCAGCATCGCTAAAAGGTTAAAACAGCAGTTTCGTGACAACGCATTATTGGCTCGGATTGGTGGTGACGAATTCGCGGTGTTTCTCTCAAATGTCGACACGGAAACCAAAATTAAACAAACCGAGCGTCGATTACAGCAACTCTTTTCCACCCCATTTATGGTGGAAGGCGAGAATGTAGTGATGAAGATTTCACTTGGTATTGTACAAACCCAGCCAAACGAAACCATGCCTTTATGGTTACGCAACGCCAGCATCGCATTAAGTTACGCCAAACAAGACTCACTGACTGGTGTTTGTCACTACAGCCCAGAACTAGCGAGCGCTTCAAAGTTTCGTACGCAAATGCTGACCAAGATCCAAACTGGCATTGAAAACCGAGAGTTTATTCCTCATTACCAACCGATTGTGGATCTCGTCAGTGGCACAGTGTGTGGCGCCGAAGCACTGGCGCGTTGGCATAGCGACTCAGGTATGGTGTCACCATTAGATTTTATTCCAATCGCGGAAGAAAGCGGCATGATCAAAGCCATTGGCCAACAGATTCTGTTACAAGCTTGTCGCGACACTTACCAAGCGATCGAAAGCAAACAGTGGCCGTCGGACTTCCAACTGCATGTGAATATCTCCGTTAATCAACTATCTTGCCCAAGTTTTGTCGATACGGTGACAAGCGTATTGGATATCACGAAATTACCAGCAAGTAACCTCACACTAGAGATCACAGAATCACGTATCATTGACAGCGCACCGACCACACTAGAAAATATGACTAAACTGCGTGAAATGGGTATTGGTATCGCGATAGATGACTTTGGCACCGGCTACTCATCACTGGGTTACCTCCACTCTCTGCCGTTTACCTGCTTGAAGATTGATCGCACCTTCATCAATCAACTCACACAAGAAAACTTAAACAGTTCAGTCGTCGCTGCCGTCATCAATATCACAGCAGGTCTCAAAACTAATGTCGTCGCGGAAGGTGTCGAGGATAGCAATCAAGCACAATTACTGCGCTCTTTAGGCTGTAATCAGGTGCAAGGCTTCTACTACAGCCGCCCTATGCCACTAGAAGAATGGCCAACACATTTGGTGAACATGAAGTAGAAAAGAGCGAGAATCGTTGATTTCCTAGTCATCCTCTACTGACAATCTACCCAACTGTTATTTATACTTAACTGCAAATCTTACCCATGTATTGTCACAGATGATGTTTGGGCCCTGTTCCAGTTCATAACTATCCGGATCGACAAAATGATAACGAAGAACCTTCCTCTTACTGATTTGCACCGTCACCTCGACGGTAACATTCGTACTAAAACGATTCTTGAGCTAGGCCAAAAGTTTGGCATTGCCCTACCAGCGTACGATATTGAGTCTCTCACTCCTCACGTTCAAATTGTCGAAGCGGAACCCTCTCTTGTTGCTTTCCTTTCTAAGCTCGACTGGGGTGTTGCTGTACTGGGCGATCTAGATGCATGTCGTCGTGTCGCGTACGAAAACGTAGAAGACGCGCTAAACGCACAAATCGATTACGCAGAGCTGCGTTTCTCTCCTTACTACATGGCGATGAAACACAAACTACCAGTAGCGGGGGTTGTTGAAGCCGTCGTGGACGGTGTGCAAGCGGGTATGCGCGATTTTGGCGTGAAAGCCAACCTGATCGGTATCATGAGTCGCACATTTGGCACTGACGCATGTCAACAAGAACTGGACGGCATTCTGAGCCAGAAAGATCACATCGTTGCCGTCGACCTTGCGGGGGACGAGCTAGGCCAACCGGGTGATCGCTTTGTGTCTCACTTCAAGCAAGTACGCGATGCTGGCCTTGGGGTAACGGTCCATGCTGGTGAAGCAGCAGGTGCAGAGAGCATGTGGCAAGCAATCAATGAGCTGGGCGCAACTCGTATCGGTCACGGCGTAAAAGCGATTCACGATCCAAAACTGATGGATTACCTAGCAGAAAACCGCATTGGTATTGAATCTTGCCTGACGTCAAACTACCAAACAAGTACAGTAGAAACGCTAGAAAACCACCCTCTCAAGCAGTTCCTAGAGCATGGCGTTCTTGCGTGTCTGAACACTGACGATCCAGCGGTTGAAGGCATCGAACTGCCATACGAATACGAAGTAGCAGCACCAGCCGCTGGTCTGAGCCAAGACCAGATTCGCCAAGCGCAAATCAATGGCCTTGAGATTGCGTTCCTTTCAGAAGCAGAAAAAGCGGAACTGAGAGAAAAAGTAAAAGATCGCGCTTAAATCCAGCGAAAACATAAAAAATGCCAGCATCTGCTGGCATTTTTTATATCTTGAATCTGTATCTCTGATTAAATAACACGAGAGAATTGTTGCTGACGCGCCTTCGCTCGCAGGTACTTATCGAAGCTCATACAAATATTACGGATCAGCAAACGACCTCGCAGCGTCACACGAATTTCATTGTCATCCACTTCCACCAGCTCATCGTTAATAAAGGTCTGAAGTAGCTGTAAGTCTTCTTTAAAGTACTGATCAAACTTCACTTTAAACTCAGATTCAATGGCTTTTTTGTCTAACTTGAAGTTACAAATCAGCTGCTTAATCACTTCGCGACGGAGCAAATCATCGGAGTCCAGAGAGACCCCTTTCCATAGAGCGTGACGAAGTTCGTTGACTTGAGCGTAGTATTTCTTCAGCTCTTTCTGGTTTTGCGCGTACGCATCGCCGATCATCGAGATTGCAGAAACACCAAAGCCAACCAAGTCACATTCACCTTGTGTGGTGTAGCCTTGGAAATTGCGATGCAAAATACCTTCGCGCTGGGCAGCAGCAAGTTCATCGTCCGGCAAAGCAAAGTGGTCCATACCGATAAATTGGTAGCCAGCATCAGTCAGTGTCGCGATGGTATCTTGCAGAATCGCCATCTTCTCTTCTGCCTTTGGCAGGTCTTCGTCTTTAATCTTACGCTGCGCTGCAAATAGCTGTGGCATGTGCGCGTAGTTAAACACGGATAGACGGCCCGGCTGCATCTCTAGCACTTGTTCTAGAGTCTTGGCAAAAGATTCTTTGGTCTGCTTCGGTAAACCGTAAATTAAATCTAGGTTCGTCGAACGAAAGCCTAACTCTTTTGCGCGCGCAACCATCGCAACGATGAACTCTTCATCTTGCTCACGATTCACCAGCTTTTGCACTTCTTTGTTGAAGTCCTGAACACCGATGCTCAAGCGATTGAAGCCTTCACTACGCAGATGATCCAGCATGGTCAGCTCGATTTCACGCGGGTCAACCTCGATACTGATTTCAGCATCGCTACTAAAAGTAAACTCTTGGCGTAGCAGGCTCATCACACGCGTGATTTGCTTTTCAGAGAGAAACGTCGGTGTACCACCACCAAAATGCAATTGCGTCACGGTGCGACCAACAAGTAATGCAGCACGTTGACGAATTTCGTGTTCAAGCACGTCGAGGTATTCATCCGCTTTGTGCGAGTGGCGTGTAATGACTTTATTACATCCACAGTAGTAACAAAGCTTGTGACAGAACGGAATGTGTACGTACAGCGATAATGGGCGTTCTGGGTATTGAGTGCATGCCATATCATAATCAGAAATGGTGAACGCTTCATGAAACTCCAGCGCCGTTGGGTACGACGTATAACGAGGCCCGGAATAGTTGTACTTATCCAATACCGCTTGATCCCAGACGATTTGCTGTTTCGATTCAGTGTGTTGATTCGACATGGTGGTACTTTCCGTTAAATGCTAGGGCAACGAAAGCCGTCACCCGATATTCAGAGCCGCTATTTTGCCATACGACGATGACAAGCGTGGCAACGCCGACTGGCTTTTTAAGTATAAAACTAAAGAAGTGCTAGCGTGATCACGATACCCCCATTAGTCATAAGGAGACTATTGGGGGTCGCGCTTAAATCATCTGAATATTGATTTGATTATTCAGTGGCTGGACGTTTTTCTGCAACACTTTGAGCTCCTCAATAATCGCATCAGTGAGGCGGCTTTCCGCTTTATGACGCGTCAAGTTCTGTTGCATACGCTCTTTCTTGGCAAGTTGTTGGCGTTCTTCGCCACGCGCCATATCTTTCACGATGTGGTAAAGCTCAGAAATCGCAGGGTACGTTTTATCGAAATCAACGCGGTCTTCACCTTGTACATAATCCATGATGTTATACACACGGATACTGATTTCAGATAAATCGCACTGGCCTTGAATGCCCGCCTGACACAAGGTATGCACATTCTCAAAAATGTTGGCGTTACGTTTGTCTATCGCCAATTTTTGATGCTTCAGCTGCAATTCCTTTTGCTTTTTCAATTGAAGCAGAAGGTAACCTGCATAAGAAGCGAGTGCGATGATAATCACAACACCAGCAATAGCTAATAAGGTTACATTCATAGCTTAATTATCCTTTATAGTCGTCGAAATTAATGTCGTCGAAATCTGCCAGCAAGTCATCATCGTTGCGCGTGCTTTTCTCAGCAGGTGCAGTGAAGTCTTCCTCTTCTTCAGGTTCCAACAAACCTAGTTGGTCCATTAGCTTCTCAATGCGATCGAGTTTCTCATCGACGAATTTCTGTAGACCTGTGCCCAGGTTTTCACCCGCTTCAATACGGTCTAGCAACACGTTCAATTGCGCGTCATTTTCTAGCATCTCTAGTTCTTGCTCTGCCGACAAACGACGCTCTTGCTTCGTCATTTTCTTCGCAGGTTCAACAATCAGAGGTATTTTCTTTTTGCTGCCTAAGCGCGGGTCGCGATTTTGTGCAGCAGCTTGCTTTTTCTGCTCGTTAACTTCTGAGTTACGGTTACCCGTTTTCAGACCTTTACGCTTTTTAGCACGCTTGCGTAAGCGGCCTTCCACATCAGATTCTGTACGGTTACGAGTTACAACAAACTCAGGTGCACCAGCGGCACCCGGTTTTCTAGATTTTTTACTACGGCTCATTACTGGGCTTTCCTCAGTAAAATTACATCATTACCAATAAATTCGAGTTCGAGCTTATCCCGCTCAGCTAGGAACTGGAACGTTTCACGGCTAAAGAACACCACATGAGTTGGATCGTTCTTGTAGTGCCATGATTGAAAGGCTTCAACATCGATGACCATTTTCGTCATCAGGCCTATCCAGCCCCCTGGCTTAACTAAATTCAACCATTGCTTCCACACCAAATCTGGGTGGTAGAGGTGCTCTATCACCTCTGTTGCTGTCATGAAGTCGTACGTTTTTTCTAAAACCGACGTATCAGGGTGGTAGTAGAGATCGTACAACGCCATGTTGTGCCCCGCCTCTTCCAGCATCAAGGAGAGCGTTGGGCCAGGACCACAACCAAAGTCGATACCATTTGATTGTGGAGAAATTCGCTCTGTGATCGGGTCAGCAATACGCGACAAAAAGCTTCGGTAACCCAAATCATCGGGGTTGTTCTCATGCAAATCATAGTGAGCTTTTTCGCTTTCCGCATCCAAACGTTGGTCTGGATTTACGAATACCAAGCTGCACTGCTCACATTGAAGATATTCACGACGCTTATCTTCAAAATAATGGTGAGTGCGCTGATTTTGGCATAAAGGACAGGTATGCATGCTGACTTCCTCAAACAGGGATGCGAAACATACCAGAAAGTGAACTCGGATTGGAGTGTTGTTGAGTATTTTTTCAGCAATTTTTATTAAAAAACTTTGTTTACAACCTATAAAGCTAAATAAGTGCAGTAATCTCAATTCAAGTTACGACTGAGCAAGTCAACGGATATAAAAAAAGCGACAGTCAGACTGTCGCTTTCTAAGTGCCATCAATTGGCGAAACTGTGTTGCACACATTTGGTGCACCAATGATCCCTTTGTTTTTAGAGCTTTCCCTGCCAAAAAGAGTTGTTTTTCATCTTCCTGATGAGTTTTGGCTATCCGTTTACTTCCTGTCTACTGAGCAACTTCCTGTGCCTGATCCGTTTCACTGTCTTAACCGTCAGACGAGATGACCATCCTTATCTGATAGGCTCCCTACCTATCTAAATCCCTTTCTAAATCACCAAGCATCCGAGCTACATCCTTGGAGACCTAAACCGTGGTCTTAAATCCTTACATTCACTCCCTGTGAACGACTTCTACTTTACGCCATCCCGTTATGCTCACAAGTAATGGGTTGAAAAAATAATCCGCCTATTTTTCTAAAAAATCAAAATTATCATTTAATCAAAAGCTTAAAAACACTAACAAGAAAAAGCCAACATCAAGTATGGCAAATGTCTCACAAACTGCCGAGCCAACTATCGCTTTCGCATCCAAACTCGACTGTGATATCTGTCACGAACAAAAATGCCCTAGTGGATTCACTAGGGCATTTTTGTACAAGTTGCTCGAACGATGTAGGGACATCTACCCAACCAGCTCAAGATGCAGGATCTTGAGCGATTTAGGTATATTAGTGCAGACCGCCAACGTATTTAGACAGCACTTCGATATCTTCGTCTGTCATTTTCTTCGCGATGTCGCGCATCATGGCATTCATATCATTGCCACGGTCGCCATCACGGAATTTTTCTAGCTGAGCTTTGATGTAGTCAGCATGCTGACCAGAAATTTTCGGGAAACCTGAAAGCTCAGTACCATTGCCACGAGGACCATGACATGCAATACATGCGGTTAGGCCACGCTCGGCATCACCAGCGGTATAAAGCGTTTTGCCTTTTGCTACTACATCTTCAGGTGTTGAGTTTTCTGAAACTGGTAGCGAAGCGTAGTAAGCAGATAGGTCTGCGATATCTTCATCGCTCAGTGGCATTGCCATACCACTCATTACAGGATCGTAACGACCTTGTTTACCACCACTTGTCATGCCTAGCTTAAGTTCTTTTAACTGCTTCTCAAGATACTTAGCGTGTTGGCCTGCGAGTTTCGGGTACGTTGTTATTGCACTGTTGCCATCTGCTCCGTGACAGGCGACACAGGTTTGTGATTTTGCTTTACCAGCCTCAATATTACCTTGGGCCCATACTGAGCAACTGGCTAAAAGACTCAAAATTAGCGCTAATTTCTTCATGACATTCCATTATAATTATCAAGCTTCCAGTACCACGGAATGTGAACATACCGCGTACACTCATGGTACAATAGGCGACCTTATGCCGAGCACGGTTATTTTACACATTTTCACAAAAAAGTAATCAATCGACTACACAAAGTCGAGATGGAGTTAACAGTGAGCGTAAAAATTCATTACCAAAATACGCATTTCATCACCAGCGCACCCGATATTCGTCACCTGCCGGAAGACGAAGGTGTCGAAATTGCGTTTGCAGGACGCTCAAACGCTGGTAAATCGAGTGCACTTAACCGTCTAACTAATCAAAAAAGCTTAGCCAAGACATCAAAGACACCTGGTCGTACGCAATTAATCAACCTTTTCAAAGTAGAAGAAGGTTGTCACATTGTCGATCTACCTGGATACGGTTTTGCTCAAGTACCGGTAGAGATGAAAAACAAATGGCAGAAATCTTTGGGTGAATACCTACAGAAACGCGAGTGCCTAAAAGGCTTAGTGGTTCTAATGGACATTCGTCATCCAATGAAAGATCTCGACCAACAAATGATTTTCTGGGCCATCGATAGCCACATTCCTGTGCAAGTTTTGCTAACCAAAGCAGATAAACTAAAAAGTGGTGCACGCAAACAAACTCTACTGAAAGTTCGTAAGCAAGTAGAAACTTTCGGTGGTGACGTTTCTGTTGATGTGTTCTCTTCACTGAAAGGATTAGGTGTCGATCAGCTACGTGCAAAACTGGATACCTGGTTTGCACCAGCACTAGCACACCTGATAGAAGAAGACGAACAAGAGATACCAGCGAGCGATGAAGAATAATTAACAATATTTGTTAAATTTCTTCGACACGGCCCTGCCATTTGGTGGGGCTTTTGTTTATCTGAACTAAATAACAGGCAATAAAAATCCCCGCCTTCCTGGCAGGGATAACGGGAGAGAAAAATTGGTAATTATTGTTATGTGACGAAGCATTGCTGAACTGAGATTCGATTTCAATAGGTTAAAAAGCGCTCTTGTTTCCTGTGTATCACCAAACATTCACTCCAAAAACACCCAACAGCGTTACAATTCAGACAGTTAAGCCAAGCAAATCTTCAAAAAGATGTAACTTAGTTTCTTTCAAGAAAAAATAATAGTGTGACTGGCGTAAATTTACAGGATGAATAACGCAATAAATTTGAAGGAAAAATCGAGATTTTGCAGTGACTTAGAAAGGTCAAAAAAGAAGGTTTTTAAAGGCTTACTTTAAGCTACTGATCTAAAAGAATAATTTTCTTTCGCCCAATAAAAAACGCCCCAGTCAAAAACTGACTGGGGCGGCTGAATCAGCCTAATCCAATAACGTGAAACAAAAGGTCTGAAAGATAGAACATCTTACCTCTGTACCCTACGAGTATTAATGTACAACAATTGGTCAGAATTGCAAAGAATTTTTGTAGTTTTTTTTCATGAAATTTTTATTAAGCAACATCAAAGTTAACTTTGCGCTAGCTTTTTTAATCTCAAAAAAAAGCCAGCGTTTGTGCGCTGGCTCATAATTAATTGGTTATTTTGGTCTAAAAGTGACTAATGAGCTTGATCCCAGTTATCACCGTGACCTGCTTCTGCAACCAACGGTACTTTTAGCTCTGCTGCAGATTCCATCAATTTCTGTACTTTACTTTCAATTTCGGACAATGATGACTCTTCAACTTCAAAGACCAATTCATCGTGTACTTGCATTAATAACTTCACACGACCATTGCCTTCTTCCTGAATCCACTGATCAACCAACAGCATCGCTTTCTTAATGATGTCCGCTGCCGTACCTTGCATTGGTGCGTTGATTGCCGCACGTTCAGCAGCTTTACGACGCATCCCGTTGCGCGATTTGATTTCTGGCAAATGCAAACGTCGACCAAAAATCGTTTCAACATACCCTTTATCTGCTGCTGTGCTGCGTGTGTCTTCCATGTACTGCATCACGCCTGGGTAACGTTCAAAGTATGTATCCATGTACGCTTGAGCCTCACCACGAGGAATGCCTAATTGCTTCGCCAAACCAAACGCACTCATGCCGTAAATAAGACCGAAATTAACCGCTTTCGCACGACGACGTTGCTCACTTGAAACGTCTTCAATAGAAACACCCATGATTTCTGCTGCGGTTGCCGCGTGGATATCTTTGCCATCACGGAATGCATCCAATAACGCTTGGTCACCAGAAAGGTGCGCCATGATGCGAAGTTCGATTTGCGAGTAGTCGACCGCTAAGATTTTATGCCCTGATGGCGCGACAAACGCTTGACGAATACGACGGCCAGCTTCGTTACGAATTGGAATGTTCTGTAAGTTCGGATCAGTAGAAGATAGACGACCCGTTGCGGTCACTGCTTGGTGGTAAGAAGTATGCACGCGACCCGTTGATGGGTTGATCATCTTCGGCAGTTTGTCGGTGTAAGTTGATTTTAGCTTCGCCAGACCACGGTATTCCAAAATCAGTTTTGGTAGTGGGTAGTCTAGTGCGAGTTCTTGCAGAACTTCTTCATTCGTCGATGGTGTGCCTGATGGCGTTTTCTTCACAACCGGTAAACCCATTTTTTCAAATAGGATGGCTTGTAATTGCTTTGGCGAGTTCATGTTAAACTCTTGCTCTGCAATTTCGTACGCTTTCTTTTCAAGCTCATCAAGGCGAGCGGTAATCTCGACCGACTGCGCACTCAGCTTCATTTCATCGATAAAGACCCCAGTGCGTTCAATGCGCGAAAGAACTGGCACCAACGGCATTTCAATCTCTTCGTAAACTGTCTTCAGGCTTTCATCCTGCTCGATATTAGCAAACAAGCGATTGTGCAGACGAAGGGTCACATCCGCATCTTCTGCCGCGTATGGCGATGCTTGTTCCAGTTCGATTTGGTTAAACGTAAGCTGATTTTTGCCTTTACCTGCAATTTGCTCAAAAGAAATGCAGCTGTGCTGTAGGAAGCGAAGCGCCAAGCTGTCCATATCGTGTTTACCGCCGACACTGTTGTAGATATACGATTCCAACATCGTGTCGTGCTTGATACCTTTTAGCTCAATGTCGTAACGAGCGAGTACAGACGCATCATACTTTAAGTTTTGACCGACTTTTGCTTTCGCTGCATCTTCAAGAATTGGCTTCAGCTGTTCTAGTACCCAATCACGATCAAGCTGTTCAGGCGCATCTAAATAGTCATGTGCAACTGGCACATAAGCCGCAATACCTTCATCGACAGCGAATGACAAACCAACTAGATTCGCTAGCATGTAATCTAGGTTATCGGTCTCCGTATCAAATGCAAACAGCTCAGCCGTTTGAAGTTTATCTAGCCAAGCATTGAAGGTTTCTTTATCCAGAATTGTTTCATATTGGCTGCGATCGATTGTTACCGCAGAAGTTTCCATCTCGGCTTGAGAAGAAGAAGCTTGTGAAGATCCTGCAAGCTCTACAGCCTCCACAGATCCAGAACCGCCTTCAAGTAGTTCATTCAACCAAGATTTAAACGTCAGTTGGCCATACAGCTTCACTAATTCGTCTTTATTTGGTTCCGCTTTCAGCAATGATTCTGGCGTTTCCTCAAGCTCAACATCCAATTTGATGGTCGCGAGCTCATACGAAAGCATGGCATTTTCTTTGTTGTCGATGAGCTTTTTCGCCATGGTTTTAGAACCACGGAAACCAAGCCCTGCAATATCATCGAGGTTTTCATACAACTTCGTCAGACCACCAATACCTTGCAGTAGTGCGGTCGCGGTTTTATCACCGACACCCGGTACACCAGGAATGTTATCTACTTTATCGCCCATCAGTGCTAAGTAGTCGATGATCAACTCAGGTGGAATGCCAAACTTTTCAACCACACCTTCACGATCCATTACGACGTTCGTCATGGTGTTGATCAAGGTAATGTTATCATCCACTAGCTGCGCCATGTCTTTATCACCAGTACTGATCAATACAGGCATGCCCTTTTGTGATGCTTGGTATGCTAACGTACCGATGACGTCATCCGCCTCGACGCCAGGAACACAGATCAGCGGCAAACCCATTGCACGAATAACATTGTGTAATGGTTCAATTTGACAACGCAGGTCATCCGGCATTGGCGGACGATTCGCTTTGTATTCTGCATACATATCATCACGAAAGGTTTTTCCCTTTGCATCGAAAACCACCGCGATGCGCTCAGACGCAAACTGACGCATCATGCTGCGTAACATGTTCACGACGCCGTAAACGGCATTAGTTGGAATTTCACCATTGCTCATGGTGCCCGGGTAGGCGTGAAAAGCGCGATATAGGTAAGAAGAGCCGTCGATAAGGATCAACGGATTTTCAGGAATACTTGCCATAATTGTCTGTATCCAATTCAGTACTTGAGAGATCTGCCTAGGATGCCATGACTGCTGATCTGAATCTATCTTGTTCGCTCGATCTAGGTCGCGTAAATTTTTCCGACTTTATTCACGAAAACACCACCTCCTGTGGATAACTCTGTTTATAGAAATTATCCACTGGTTATCCAATAACAAAAAACACAAGAAAACACCAACCCAAACCATTGATTAATAACAACAAATTCGCATAACGGCGAGAAGATCAACGATCCTAAAATGATCATCGCATGTGGAAAAGATATTAATAGTGACGTCAAATAGAAATCGTAGAAAAGAAAAAAGCGACCCGAATGGGGTCGCCTAGCAGAAGTGGTAAAGCAAATTCTGTAAATAGAGCAGCTTAACCAAGAAGCTATAAATTACACTGGAAGCAATGTGAGCAATGTCGTGTCAAAAAGAATTCGTGCAAGTTCTCGGAAAAATGTTTCATCACTTCTCAACTTTCAGTTAATTAACTTCTGTTAATAAGTCACTCAACGTCCTTGTGAACTTTCCTCATTCCCTAAGACAGGTTTAATAATAATGATTCTCATTTCGTAGTCAACAGTTAAATGAGAAAAAATCTCATTTATTTTCACATTGCTTTAATGAAATGCACTCGAGATTCTCGAAGATTTACTTTTTCTTCAAACTTTTCAATTATATAGCCATTTCTCAATAACAAGCGAAGCATAGCCGGAAACTGGTTTCGAGATTTCACTTTTAATGTGTTGTAGCCTTGTTCTGCCACCCAATCCTCTTGAGCTTCCAAAAGCAGTTGTGCCACGCCTTCATTTCGAGCTTCAGGGACAACACCACCTAACCAGCTATAGAAAACACCATCCTCTAATTCGTAACCTATTTTGAAGCCGACAATCGTGCCATTTTTTTCTGCAACGAGGATTAAACTGTTTTTCTCTTCTAAACGTTGAGTCATGGAGTCTACCGTTTCTCCTTTCGAAAACTCGGTAACACGCGCCACAACTTGAAGTGCTTCTTCCAATGTGCCTTCACGAATCAGCATTGTCATTATTCTCTTCTCCAAAGTAAATTACCACCTTCTAAAGAAGGTGGCTTTGTGTGAGCCCCCTAAAAGGGGGCCTTTGTTTAGTCCAGCGCC